>CANHDW010000001.1 GCA_947459525.1 Candidatus Caenarcanales bacterium
CCATGCTAATGGCATAAAGTGAAGAGAGATGGAATTTCTTGCAGAAATTCCATCTCTCTTGATAAACTTCTCTCTGAAATCTAATTAACAATTTGCTTAAATTATTAAAAATTTAACTTCAGATCTGAATTCAGGTAATTTACCCAAAGGGTTTAGAACACTGTTTTATTGAAATACCGAATAAGAATTTACCCCGAATAATAGTGGAAAAAGATATTGGAACTAACGTACTATCCCGAGGTACTGAGTGTCAAGACTCAAGAGAGGCTTTCACTTTTGGGGAGTGGCTACAGGAGCAGAAGATATCAAGAGAAGCTCGAGAATCATTTGATACTGGGAACTTCAGCCGTGCGATAACTCCGTAAAATCCTTAATAAAACCGTGGCAAAACTCCATTTCGCTTCGTTTTGAGCATGTTTTATATATGGGTCTTTATCTAAGGTAAAAAAGTGGTACCCAAGGCCGGACTTGAACCGGCACGAACCAAAGGGTTCAACAGATTTTAAGTCTGTTGCGTCTACCTATTCCGCCACTTGGGCTAGTACCATGAGTAATTCTACAATGTATGAGTTTTTATTTATACTGAAATCAATAAAATTATGATTTTTTAAATTTTGATACAAAAGTCTTGTCCAGATTAAAATGTTATTTTAGTATACTATGCAAAAAAAAATATCTACTGATACCCGTGACATACAAGTAGGAGATCACTATTTAGCTTTAATCGGTGACAAATTCGATGGGCATAATTTCATCCCAGAAGCTCTAGAGAAGGGGGCTGCCGCAGTCTATTCATCTAAAGATTTTAAAACTTTAATCGAAGATATTAATCAGCAAATCATCACTGAAAATAATAAAGCAAATGATCTTAATACTAAATCAGAAGATCAACAAAAGAAAATTTCAAAATTAGAAGCTAGTAAAAATATTTTATCTGAAAACCAAAATAAACTCATCACAGTCAAAGACACTCTAGAAGAGTATCAAAGACTAGCTACTGAGTATAGAGATAGAGTAAATCCACTAGTAATATCTATTACAGGCAGTAATGGTAAAACTACAACTAAAGAAATGCTAGCTGCCGTTCTAAAAGACCATTTTAAAATTCATTACAGTGACGCTAATTTTAATAACGAAATCGGTGTGCCTAAGACCATTTTAGCCATGCCCGAAGATACAGAAATTTTAATTTTAGAGATGGGAATGCGTGGGCTTGGGCAGATAGACTTGCTTAGTAAAATCGCTAAACCAAACATCTGTCTGATAACCTGCATCGGCAGTGCTCATATAGAAATTCTCGGCTCTAAAGAGAATATAAAAAAAGCGAAGATGGAGATCATAAATTATATTCAAGATTATGAATTTTCTGATTTCACTTCGAGTAACTCTTCTAATAAGAACCCTTCAGAGAAATTTCTAAATTTAAGTATACAGAAAATCATGCCCGCGACTTTCATCATAGATGAAAATCTATACAGTGAGCTAAAGGAAAATAGTTTTATAAATCCTAATACCAGTCAGCCTCTCAGCGTAGAGAAAATTCTAAAATTCAGCTCAGAAGAGAAATTTAAATTAAATGCAATCACGAATCAAGGCATAATAAATGACGCCAATGCTGTCTATGAAGCAGCCCAACTACTTGAACTGGATTTTAATCAAACCCAAAATGGACTTTTAAATTATCAAGCACTAGGAGGCAGAGGTAGTATCTATAAAGATAAGCATAATAATATCTACATTAACGATGCTTATAATGCTAGCCCTGAGTCACTTTTACTAAGTGTTAAAGGTATTTTAGATAAATTTATAGATCACGAAATTTTAATAGTAATCGGTGAAATTCTAGAAAATGAAGCTGAGTTAATAGAGAAATCAGTAAATGAAACTCTGGAACTCTGCTCACAGAATCCTAAATCTAAGCTGCTCGATTTTAGAAATATCTCACATGAACTCAGATTAGAGGTGTTTTTAAAAGAACTGAATTTAGGAATAGATGCTGATAGGAGCTTAGAAAATATTAGTTACAAGGAACTAGAAATACTTATGAGTGAAGCTTCTCTACTTTCCTCAAACACAAATCTAGCTCCTCGAAAACCTTATAGAATAATCTATTTAAAAGGGTCTCGGGGAGCTAGGCTTGAGGATTTATTAATTTAGTTAACTATCTATATTATTTACTCCGTAAGTTCAGTAGGTAGGGGTTCCTTAATTACTGTGCTGCCTGATTTCTCGAGCGCGTCTTTGAATTTGCCGAGCTCTTGTTTGAATTCTGGAATATTTAGAGTATTAGTACTAGAAGCACAATTATAAGTATCTCGTTGTGCTGATTGATTATCATCTAATTTTTTCTGAAGACCTTCAACCTGCTTATCACTTAAGCCAAAGGTTTCCTGCATTTCAGCCAAAACTTTTTGAGCCTTAGCTTTATCTGCTTCTGGATTACAAGTTGGTGGAGCAGCTTCTTCCATAAAAGCTAGAAATAACTTAGTAGAATCTTCTCCAAGAGCAGTAGTATCTCTAGGAGTACTTCCATCTGTATTAGATTTACCAATATTCTGTAATAACTGAGTCAAAGGTCTAAATTTATTTTCATCACTCACACCTTTTTGTACTAATCCATTTAAGATACCTAAATTTCTATTTTCTTCAGAACTACTCGACGGGTAACCACCCGACGGGTAACCACCCGACGGGTAACCACTCACATTAATTTCACACAACATTAAACCAGCAATAGCTCTCTCTGACATATTTCTTCTTGACATTATTTCTCCTTTGTTTAGTAGAATCCTTTAATTTATTCCCTTATACAAGGAAAAGCTATTTTAAATTTGATAAAAGTTTTAAAATTTCAGAAAAAATCTTCTTAACTCAAATTTAATACAGTAGGCCCCCAGAAAGCATTATGCGAAATACATATTAGCAAACTCAATATAGTAGTAAGGCTTATTAGGAAATCTTTAAATATACAAAGCTCTATAAATCCAATAGTTAGTCAGAACCCGCTTAACATAATTTTTCGTTTCACTAAAAGGAATCTCTTCAACAAATAAATCAGGATCTGCTGCATTTGGGGAGAGAGACCAAGTAGAAACTCTCTGCGGGCCAGCATTATAAGAGGCTACCGAATAAATCATATTTCGATTAAATTTTCTAAATACCTCTTCCATAAACTGTACCCCCAACTTAATATTAAGCTCGGGCTTGAAAAGATCCTCTGGATTAGGCTTCGGTAATTTTAAAACTCTAGCCACATCATTAGCTGTAAAAGGCATTATCTGCATTAAGCCTATAGCCCCAACTGGGCTTACTGTATTTAACTGATAGGTAGACTCCTGCTTTATTAAAGCGTGCACCATAAAAGGATCTAAAATAGATTCAGCTGGAAGACTATCACCGATTAAATCTGCATATAATAAAGGATAAGCCACCTGATAAAGCTGATGTACTTCAGAATCATTTAAATCACTAATATCTTTTACTAGCTCTTGAGCTAGAGTAATCGACTTTAAAGTATCACCAACAAGCGAACTTGCTCCAGCTAAAAACTTTTTATCAAAGGTTTCAGGATGCCTTAAAGCCTCAGATTCTATATGATCAAAGCTTTTCGTAATATAGAGCTCAGCCATTTCATTACCATACTGCTCTCTTAACTTAGCTTCTGTAAACAGTTCTGGCATTTTCCAAGAGCTAAGATGTACTATAGAAGATTTACTTGGGAGTAAATACCATTTCTCTTTACTAAGTTTATTCGTATCTAATATATCTTTAGCTCTAAAAGCATAATAATCGAGTGGGTGTGCGGCGATTAAATTATTAAAAACACGGCGAGCCTCATCATTACTGTTTCTTTCTAAATGAATTTTCCCCATCCAGAACGCCACAAAAGAATGCGACTTAGCATTAGGGAATTTTTGCCAGTGTTCTTGATAAGTTTTCTCTGCTAGATGATAGGCTTTACGCTTATAATCGAGCCAAAAAACTCTAGCCATACTTTCAGCAGCATAATTACTATCTGGATATTTCTGAAACAGCTCTTCATAGTCAGTCTTAAGCTTAGTCACCTCAGCGATAGACCAGAGTAATTCATCCTGATTAGCTTTCGCCACTGCATAAATTTCTTTAAAACTAGGTAAAAGATTCGTCGAATCATCTAAAGTTTTTAAAGCCTCTAAAAGCTGCTGTGATACAGCAAGAGACTCTGTCAGCTTAAGCTTGTCTACCAAAAATGCTTTAGCTAAATCATACTGCTTATTTTTCGCTAAAGTTCTAGCATAAGGTAAATAAAATTTATCAGTAAAATCCACAGCACTAGAATCGAAATACTCTATAGCTTTTTCATAATTCTCTAAATGATAGTAGACCAAGGCTATATCATTTCTATACTGCTTTAAAGCCTCTATACCAGCCATCTCTTCGACAGCGAGTGCAGCAAGATTAGCATTTGGTGACTTCTGTATATATTTCACTAATTTTTCATTTCTAATTTCAGGATCTTCACTTAAATTAGCTAAATAATAATCAGCACCTAGAGCATATTCAGAATCAGGATATTTATTCTGGACTTCTGTAAAAAGCTTAGTCGCATTCTCTTTCAAACTCTGTCTGAGATATGATTTAGCCAGCATATATTTAAACTCTGGCTCATTCGGTAATACTTCTATTAATTTCTCTAAAGTATTTACTATCGCAGACTCGTCACCTACCTTAGCAGCATAATCGAGTAATATTTTCTTAGAGAAGCGTGGAAGGTAGTTATAGTCTATATCATAAGAATAAATATAAGCTATCATCGGCTCCCCTAAAGAATTAGCTAGCCTAGAAATTAAATATTTTCTGCGATTTTCAAGTAAATTAGACTTAAACTTAGTTTTAATCAGCTTCTTTAATTTATCTTGAGAAGATAAATTCGGATTTTCAGTAATTTTATCTAAGGCTTTATTCGAAATTTTTTCGCCTAAATCGATTTTTTTAGGACTTTCAGCAGAACCAAAAAGCGTAAAAGTATAATAAGCGAAGCCTAAAAATAGGCTCAGTGATAGAAAAAAATATAGAGGTAAGTATTTTTTCATCTCGAATAATTATAATGCTTTAGTAATCGCCCGTCCCATAACTATGTAATCAGCCCCACTCGCTATAGCCTTCTCTGGGGTCATAATACGCTGCTGATCATCACTATTAGTATCCGTAAATCTAATCCCTGGACAAACTGTTAAAAAATTATTTCCACACTGCTTTTTAATTAAATTAGCTTCATGAGCTGAACATACCACTCCATCTAAGCCCGCTTCTTTAGAATTTAAAGCTAGCTTCAGAACATAATCTTCTAATGTAGTATTAATTAAAAGATCGTCCCTGAGCATATCCTGAGACATACTAGTAAGTATGGTAACTGCGATTAATTTAGTTTTAGGTGAGACTTCTTTTATCGCGTCAGCAGCAGCTTTCATAACAGCCTTACCCGCAAAGGAATGAATATTAGTAATATCTACATTTAACTTAGCTATAGCTTTTAAGGCTGATGCAGTGGTATTAGGGATATCATGAATTTTCAGATCTAAGAAAATCTTAAAACCCATATCCTGAATTTCACGAACCATCTCTGGTCCCTCACTATAAAAGAGCTCCATGCCAATTTTAAGCATCGCAGGTCTAAAGCTTTCATCATTACAGCGTTTCAGAAATTTAAAAGTTTCCTCTTTAGAAGAAAAATCTAATGCAACTATTAATTTATTTAAGGCTTCTGGGCTGAGTTTAGACATGATATTTATTCTATATTAGGTGTTTTTTAATATCTCAATATAAAAATTTTCAAAATCTTGAAGATGATTATTTAAAATGCTTTCTAATATAGAAACCTCTAAACTATCATAAGCATGTACTGCAATATTACGAAACCTACCATCTTAATTAATTTTTGTGAAAGCTCATTGCTTATAATATTGTTTTTAGCCAGTAATACAAAGCTATCTTTCATTGAATTTGTGCTACCAAGCTGATTTACTGAGATAATATGAGTTGCTATATCTATAGAAGCTTGTATCGCACGCTCTAGATTAATGACTACAGCATCTTGAGTTTTGAAATCTGCGAGGCTAGAGCTATCTAAGTTATTCGTATAGTTTTTAATACTATTCAAGCAGTTTTGAATATTGCCGATTTTTTGCCTGATTAGGTCTTGATTGAGTTTCATAGTTCATTTATTTCCCTAAATTCTTATAAAGCTCTCTATTAGTGATTTGCAGATCATGATATAAATTCACAGTTTTGATTTTCCATAACTCATAATCTAGAGAGGAATTAATAAAAACGATTTGGTGATTTTTGAGAATTTCCATAGAGAGTATGGTATTCGCTGTATTTAAACAACAGAGATCTATATCTGGCAGTATATCTATTTCAGAAAGAGAGCTTGAAATATCTAAGATGTTTAAAGGCTTTTTATAATCAGTTAAGTAAGCTATATCTATATCACTAGTGGCTTTAGCAGTTTTATTAGCTTGAGAACCATAGATTAACACTGCATGTAATGCTGAGTTAGACTGAAGCTTAGCTGTGATCGCCTTAATGAACACTTCTAGCATGACTTAAAGCAGCTCCAATAATTTCTTTCAGTGACTTAATTTGGGCACTCTCTAAATGATTCTCTAAAGCTTTTATCAACTCAGGACAAGCAAAGGGATCTATAAAATTAGCAGTACCTACTGCTAAGGCTGAAGCTCCAGCGAAAAAAAACTCTAAAGCATCATCCACAGACTGAATCCCACCCATCCCGATGATAGGTAAATTCACCTCACTTGCCACTTCATATACCATACGAATAGCGACAGGTTTAATCGCAGGTCCAGAAAGACCGCCACTGCCTCTCGCTAGAATAGGCTTGCGAGTTTTTAAATCTATACGCATACCTAAAAGAGTATTAATCAGCGATAATCCATCAGCTCCAGCTCGCTGAGCAGCTTTAGCCATAGATACTATGCTGGTTACATTAGGCGAGAGTTTAACGAAGAGTGGAATATTTATCACCTTCTTCACCTCTCTAGTTAAGACTTCTAGAGACTCTTCATTAGAACCGAATTGTATACCATTATGCACATTAGGACAGGAGACATTAAGCTCTACAGCAGAGACATTTGTGACCTGACTTAATTTCGCACAGGTACTTACATAATCTTCGATAGAACTGCCAGCGACATTAGCAAAAATCGCAGTGTCATACTGAGCTAAAAAAGCCAATTCTTCAGCTACAACCTTTTCCACACCAGGGTTTTGCAGCCCTATCGAATTAAGCATGCCACCTGGTGTCTCAGCTACCCTCGGCGTCCAGTTTCCAGTACGCGGCTCCCAGCTAGTAGCTTTAATCGCTATGCCACCTAAAACAGAAAGATCATAAAACTTAGCATACTCTCTACCGAAGCCAAAGCAGCCAGAAGCTGGCATTATCGGGTTCTTTAATTTAATTCCAGCTATTTCAGTAGCGAGCAAGTTCACGGTCTATGATTTTAGCAGTTTGTCAGCTTATAATGAAGACTAGTCACTATGTCTGCCAGCAATTTTAATACAGCGAATCTTACTTATCGTCAATTAATTGGTAATGGACAAACGTATAATGTACCTCATTTTCAACGTGATTATAGTTGGAGTAATGAAGAATGGGATGATTTGTGGCTTGATATTAATAACTTAATACGCGAGGATGAAGATGCGCACTATATGGGTTATCTAGTTCTAAGATCCAAAGATAGTAAAAATTTTGATATTGTTGATGGTCAGCAAAGATTAACTACACTTAGCATCCTTGCCCTAGCTGTCTTAAAAAACTTTGAAAGATTGATTAAAGAAGGCGTAGACCCTGAAAACAATAAATTACGTCAAGAACAATTACGTAATAGTTTTATTGGCTACTTAGACCCAGTAACTCTTTTATCTAAATCTAAATTAACTTTAAATAGAAATAATGATCATTTTTATCAGAGCTGTATTGTCAGTCTTACCGATATTCCGAAGCGCAATCTCAGCTCTAGCAATCGCTTACTCCGTGAAGCTTTTAAATGGTTTGAAAAAAAAACTTGGGATAATTATGGAGCTAAACTTAATGGAGCTGAGTTAGCTGCTTTTATTGATAAATTAAGTGATAAATTATTTTTCACAGTAATAACAGTTACAGATGAGCTTAATGCATATAAAGTCTTTGAAACCTTAAATGCAAGAGGCGTAAAACTATCAGCTACCGACCTTCTCAAAAATTATCTTTTTTCTGTAATTTACAAAGACTCTAAAGAAAATAATGAAATCTCTCAAATAGAAAGTAAATGGGAAGAATTAGTTTCTCAATTAGGTGGAGATGATTTCCCTAACTTTCTTAGAGCACACTGGAACAGTAGAAAATCCTTCGCAAGACATACTGAATTATTTAAAACTATAAGAAATAGTATTAAGACTAGAGCTGAAGTATTTAAGTTATTAAGAAAAATGGAAGAGGATGTCGGTATCTATGCGGCTTTATCTGAGCCAGAAGATAATTTATGGTCCAATCCTAATATAAAAACTTACATAGGAGAGCTTAGAATGTTTAGTGTTAGACAAATCTATCCTCTCTTAATGGCTATTTATCAAAATTTTGGACAAGATGACTTTGAGCTAATGCTCAAAGCCGCCTCCGTAATCTCTTTTCGCTATAACGTTATATGCAACAACTCAGCTAATGACCAAGAAAGGATTTATAATACTGTAGCTGAAAAGGTCTCATCTCAAGAGTTTAAATCCATCAATGATGTTTTAAATAGCTTAAAAGCTATTTACCCTAATGATGATGCCTTTGAATATGCCTTTACCCATAAAGAACTCCGTACTACTCAAACAAGAAACAAAAAGGTTTTACGCTATATATTATTTAAGCTAGAAAACCATATTTCTCAGAATATTTTTGACCCAAATGCTGATATTTACAATATTGAGCATATTTTACCTGAACACCCCGATGATGGCTGGGACAGCTTTTCTGACGAACAACATGAGCAATTTTTATATAGAATTGGCAACATGACATTGCTTGACAGAAATGATAACAAAGAACTTGGAAATCATAGCTACGATATTAAAAAAATTCAATATTCTAAAAGTTGTTTTAAGATAAGTACAGAAATATCAAATCTATATGACGAATGGGGTGTGGCACGCATTAATAGTAGGCAAGCATGGATGGCGAAACAGGCTAAATCTATTTGGAAAATTAGCCAGCTTTCTTGAGAGTTGAAATTCAGCGACAATTAAATAAATTAGCTATGAAATAAATCTAGCCTGAACCACTTCAGCCACAGTCCGAAACTTAATCCCAGAAAACCGTTCTATAGAATTCAAACTAGCCTCTAACTGAGCTGCTTCCATAGCTTTACTAGTACGATGAAAGTCTTGCTGAATTTCAAATTCTACGTTACCACAAACCTCAGCCAAAATTAATGCCTGAATATTCAACCCCTTAGCTTTAGCATGTTCTATAGATAGTAAAGTCTGATTAATAGTACCTAAGACTGGTTTAGTTATAAGCACAGTAGCTAAATTTAAAGCTTTAGCGACATCACTAATCATTTCAGTAGAATTAATCGGTACGGCAAGCCCTCCAGCCCCTTCTACGACGATAAATTTATAGTCCAGTTTTAATTTTTCAAAATCAAGAACTATTTTATTAATATCTACCGTCACATTTTCAAGCGAAGATGCATAATCTGGAGAAGCTGGAAAATCAAACTCATAAGTACAGTAAGTATCTATATCTGGGCAAGCCCTCTCTATACATTGATAATCAGCTTCATAAAAGATGTTACCAAAAAGCTCTTTAGCATCTTTACCACACTGAATCGGCTTATAGTAAGCTATGTAACGCCTGTCAATAATCTGAGCTACAGCCTCTATAATCTTCTGAGAAAAAAAAGTTTTACCAACACCTGTATCAGTAGCAGTAATAAAAATCATTCGTCCTCCTCAGCCTTGAACTTGTTCGTTCGGCTGCAAGCCCAACTAATAAGTTAGGCTATTAGCCTCAGATTCACCAGCATTCTTCGGTAAAATACGTGCAGATAATTCGCTTTCTTCCAGCTCAATATCCGCCTGCTCAGGAAAATTATCTCCAAGATTTTTAAACATTTTATTTAAAATCAAACAAGACAGAGAATCAAAAGTTACATTTACCATAGTTCTTGTCATATCAAGAATACGATCAATACTAATAATTACACCAATAGCTTCTAAAGGTAATCCTACAGCTTGAAATACTATAGCCATAGTAATTAAACTACCGTGAGGAATACCTGGAGTTCCAAAAGTCGCTAAGAGAACCATTCCCACCACAAATATCTGTTGAGTTAAAGTTAAAGGCTCTGGCAGCCAAGCTTGCGCCACAAACAAGGTAACAATAGATTCATAAATAGCTGCCCCGCACATATTCATAGAAGCACCAATAGGAATAACAAAGCTCGCTATTTTATTAGGAATATTAAACTTCTTCTCTAAAGTTTCTAAAGTGATAGGAATAGAAGCAGCTGAACTAGAAGTGCTAAAAGCAGTCAGCATAACCTCTTTCATGCCACTGAAAAACTGTAATGGAGTAAAATCTGTAAAAAAGTGAACCAAAATCGGAGCCACTACTAATATCATCGCCGCAAAAGCAATTAATACAGTACTCACAAAAGGCATGTAATTCGCTAAAGAACTAAGACCACCGATAGCAACAGTCTTTGTGATTAAAGCAAAAATACCAAATGGCGATATCGCCATAATCCAATGAGTGACTTTTAATATCGCATTTAAACAAGCTTTGAAAAAATCAAGAACCATCTTCCCATTTTTCACTTTAATTAAAGCAACAGAGAATAAGATAGAAACTAAAATAATCTGTAACAAAGAACCCGCAGCAAGTGACTTAAAGATATTATCGGGTACTATGCCGAATATTAAATCACCAAAGCTAAAGCTCGATTCAGTAATGAATTTCACATCATCAGCTGCCGGATTAGAGTCTATAAGACTATGTAAATCAATATGATAACCAGGTTTAAAGAAATTTACGAAGACAAGACCAAAGCCCGCTGCAAACAGCATCAAGCCTTTAAATAATAAAAATGTTACTAAGCCTACTTTCCCTAAGCTCTGAACGGGTAAATGCCCAACCCCAACAATAATAGAAGAAATTATAAGCGGTAGAACTATCATTTTTAAAAGCTTCAGGAAAAGATCACCAATCCAGCTAATATGCGAAAGCTTAACGATTCCAAGACTTGGATCTTGCATATCTGTACCAGACACAGAGAAGAAATAACCTAGTATCGCACCAAGGGCAAGACCGATAAAAATTCTCCAATGTAAATCAAGTTTCATAATTAATAGTTAAAGTTATAATATGCAATTTAGAAATTAAAAGCAAGCTTCAAGATAAAATTTTATTTTTATCTTGAAACCATTCTATGAATTTATCTAAACCTTCACTAAGATGCGTCTTAGGATTATAAGCAAGCAGTGACTTAGCTTTAGAAGTATCAGCACAAGTTATAGGAACATCACCTACCACCTTATCTTGATAAGAAATAATCGCAGACTTGTTTAGCTTAGTTTCAAGAAGAGATATTAATTCACTTACAGTGTATGTCCGTGATTCTCCTAAATTAAATATCTCAAATTTAGTATTAAAGTCTATAGCCTTAGTAATCCCATCTAAAATATCATCAATATAAGTATAATCACGCTGATAGGAGCCATCACCATAAACTGGAATGGGCTTTCCTGAAGATATCAGCTCTGAAAATTTATGGATGGCTAGATCAGGTCTCTGCCTAGCTCCGTAAACAGTAAAGAACCTTAAACAAACTGACGAAAGAGAGTCTACCGAATGTGTCATCGCATGCACCATCGCTTCACCAGAGACTTTAGTCGCAGCATAGGGGCTGATAGGTTTACTAATATCTTCATCTTCTTTAAACGGTGTCACTGAGCGAGATCCATAGACAGAACTACTAGAAGCGAAAACGAATTTAGATACTTTATATTTCTTTGCAAGATCTAACAAATTAATGGTGGAGTGATTATTTACAGTATCGTAAAGCCGAGGATTCTCTAATGAAGGTCTAACACCAGCCATCGCTGCTAAATGAACTATATGAGTAAAATTATATTTTTCAAAAAGCTCTTCTAAAGCATCATAATCTAATAAATCAAGCTCATAGACAGTAGCATTAGTGCTTAAATAATGTTTTTTACTATTATCACGCTTGATCTGAGGTGAATAAAAATCACAAAAATTATCGACCCCGACCAGCTTATCGCCTCTATCTATAAGTAAATCCATTAAATGTGAACCGATAAACCCAGCGGAACCTGTTATTAAGATAGTCCTAGAAGTATTCATAGCTGACCTTGTTCAATAAAGCTATTAATAAGATTAACTATTCGCTCATGAAGCACTTCACGAGAATGATTCTCTACATTTATAATTTTCACTCGTTCTGGCTCTTCATGTGCGATAGTCTTATAGCCATTGGCTACCCTAATGAAAAATAGTTTATTCTCCTGCTCAATTCTGTCTGGAACTCCCTCACGCCTTCTTGTAGCTTCATCTGCATCTATCATTAACATCAAAGTAAGGTCGGGCTTAATACCTTTAGTAACATAAGCATTTAACTGCCTAATAATTCCTAAATCTAAATTCCTGCCATAACCTTGATAGGCTAAAGTGCTATCAGTAAAACGATCACAGATAACGACTTTCGTCGGATCTTTAATTAAAGAATGATATTCTTCTACATGCTGGGCTCTATCAGCAAGATAAACTAGCAATTCCGCTTTATCTGATACTTTATAATCCCTATCAAGAATTAATTCTCTAAGCCGTTTACCAAGATCAGTACCACCCGGATTAGAAGTAAATAACCAATCCTTATTATTCTCAGCCGCATACTTCTTTAATAAAGATACCTGAGTAGTCTTTCCAGCTTGATCTGGCCCTTCAATAGTAATGAACATGAAATAAAATTATGACACGTATAAAACTTAGATAGCTTGAACTTTAACGATAATAGTCACAGAAATCTGAGCAGCTAAATTTAGTTTAACTTCAAAATCACCAATAGCTCTAATAGGTGTTTTTAAATCAATCTGATCTTTAGCAATTTTAATAGAAAGCTGCTGCTCAACAGCGTTACTAACATCCTCTTTAGTAATAGCACCGAAAAGCTTACCAGATTCACCAGCTTTAGCCTCAATCTTAACAAACTGCTCATCAAGCTTAGCTTTAAGCTGTTCTGCTTTTTCTCTTCTCTGCTGAGCTTCTTCTTCAAGTTTACTCTTTCTCACTTCATACTCGGCAAGCGTAAATCTATTAGCCAGATGAGCAAGACCTCTTGGTAAAAGAAAATTTCTAGCGTAACCAGGTTTTACTTTTACAAGTTCACCAGCCTTACCTAAATGTTCAACATCATCAACTAAAATTAAATCTAAAGCAGAAGCCATAAGAAAATTTATTTTAACACAATCAAATTTCACAATGGACGAAATATTATTCTTCCTTAATGAAGTTATTTTATCTTTGATAGAATATTTTCTTTAAGTCAATTTTGATTTATCAAGATCTAGCTTAAGAGTCCCACAAATTCCTGAATGACTAATGAAACACTTTTACTTATAGACGGTAGCAATCTCGCTTTTAGAATGTTTTTCGCATTAGAAAGAACCAATCTTAGAAACAAGGATGGTGAGCCAACTTGGGCTATATATGGGACTTTAAAAGCCCTCTTCGATGCGATGGAGATGATCAAACCTACTTCTATAGCTGTCGCATTCGACTTACCACAACCTTCTTTTCGCCATGAACTCTATGAAGAATATAAAGCTAACCGCCCAGATGAAATGCCAGATGATTTAAAAGCACAATGGGGCTGGATCAAAGAGAGTTTTAAAAGATTGCATATTCCAGTCTTAGAAGAAGCTGGTTTTGAAGCTGATGATCTTATCGGTATATTAACGAAAGCAGCTGAAAAAGAGGGTATTAAAACCGTCATACTATCTGGTGACAGAGACCTCTTTCAATTAATCAGCGATGATGTTAAAGTAGCAGCGCCACAGCGTGGCGGGGGCTTAAAGCTCTACAGTCCGCAGGATGTAGTAGAAGAATTAGGCATAAAACCATCGCAGGTAGCTGATTATAAAGGCATAGCTGGGGATAGCTCTGATAATATACCAGGTGTCAAAGGACTGGGACCTAAGTCAGCTATAAAATTATTAGAAGATTATGGTGACCTTGATAATATTTATCAGAATTTAGAAAATATCATCCCAGCTAAAGTTCAAGAAAAACTAAAAGCCCAAGAAGATTCTGCAAGATTATCAAAGCATCTTGCCACAATCCTTACTGAGGAAATCCATGCAGGTCAAACAGAAGGATATTTAAAAACAGCTAAGCTTAACCTACCAGATACTGAATCACTGATTGACTTTCTAAAGATCTTTGAATTTCACAGTATTTTAAAAAAATTACCAGTACTCCTAAAAAGTTTTAATAATGGTGACTTAGTTAAAGTAAGTATAAATATAGACGAGGAATCTACGGATGGCTCTAATAAAGCATTTGAACAAGTAGATCAAGAAATCAGAAAATTAGAACTCAGTGCCATTATTATAGACAGCGAAGAAAAGCTTAAAGAACTCAGTGATGAACTTAAAAAAGTTAATATCTTTGCAATAGACTTAGAAACCACTGGTTTAAATACTCTTAACTGCAAGATAGTCGGCTGGGCGTTTGCCTTTCATAAAGCAGATACTACTGATGAAAATATTTATTCCTATTACATCCCAGTTAAACAACCTCTTGAAGTAAAAGAGGTAGAAAACCTAAGTGTAAGCCAGGGTTCGTTGTTTACGCAGACTATGCTTGCGGAGCATGAATCGAGCGAGTCCAAGAACAGCGCAGCAACTTTAACAAAAGAAAACTCTAAATTATTAAGTCACAGCCTAGTTTTAAAATATTTAAAACCCATTCTAGAAAACAAGAATCAACTACAAATTATCCAAAATGCCAAATTTGAGCACAAATTATTTAAACGCCTTGGCGTCGTAACTCACAGTAATTTTTTCGATATTATGCTAGCTAGCTACGTGGAAAATCCAAGTAACAAACATGGTCTTAAACAACAGTCTAAAAGAATACTGCATTTAAGAATGAAAGAAATAGAAGAACTTATCGGCACTGGGCGAAAACAAATAACCCTAGACCAAGTCCCGATGAATGATGTCGCTGATTATGCAGCAGCAGATGCTTTCATCACTTATAGGCTTTATCTCTACTATCAAAAAACTTTAAATAAAAAACAATTAGAGCTTTTAAAAAATATCGACTTCCCTTTCGTAGAAGTACTTACAGAGATAGAGAATACTGGAATAAGCATAGATACTAAATATTTTTCAGAATTATCTATAGAGCTACATCAAAAAATCACGGTGCTAGAAGAAAGCATATTTAAATTATCTGGAAAGCAATTCAATATAGCTTCACCAAAACAGCTCAGCGAAACACTATTTATTGAACTTGGCATTAAAAATGATGGTAAAAAAAATAAATCTGGTAATTTTTCCACTGACCAAGATACTCTTGAGAAACTATTAATAGAGGCTGACCTCAACTCTGAACAAAAGACTTTAATACAGAAAATCCTTGAATACCGCTCGCTAACCAAACTTACAAGTACCTACGTCGACAACCTACCACAACTTATCGCTAAAGAGACTCAGAGAATACATTCTGACTTTAATCAAGTTCTCACTACTACAGGCAGGCTCAGCTCTTCTAATCCTAATTTGCAAAACATTCCTATCAAAACAGAACTAGGACGCAAAGTGAGAACAGGTTTCACAACGGCTAATGAAAATAACTTTATAGTAAGTGCTGATTATTCCCAGATAGAGCTTAGGGTATTAGCTCATTTAGCGAATGAACAAGAATTAATCAGAGCTTTTCAGAATAACGAAGATATTCATACTCAAACTGCAATTAAAATAATGGATAAAAAGCCAGAAGAAATTACTGCTGATGATAGGAGAATAGGGAAAACTCTAAACTTTGCTTTAGTTTATATGCAAGGAACTTTCGCTACCGCTCAGCAATTGAATATTACGAATAAAGAAGCGAAATACTTTATAGATAAATATTTTGAAATTTACTCCTCTATAAAACCTTTTATGGCAAGCACGCTTGAGTTCGCCCACGAGAATTCATATGTAGAAAATATCTTCGGCAGAAGAAGATATTTTCAGAATATTAACAGTAATAATAAAATGCTCCAAAAAGAAGAAGAGAGACAAGCCTTTAACACAGTTATTCAAAGTGCTGCGGCTGACATTATGAAACAGGCAATGATAAAAATTAAAGCTAAGCTTTCTGAAAATATAGAACCTGAACCTCTAAACGATACTGTTTTAAATGCTTCTGAAAGCTTTAATATTCCAAGAATCATACTCCAAGTGCATGACGAGATATTAATAGAATGTCAAGAAAAAAATCTTAGTTCAGTCCAAAACATCGTTAAAGACTGCATGGAAAAAGTTGTTCAGCTTAAAGTACCATTATTAGCTAATATCGGTTCTGGTAAGAACTGGCTTGAAGCACATTAAGTGAACTAATCACTAGAAATCTCATTAGTCCTTTCTTTAGGAGTAAGTTCATCTGGCTTCCTATACGCTACTTCAATAAAACCATCTTCACCCCTGCCCTCTGCATCAACCTTGTTCTCTTCGTCTTCATCAAAACCAAGAACAGCAACTGGATTAAACATACTAGCTGGATCCTCAAATGGTCGAGTAACATTATCACCTAAATTAGTAAAAGGGGCAGTAAAAATCTTTCCAATGTCAAACATATGTTCTCCTAATCAACTTTTGTTAGACAGAGCTTTGCATAAAGAGATTAAAAAAGAGTTAAACAATAAAAATCATCTATAACAAAATCTGCCTTCAAAGCTAGTATTTCATCCACTGGAAGCGTAGAAGTAAGAGCCACCACTCTAGCTCCAGCGTTAAGTCCAGCTAATATCCCAGATTTAGAATCTTCAAAAACCACACATTCTTGAGGCTTAAAACCAAGCTCACTTGCGGCTTTTAAATATATTTCTGGATCTGGCTTACTATTTTTAATCATCGTGTCATCTATAACTAAACGAAAATACTTTCTCAGATTAGCTTTCTCTAAAGTAAATTCCACATTAACTGGTGGGGCAGATGTTCCTATAGCTCTTGGTATATTAAGGCTATCTAAAAGATCTAAAAATTCTATTAATCCGGGTGCTGGTTTTATAGAATCCAGATAAAGCTCCCTGTAAATAAGTTCTTTTTCTTGAGCATATTCTTCGACTAATTCATCAGTCAAGCCACTATCAAATAAATTTAAAAGCCATTCTCTATTCGTTCTGCCATAAATCTTTTCAGCCATATCTTCATCTGTAAGATGAAAACCTTTACTAGAGCAGAATTGTTTTAATGCCTTTTTATGAAACTCAGTGTTATAAACAAGAACACCATCCATGTCAAAAATAACGGCTTTAATATCTTTAAAAATTTCCTTAAAGGTCTGGGAATGATTAATTGTAGTCATATGGGAAAATAATAACTAATGCATGATTAAAAAAGTAAAAGTTTTAAATAAAGACGAATGCGAAAATATTTTCAGAATTATACTTGAGCTAAAAAGCTTTTGGAAATTAAGAAACGAAGATGATCACCCATTCGAGCTACCTAGATTTACTTTAGGAGCAGTTAGTTATATAGATGCCGTAAGCTCCTACCATAATTATCAAGAAGAAGCTGCTCTGCAGAACCCTTTACTAGAAAAGCACTTAGGAAATTTATATATAAAAGTCTTACATGAATTAGAAAAAGCTACTGGAATAGAGTGTGAATATTCTAAGACTAATGCTCTACCAGGGTTTCACATATTCGGTAGTGATATTTATTTCGAAGAAGAAGCTGGTAAATTTCACCATGATAGACAGAATGAATTAATTGACTGGGGAGAAATAAGCTATGACCCGATAAAAAATCTCAGCTTTACCTTATCCATAAAGCTTCCTAACAGAGGAGCTGGATTAATATTACTAGGTGATCAAGTAGAAGTCGGGGACTTTTTAAAAGAAAATGAAGAAGACAGTCAAATTCTACAAGAAGTAATCGAAAATAGCTTTCAGATGAATACTATTTTTCAAACAAGAGATGATACGCATATAAATTTAAACGAGCTTGAATTGATTGAATATGAAGAAGGTTATATGTTTATCCACTCTGGTAAATTTACACATGCGATGGCTCCAGCGATAGAAATGTCTCCAGAAGATATGAGAATTACACTGCAAGGCCATGGGATTTTAGATGAAAAAAGTAATAAATACTTAATTTACTGGTGAGCTATAATTTTAAGCTCAGATGTTTCAAAGCTTCCTAAAATTACTTAGAGGTAATCCCAACCAACAGATATTAAATGGTATTCAACCAATAGTCGAAAAAGTTAATGCTTTTGAAGAAAATATATCTAAATTAAGTGATACTGAACTGCAAGCCAAAACTGATGAATTTAAAATTAAAATTCAGGAAAAAATCAGTGCAACTCCTTTTCAAAAACTTATAGAAGACGATGTACCTAAATTACCTGGACAGTTAAGAACCACTCATGATAAAGCTCTATCAGAAATATTAGAAGAGTTATTACCAGAGGCTTTTGCCGTATGCAGAGAAGCTTCTAAAAGAATTCTTAAAATGAGGCACTATGATGTTCAGCTCATAGGTGGTGTTCAGTTACACAGAACAGGCATAGCTGAAATGCAGACTGGGGAAGGGAAAACGTTAGTATGTACTTTACCTGCTTATTTAAATGCTCTTAGTGGTAGAGGTGTTCATATTATTACAGTAAATGATTACCTTGCTAAACGTGATTCTGAGTGGATGGGTAAGCTTTTTAATTTTCTAGGATTAAGTGTAGGACTTATAGTTTCAGGAAAAAATTCTAAAGATAGGCAGATAGCTTATAGGTCAGATATTACTTATGGAACTAATAACGAATTCGGTTTCGATTATCTTAGAGATAATATGGCAAGCGACATTACAGAATGTGTTCAAAAAGATTATTACATGGCGATAGTCGATGAAGTCGATAGTATTTTAATTGATGAAGCTCGCACACCACTTATTATCAGTGGCATGCCAGACAGACGCAAAAAAGAAATCTACTTAGCGATGAATCAGTTATCCAAGCAGCTTAAAAAAACCACTAATGAAAAAGATCTTAGTGCAGAAGCTCATTACTTCGTAGATGAAAAAGCTAAAAATGCGATATTAACTGAAGCTGGAATTTTAAGAGCAGAGGAGTTACTAAAAGTAAATAACCTATGGGACCCGGAAACCAATCTAGCTCACCATCTTATACAGGCTTTAAGAGCAAAAGAATTATTCGTTAAAGATACTGACTACATAGTACAAGTTAATCCTAAAACTACCAAAAAAGAAGTCGTTATAGTCGATGAATTCACTGGCAGATTAATGGAAGGAAGACGCTGGGGTGATGGTCTCCATCAAGCAGTAGAAGCAAAAGAAAATGTAGCGATTCAAGAAGAAACGCTTACCATGGCAAGCATCACTTTCCAAAACCTTTTCAGACTATACCCTAAGCTAGCTGGTATGACTGGTACAGCTAGCACAGAAGCTGAAGAATTTAAAAAAATCTATAACCTTCATGTACTCACTATTCCAACAAATAGAGAATGTGCTCGTAAAAACTTAAACGATATAGTTTTAAAAACAGAGCTAGCTAAATTTTATTCAATTTTAGTGGAAATCATTGAAGCCTATAAGGTGGAAAGACCTACTCTAGTGGGAACTACTAGTATAGAAAAATCTGAATTACTTGCAAGTATGCTAGATAGACCACTGTATGCGATGCAGATTCTTGAGACTAGAATTAAAAGATTTTTAAATCTCGCGAAAAATAAAAACAAAGAAAACCTTATAGATAAAGAGTTCTTAAAACTACTTGATAAACCAGGGAATATTACACTAGAAAAGGTTTCACCATATACAGTAAAACTCAGAGAGGATTTTCACGGTGAAGAGCTGAGTTTCGCTTTAGATACGATGTTGCAAGCCATTATGGTAGCTGAAGAGATTAAAAAAGGTATTAAGTTTTCTGTACTCAACGCTAAACACCATGAAAAAGAAGCTGAGATTATTAGACAGGCTGGCAAACTTTCAGCTATTACTATAGCTACTAACATGGCTGGAAGAGGAACTGACATTATACTAGGTGGTTATAAATCTAATGATCACGAGAGCCCAGACTTTAATGTAGTTAATTTAGAAGCCCAAGAAAAAGTGAAAAAACTTGGTGGGCTATATGTCATAGGTACGGAGAGGCACGAAAGCAGGAGAATAGATAATCAGCTCAGAGGCAGATGTGCAAGACAGGGCGATCTCGGTTCATCAAGATTCTTTTTATCACTAGAGGATAATTTAATGAGAATCTTTGGTGGAGAGAGAATGATAGGCATAATGAACATGATGAAAGCTGATGATGATATGCCGATAGAAGCTGGAATTATAACTGAAGCCATAAATAATTCACAGAAAAAAGTAGAATCTTATAACTTCGATGTCAGAAAGCATGTTTTACAGTACGATGACGTAGTAAATACACAGAGAGAAGTCGTTTACAGAGAGAGAAGAAAAATTCTTGAAGGTGCTGATATTCATGAAAATATTTTAAAAATGATTAAACTGCATATAGAGAATGATTTATATCAGTACATTAATCCTAAACTCCCAACAGAATTATGGTTTGATAACTCTAATGGCGAACTAAGTTCAATGGATAAATTAACTGAACAATTAAAAAATGACCTTGGTGAGAATATCCTAGATAACATAAAAATTAAAGATTTAGCCGAACAGGGCTTCGATGCATTAGAAGCTGGTTTACAAGAGACCGCTCTAAAAGCTTACAGTGAAAAGGAAAATGTTATAGGACTTGATAACCTTAAAGAAGCTGAAAGACAGATCATGCTGCATGTTATAGACTCTAAATGGGTTATGCACTTGCAGGCGATGGATTCACTTAAAGAAGGTATTCACCTTCAAGGCTATGGTCAGAAAGATCCTTTAATCGAATATAAGAAAGAAAGCTTTGATATGTTTGAAGACCTGCTACTTGATATTAAGAAGAACACTGTCAGCCTGCTATTCCATTCCCGCATAGTCGAAAAAGATCAGCACGAACATGAGCATGAAACAGCAGCTTAATTTAAGCGAAGAAGAATTTATCACTAAAGCTAGGGCTGGTGAAAAAATTATCAGTAATTTTGCTTGCCTGCTCTCAGACTTAGACACACCAGTTTCAACTTATGCTAAATTAAGTCAGCACTTTAAAGACTGTTTTTTGTTCGAATCAGTACTTGGTGGTGAAAAGCTTGGTAGATATTCATTTATCGGTGCAAATGCACTAAATAAATTCTCTTCATTCAAAACAGATGATTTTAGTCCTTATGATGAAATTGAAAATTTATTAGCGAATTATAGTTACCAAAACCAAAACCTGAACATCCAAGACACTGTCACTCACGATATTTCACAAGAGTTAAAATTTTTCCATAAAGGCTTCGTCGGTTTCTTTTCTTTTGAGTCGATAGAAAGGATAGAACCTAGCTTAGATTTAAAAGAAAGCCCTCTTCCTGAGTATTTTCTCTATTTAGCAGGCAGTTTAATAGTCTTCGATCATGTCGAACAAAAACTCTACATCATCTCAAATTCGCTCATAGAGAGCTTAGAGACTGAATATCTAAAAAATACTTATCAGAAAAATACTGAAGATATAAACCAACTGATCACAATCATCTCTGAAGAACATACTTTAGAGAAAATTAATGACACTTCTAGTAAAAATACTAAAGAGAAAGAGCTGGAAATCAGAAAATTTAAATCCAATAGCTCAGAAAAAGCTTTTAGAGAAATGGTTAAAAAGGCACAGGAACACATTCTCGAAGGAGATATCTTCCAAGTCGTGCTTTCACAGAGATTTTTCCTCGAAGCTGAGTTAGACCCACTCACGACTTATCGCTTACTCAGGAGTCTTAACCCCTCACCATACCTTTATCTCTTCAATGTAGATCTCAGCCACTTAGATAAAGAGAGTTTCAGTATAGTAGGTTCTTCGCCAGAGATGTTAATTAAATCAGAGATTCTCGAAAATGAAAATGGTGAAAGTGAAATATGGGCAGAACTTAGACCTATCGCTGGTACCTACAAAAGAGGAAAAAACGCCAACGAGGATAAAATACTCACTGAAAAACTTTTAAAAGATACTAAAGAAATAGCAGAGCATGTGATGCTAGTAGATCTTGGTCGAAATGATCTAGGCAGGGTCTGTGAAAACGGCACTATTCATTTGGCTGAAAACATGGTAGTAGAGAAGTATTCACACGTATTACACATAGTCAGCTCAGTGAAAGGGAAACTTAAAAAGACGATTAACAGCATAGCCTTACTTAAAGCCTGCTTCCCAGCAGGCACGCTTACTGGTGCCCCTAAAATTGAGGCGATTAAAATCATTTCTAAATTAGAGAATGAAGCCCGCGGCCCCTATGGTGGCTGCATCGGCTATATTAATTTAGATGGCACTATAAATGTAGCGATTATGATAAGAACTATTATCCTTGAAAAGCATCAAGCTTCTATACAATGTGGCGCTGGCATAGTCGCAGACTCTTCTCCTGAATCTGAATATCAAGAAACTTTTAATAAGGCAAGAGCCTTAATGGAAGTATTATCAGCCTCGGCTTAAATTAAACCTAGCTTAGTGAACAACACTACAGCAGCAGTCTCAGCCCGAAGAATTCTCTTTCCAAGACTAATGCCTTTAAAGTCTGTCTTTTCTAAAGCCTCTACTTCTTCTATACTCAAACCACCTTCTGGTCCAATTAAAAGAGAAACTTTTTTCATATCCTTAGACCCTCCTTGTTTAATCTCAGCTTTCTCCCTTGGACCTTCACTCAAAGAAAGCCTCTCTGAGGCAAAAAGCTTAATAGTGTCTTTATCGATTTTCTGATTCAATCTAATTAAATCTTCAAAGCCAATAACTGGATTTAATTTCGCAAATACAGATCCTTCACACTGTTCAGTCGCCGACTCAATAATTTTCAAAATTCTTTCTTGATATGAGTGTTCCTTAAGTTTCCTTAAATATTTCTTCTGACTAAACTTAAAAAATACTGGAGTAAATTCCTGAACTCCTAGCTCACAGAGTTTTCTTAACATTAATTCAAAATTTTCATTTTTAATAATCGGCACATAAAAGTTCACATAAGTATCAAGCTCTCTAGGACTCTGTTTTATATCTACTATTTCAAAATCTATTTTTTTTAATATTTTACTACCGATTTCAGTAAGCAACCTTACTTCATAAACATTACGAGAAAAACCATCTATCAGCTCAATCTTATTATGACCTTCATCTTCTGGGTATCTTAAAACTTTAATAAGTTGATGAATTAAATTTTGTTTTTTGGTGGTTATAATCTTATTAGATGCATCAATGAGATCGTCTTCTTTGTTTATCGCGAATCTGTAAGATCTGACCATAATAACCAAAAAATTATATTACTATGCTTGACATCAAAAAAATTAGACAAAACCCAGATTTAATAAAAGAATTACTTTCTTTACGAAATCCTCACTATGCAGAGATTCTAAATGAACTGCTAGAAATAGATAAGCAGTATCGAGAAAAACTTATCGAAAAAGAATCTTTAGAAGCTGAGCGTAACACCCTTAGTAAAACTGTCGGTCAAAAAAAATCTAAAGGTGAAGATGCTGATAGCGAAATAAAATCTTTAAATGATATTAAGGAAAAACTAAAAATAATTAATGAATTAGAACCTGTTTTAGCTGAAAAACAACAGAAACTTTTATTAGAACTTCCGAATATCCCAAGCCCAGACACACCTTACGGCAAAGATGAAAATGATAATAAGCTCATTATGGAGTGGGGAACTAAATCCAGCTTTAACTTTAAACCGTTAGAACATAACGAACTCGGCAACATCAATCAAGAACTGGATTTCGAGAGGGGCGTTAAATTAAGTAAAAGTAGATTTACCGTAGTCGCTGGTAAACTAGCTAAATTAGAACGAGCTTTAATTAATTTTATGCTCGATAAAGCTACAGAGAATAGTTATGCAGAATATAGTTTACCAGTCATAGTGAACTCTGATTCCCTTTATGGAACTGGTAATTTACCTAAATTCAAAGATGACCTTTTTAAAATAGAGGGCGAGGAGCTTTATTTAATTCCGACAGCAGAAGTTCCTTTGACTAATCTTCACCGCGATGAAATTCTCAAAGAAGAACAGTTACCACTAAGGATGACTGCTTATACACCTTGTTTCAGATCAGAAGCAGGCTCGGCTGGTAAAGATACACGCGGCATCATCAGACAGCACCAGTTTAATAAGATAGAACTAGTTATTCTCTGTAAAGAAGAGGATGCTATAAATGAGCATGAGAGACTCACTAGTAACGCTGAGTCTATTCTTCAAGCCCTAGAATTACCTTACAGAAAAGTTCAGCTCTGCACTGGAGATTTAGGCTTCAGTGCAAGTAAGTGCTATGACCTAGAAGTCTGGTTTCCTAGCCAAGAAAAATATAGAGAAATTAGTAGCTGTAGCTGGTTTTCAGATTTTCAAGCAAGAAGAACGCAGATAAGATTTAAGCGTACTGATGAATCAGGTAAATCAAAAAATGAATTCGTTCATACTATTAATGGTTCTGGACTAGCAGTAGGTAGAACTTTAGCAGCCATTATGGAAAATTATCAGACAGAGGATGGAGAAATCATAATACCTAAGGCTCTTAAACCCTACATGAAGGAAAGTTCTTTAGTTTAAACTTCATTAACAAAAAATCTAAATCTAACAGGATTCTTAATTTCTTGTTAATATTTAAAGTGTATTTATATTAATATGATGAACGGTGGAACTGACATTTTAGATTTAGATGAAGTAATGGAAGTAGTTCTTGTAAATGCACAAGAGAGATCAGAAGAACCTATAAGTTTCTGGAAAAAAATAGGTGAAGATTCTTCTGATAAGGAGATACGTACTAGCAGATACTTAGAGTCAAAGCCCCACTGAAAGCAACTAGGCAATGTTGCCGACGAAAACGCAGAAATTGGAATTCGGCAACAGCGCGAACTACTGATATAATTAGCCTCATGCCTAAACACTATTTGAGCGTAAACGATCTCAGCAAAGATGATTTATACAATTTATTAAACCACTCAGCAGAATTAAAGGCAGAATTAAAAGCAGGCCATGATCATTCTCATTTACTTAAAGGTAAATCAGTTGGCATGATTTTTGAAAAACCTAGCCTTAGAACCAGAATTAGCTTTGAAGTCGGTATTAACCAGCTAGGAGCACACCCTGTACTTCTTAATGCTCAAGAAATTATGATCAGTGGCAGAGAAAGCCGTTATGATGTAGCTAGAGTTATGTCACAGTACTTAGACATGCTGATGATAAGAACCTTTGGGCATGACATAGTCGAAGAAATCGCGGAACACAGCTCTATTCCAGTAATTAACGGATTAACAGACTTAGAACATCCTTGTCAGACCCTTGCAGACTTACTTACAGTTAGAGAACACTACGGGACATTAGATAATCTTAAAATAGCTTATATCGGAGATGGTAATAACACCGCTAGAAGCCTTATGCTAGCCTGCACTAAGCTTGGTGTAAAAATCTCTATAGCTTGTCCTCTTGGTTATGAACCGGGAAAAGCTTATGAATCAGAATTCACTCATGTCTGTCACGGCGTTGGTGAAGCAGCTAAAGACGCAGATGTTATCTACACTGATGTCTGGTCTAGCATGGGTCAGGAAAAAGAAGCACAGCTTCGTAAAGAGCGTTTCGCTGGATATCAAGTAAACACTGCTCTACTGCAAGATTTTGCTAAACCTACAGCCATAGTCTTGCACTGCCTTCCAGCTCATAGAGGTGAGGAAATTACGGCAGAAGCTCTTAAAAACCATGAATCTACTATTTTAAGACAGGCTGAAAACCGCTTGCACACACAGAAAGCGATTATGTTATCACTCAGAAACTGAGACCGCTTGCAATAATTAATCTCTACGTTTTATGTCTATCTGGCTTTCAGGTGCTAAATCTAAAACTGTGAGCTTAGTATTTTTATCTAAAGAAGCTTTTATATCTACATTTGAATTGTTCGCTAAAAGAATAATATTAGATTTACTTACAGAAAGATTTACACCAAGAACATAAGTAAAAATTGAAAATTTATCACCATTCACCATCTCAACACTAATAGAACTGTTACTTGGCAAAAACTCCATGTAGACTTCATTTAAATCATTCTGCATAATTATGTTTAAACTTAATGCTGATTTTAGAAGACCACCACTAAGATACACTTGAGCTCCCTCTGCGCCTAAAATCATTTCCCGAACATCAAGCAGATCATTATGATCTATAGCAAATCTGCCTTCTTCATTTAGAAAAAAGATCTCATCTAATTTCTCCGGAAAGAGTTTAAAAGATTTGGTGCTTAAATTCACATCAATCAATTTCAGGTCATACTCTTCTGCAAATTCCTTGATTTTATCTACATTATTTTTTGCAATAGAACGAGTGTGAGGCGAATAAGGATGCTTGCGAAAAGTTTCTAAATTGAGCTTAAGCGACTTATTTAAACGAACAGCTAAGATATTTGCTAAGACTGTTTCTGGCAAAGTCTTTATCGATTCTTTAACTTTCTCAAGATTAATAATCTGATCTTCATTACCGTCTAATTTATCTAATAAAAACTCAAGATCAATAATAAGATTCTGGGAATATTTATTATCTTGCATCAGACCATCCCAAAAGCTAACAGCTTCTTTATAATCCCTATCGTAAATTCCAAGATGTATTTTCCCATCAGGTTTTTCTAAAACCATTTTTGTCGATATCTGCTTAAAAGGAAATTTCTCCTCGGCTTTCTCATCCCATGCTTGAGAATCAGCTCGCTCAGCAATTTCGATTAAATTTTCAAATATAGATTTAACCGACTTAAAATTCATAAATACAACATCGGCATTGAAAATTAAGCATAGTTTAAGGAAATAGTGAAATTAGCCATTCTCTAACAAATTTTGACAGTCCGTAATGAAAAACAAAGTTTTTTATTACTTCCTTAAATCATCCATACCAGGGATGTTAAAATCATAATCTTATGCTTCTTCAGGCTACAGATCTTACTGTTAATTTCGGCACTCACCAAGTTCTGAGCGGAGTAAACCTGAGAATTACCAACCAAAGCAGAATTGGGCTTATCGGCGTCAATGGTGCTGGTAAATCTACCTTACTCAAATGCCTCACCCAAGAAATGATTCCGCAACAAGGCAGCGTAACTATCTCTCCACACGTTCATATACAGTGCCTTACTCAAAACCCGGAGCTAACAGCTACTAATACCCTTAAAGAAGAGCTTTATGGAGTATTTACCGAAATTATGGCATTCAAAGAAGAAGAAGCTGAGATATTAAATAAACTAGAGAATCTCTCAGGTGAAGAATTTGATGAAGCAATACTCAGATTAGGTTTCTTGCAAGAAAGACTAGAACACTTAGATGTCGGACGCATAGATGAAAAGATAGGTCGAATGATAACTGGCTTAGGATTCACTCTAGAAGAGCTAGATAGACCAGTAGGAAAATTCAGTGGTGGCTGGCAAATGCGTATTAATTTAGCCAAAGTACTTTTACAAGAAGCAGATGTAATATTAATGGACGAGCCGACTAACCACTTAGATATGGCTGCCTGTGAGTGGCTTGAAGATTTTTTAAAAAATTATCCTAAGGGTATACTCGTCGTTTCCCACGATAGAAGATTCCTAGATGAAGTCGTTACAGAGATAGCTGAATTAGAGAGAGGTGAGCTTACCATGTATTCAGCGAACTACACTCAGTATCTAGAACAGCGTGAAGCTAACCGTGAAAGGCAGGCCGCCGCAGCTGAAAGGCAGAGAAAAAGCTTAGAAGAACAAAGAGCTTTTGTAGACAGGTTCAGAGCAAGTGCGACAAAAAGCACACAGGCAAAGAGTCGTGAAAAACAGCTGGCTAAAATCGAAATTATAGAAGCCCCTAAAGGTGAACTTAAAAAATTATTCTTTAAATTTCCACTCCCAAATCCAAGTGGTAGAGAAGTTTTAAAAATCAGCAACCTTGCTAAAGCCTTTGGTGATCACAAATTATTCTCCAAAGTAAACGCAGACATAGAGTGGAGCAAAGAAGAACCTCAGCGTATTTTCATATTAGGAGAAAATGGCTGCGGGAAAACCACTTTATTTAAAATATTAATGGGCTTAGAAGCACCTACTGAAGGCTCTATCTCATTTGAAGAAAGAGTTATCCTAGGTTACTATGCACAGCATCAGCTTCAGATATTAGACCCAGAAAAAACAGTACTAGAAACATTAGAAGAAGCCATGCCACCGACACAGCGTGGAGAGATTAGAAGCATACTAGGACGCTTTCTCTTTAGTAACGATCAGGTATTTAAGAAAGTAGGTCTTATTAGTGGTGGTGAAAAAGGTAGATTAGCGATGGCTAAATTAATGGTGACAGGTCCGAACACCTTATTACTCGATGAACCCACTAACCACTTAGATATGCCATCTCAAGAAGCGGTAGAGAACGCTCTATCAAGCTATGAAGGAACTGCTATTTGCATATCGCATGATAGATATTTTATTAATAACCATGCTACACAAATCTGGGAATTCAATAATGGCAGAATGATAGTCTTCAAAGGCTCTTATGCAGATTACCTTAAAAAGAGAAAAGCCCTGATCGAAGAATCTCGCCTAAAAGCTGAAAAAAATAAGGCTTAACAGAAAAAGTAGAAATTTAAAAATGCTCATTACTGAAGAAAACCTTATTTTATCAGCAGAAAAAGAACTAAAAGAAACTTGGGAAAAATTCGAAGAAATTCGTAATCATAACCAAATAAAAGTTTTAAAAGCATTCCAAGCAGTAGGTATTCAGAATGTACACTATGGGTGGGTAACTGGTTATGGCTATGATGATCTTGGTAAAGATAAACTAGATGAGCTTTTCGCCACATGCTTCAACACAGAAGCTGCGATAGTCAGAAACCAATTAGTATCGGGTACTCACGCTATTAGCTGTGCTGTATTAGGGAATCTCTCATCTGGAGATGAACTGGTGGCTGTTACGGGTAAGCCCTACGATACCTTAAATAGTGTGTTTCAGAGTTTTCAAAAAAAATATAAAATCAAATATCTAGAAGGTAAGGACAAATTATCTACTAGCACCAAAGTCGCTCTGATACAGAGATCTAGGGGTTATGAATGGCGAGACAGTTACACCTTAACTCATATTAAAACCCTTATTCAAGAAATAAGATTAAAGTCTCCTTCAGCCGTTATTTTCGTAGATAACTGCTATGGTGAATTCACTCAGAAATTAGAGCCTACTGATATCGGTGCTGATATTATGGCTGGCTCTTTAATTAAAAACCCTGGTGGCGGCATAGTTGCAGCTGGTGCTTATATAGCTGGCAAAAAATCATGCGTAGAAGCCGCGGCTGATGTATTAACAGCTCCTGGAATTGGCATTCACGGTGGCTGTAACTTTGACCAAAATAGACTAATGTTACAAGGTTTTTTTCTTGCACCATCAGTAGTCTGTGAAGCATTAAAGGGTATGAGTCTTGCAGCTAAAGTTTTCTCAGACGCAGGATTAGAGACCATCCCTGCATACTCTGCTGACCGTAATGATGTAATACAAGCCATAAAATTTAATGATCCAGAAAAATTAATTAAATTCTGTGAATTAGTACAGAAAAATAGTCCAGTAAATTCCATGTTCAGCCCAATTCCAGCTGATATCTCAGGATACCCCGATCAAGTCATTATGGCATCTGGCTCTTTTGTAGAAGGTTCCAGCATAGAGCTTTCCGTAGATGGTCCCATGCGCCCGCCTTATATAGCGTATTTCCAAGGAGGACTTAGCTACGCACATACACGCTATGTTATTAGCGAAATATTAAAACACTTTTAATGCTGACTGGTTAGCTAAAATTTCATTGATCTGCCTTTCAATATAAGGATCTTTTTCAGTAATATTAGTTATAGAATTTAAACTATTTTCAATCGCTTGAATAAAATTTTCGATATCATTTCTCTTAGTTTTAAAGAGTTCAAGCTTTCTTTGATCTAATTTATCACCCTTAGATAATTCTTCTAGGATCAGTGTCGTATAAGAATCCAACCTAGACTGGTAATCACTAAGGATCTTTTGTTGACGATCTTGCTTATTCTCAAACTGCTTTAATGGTGCACTGCGTAAAGCCTCTATCATATTATTAACAATAAATAGACTAGTCGCTTGAGAAGCTTCAACATTAACACCTAAAAATTTACCAAGATTAGAAATTTTTTGAACCGAAGATTGAAATTCAATATCATGAAGTCCACTCTTTGGATCCACAGCGATTCTCTCTAACTGATTGTTCTGTTTAAAATTCTGTAAACCTTCTAAAGCTTCGCCTGATTGAAGGATTTCAGAAAGTTCCAGAGCGACCCTCTTGTCTATTTTATAATCTCGAATTAAGCTAAAACTCAAGCCTAAAATCTCTAAACTGTCATTAGAATTATTAGCAGCGGCCTTCATCTGCTCAGCAAGCTTCTCTTGCAAGCCTATGTTTAGTGAAGAAACTGTTAGCTGAGTATTTTGTAAAAGATCCAAAACAGGGTTTGCAATATTAGTACTAGCTAATTCAGCGTAAGCGACTGCTATTCCCAAAGATAATTTAGAATCTAAAAGATAACGCAAGAATTGTCTCTCTTGCTTAGAATCTAAATCAAGCTCAAATCCACTATCCATAGCATTAGTCTTTGAGACCGAGCCTTGCTTAGCAAAATGAAGAAGAATTTTTGTAAATAAAAGATCTTCATGTAACTTATCGTCAGCGTCTACAAGATAATCAAAAAATCTATTTTGATTAGCCAGACTTAGATCTGCCACTGAATATTTACTTTTCTCCAAAAAGTCATACTTATCAGAACCAGCCTCAAAAGTAAATAAATCTAAATAAGCCTTAGCAAAATCAGCGGACAATTTAGTATCGGCTAAGTAACTAAAGAACTGTGTTTCTCCATTCACGCCTAAACCCAAACCACGACTACTTTCCAATACTGTAATCTTTTCAGAATCACCATTTTGAATAAAATTAGATAAATTAGTGACATAAAGTATATCTAAGTCAGTTTTATTTTCCTTATCAACTAAATATTCCGACAAAGTCTTTTGAAATTTTTTATCATAAGAGCTTATTAAATACTTGTTATCCTCTAAATAAATCAATTTCTCAGACTCTGATCCTAGATTTATTAAATCCACATAGGTAGAAGTTAGGTCAGCAGAAACTTTATTATCCATGATGTAGTTCAAAAGCTGCTTCTCTTGGGTTTCACTCCAAGATAATAATGAAGTTTCTTCCAAAATACTCAATTTAGAGAGTAGAGAAAATGTTTCAGGCTGCTTTTGATTAATTACAGCATTCTCGTCAGCCAAATAATTCAAAACTTTAGTTTGAACAGTAGCACTAAGTAAACTAATCGCATATTTATTATTATCAATAAAATCTAATTTTTCATTACTCGCTTGAGAATTAAGTAGAGTTAAATATGTTTCAGTAAAATCCAAAGAAACTTTATTATCTAAAAAATAATTGAAAAATTTCATTTCCTGTTCCTTAGTTAAATCTAAGTTACGTGCTCTTGATAAAACATCTAAACGTTCATTATCTTGTTGCGTTAATAAAATTCTTATAGTATCAGTAAAAACAGTATCATTCTCTGTTAAATTATCTAGGTCCAATAAATAATTTAATACTTTTCCTTGTGTAACTGTATCAGAAGAACTAATTAAGTATTTATTTTCAGATAAATATTTGAGTTTTTCATCATCAGCACCAGAGCTTATGATATCAAGGAATGAACCTATTAAATTAACTGAAACATTACGATCAGATAAATAAGATAAAAATTGCTGTTCTTGTTCAGCGCTAAATTCAGTTTTACGATTTTGTTCTAAAATATTTAGCTTAGTCAAATCACCACGCCTAGCTAATCTTAGATATGTTTTAGCAAAAGAAACATCATCATCAGTAAAATTTGCAGAATCAGTAACGTAATCAAAGACTTTCTGTTGAAAATCTTTACCAATTTCTGAAATTTTAAATTTATTTTCAGCAAGAAACCTAAGTTTATCCGAATCAGCATTAGACTTAACTAAATTCATGTAAGTTTTAGCAAAATCTACTGAAACATCTTTCTCAACTAAAGCCGCTCTCCACTCATTTCTAGTTTCAATATCCATCTCCACTAAATTACCTTGAATTAAAAGATCTAATTTAGCTTTATCTCCCTGTTTCAATAAAGTATTAAAAACACTAGCAAAAGAAAGACTAACTCCAGAACGGTTCACAGATAAGGATTTTAATAATTGGTCTATCTGCACTTTATTAGTAGTATCTGTCATCGCTAAATACTCTAAAAATAAACCTTCTTTTTCATTCCCCAAAGAACGTTTTCGTACTAAATCTAATATCTCTATACCTTTTTCATCAGCACTTTTCATAAAAGTAATTAACTTATTCGTAAAACCAATATCATTTACCGTTACTTCATCAGAATCTTTTAAATAATCTATGATTTTCTGTTGCTTAGCCACACCTAAACTAGAGATGACGTATTTATTAGCCTCTAAAAAATTAATTTTATTCTCATCAGCACCGCATTGAACTAAAACTAGGTAAGCGTCTGCTACTGTACTAGAAACAGCAGCGTCATTAATATACTCAAGGAATTTATCTTCTTGATCTAAATTTAATTCAATATCACGTCCTTTATCTAAAAGTTTTACACCCTGATCATCACCAAGTTCTAAGAGATGAAGTAATTTCTCCGCGAAAGAGAGATCTGAATTTGTCAATTTTCTAGAATCTTGTAAAAAATCAAATATTTTATTCTGCGTCAATTCATCATATTTCGAAATAAGATATTTATTAGCTTCAATAAAATTAAGCTTCTCTGCATCTTCAGTAAACATTTTCAAATAATTCTGAGAAACCTTCACGGATACCTCATCATCACTTAAGTAATTTAAAATCTGTTGTTCTTGATTTGCATTTAAATCTAATCTAAGCCCTTGCTCTAAAATCTTTAATTTATCGAGTTCTCCTTCCTGAGTAAGGTTCAGAACAGTCTCTGCAAAAAGTATATCCTGCTCAGTAAGATTATTCTCATCAAGCAAACTTTCAAAAATCTTCGCTTGAGCTTCACCATTAAAAGCTGCTAGTAAACCTTTATTCTTATCAAGAAAATCTAGCTTTCCTTGATTCTCTCCTAAATCCAAAATATCAAGATAGGCTTCAGCGATATGAGAGTCTATCCATAAATAACTAATAAGCTGCTTTTCTTGATCAGCACCTAAATTAAGATTTTTTGTTTTATCTAAAACCGCTAATTTATCTCTGTCACCAGCTTCTATGAAATACTGAACACTACTTGCTTTGAGTAAATCATTTTCAGAACTATTTGTTGAATCTAGTAAATAAGTCTGTAATTTCTTTTGATCATCTTCTTGCATGCGAGAAATTTCATATTTATTAGTCTCTAGATAAATTAGCTTTTCTATATCACCAGTAGAACTAGCTATATCCATAAAGCTCTCTGCTATGGTTGCTGAAACTAACTGATTTAAAATTAACTTAAGGAATTCATTCTGCTCATCCTCTGTTAAATTAAGTTCACGCCCAGTTATTAAAACATCGACTTTATCTCTCTTCTCTGCTTTAATTAAATCAATTAAAGCCTTCGTAAACTTAGTGTCATCTTCTGTTAAGTTATCGGCATCCAATAAAGAAGTGAATATCATCTGCTGATCAAGAGTATTTTGAGCAGAAATTACATATTTATTATTTTCTATAAATTCTAATTTTTCGAGCCCTAAATCAGTTGTAGCAGCTATCAAAAATGCAGCAACCAAATTTGCAGAAACATCAGAATCTAAAAGGTAATCTTTAAGCTGAGCCTTAGATTTATCATCTAAATCCATTGCACTAGCTTTATGTAAGGTTGCTAATTTCTCTTGATTGTTTTGTTGCTCTAATAATTTAGCAACTTCTGTGAAATACGAGTCCGTAGCTAAATTAATATCAGAACTAGGCTCATTTACTAATTCAGCAAAAGGCTCTAAAATTAGAGGTTCTGTAACAAGAAACTCATTTACATCAAGATTAAACTCTTCTTCTATAACAGACTCATTTACAATTGGGCTAAGTTCTAAAATCAAGGGTGCTAAAGCATTCCCCGAAATCACAGATAAATTAGCGTCATACAGAGAATTTTCAAAATCCTCTAATATATAATTATTTGGGTATAAAACATCAGTAAGACTGATGCCCTCATTGCTTATATCCACACCTAACACGCTCCGAATTTATTAAAGCAAAATATCTTTAATAAATCGTTAACGGCAATATTATCTTGAATGTGTGGGTTAAATTAGATCATCAAATTACCTGCAAAGCTTTAATTATCGGCATACGTTTAGCTGAAAATTCATTTGCCTGCCTTAATATCTCAGCAAGATTTTCTTCATCAGATTCTAAAGTCTTACCCTCCTTTAGTAATTTCTGGTTATGAGAAGATAGTAATGCCCATGCTTTTTGAGACCATTCACCTGGATCAATAATGCCTAGCTTAATATATTTTATAAAAAGCCTCTCAAAGCGATTAACATGAATACCACTACCTGTAACGGGACTCACGATAAAATTAATATCATCATTACCTTCAGTTCCAGCTAAAATATGTTGATTTAATTTCACGGTTTTTCCACTGCAATTATTTATCAATTCTTCATCCTGAGCGATGGCTATATATCCCTCAGAAATTAAGATCATCACAGCTTGTACTAAACTTTTCATGGTGACATTATCTGACTGAAGTGAAATTTCTAATTCTGCTAAAGAAAAAACTTGATGTTTAGCTAAGGCTGCCATTAAAGGAATAAAAATCGCTTCTTGAATATTCGCTCCGACAATACTACTCTTAATCTTAGAGTCCACATCATCTTTATTTACTACCAGTAAAATACGGATTTTCCTTAATTCCTTTAACTGCTCCTGTGCAGAAAGCTTTCTAGCACCCTTAACCCAGTAATCACGCCTAAACTGCCTATTTACGATAAAATCACGCACCGATTCACGGAAATCATCATCAGGAATCTCTTTTAGAAAATTTTGCTGTTCTTGAGTTAAATTCAAAGCACTAATATGATCTGTAAAAGAAGCGGAACAAGCAAAACTTAATTTAGCAGGTTCAAGTAGTTTAACCATTTCAGCAAAATAAGTCGGCTGCCAATCACGATTAAAATACTCATGTGCAAGGTAACACTGATTTTGCCCCTTTATTCTCTTTAATTTATCTACAATTGATGGGTTCGCTCTCAAGAAGCCAGGATTCACCTCCAGTAGTGAATCAACAAAATTAAACGCTGCATCAACCCGTGATAATATACCGCGCCCTGGTGCAGCCATAACTTCAGCATGTTCAGATAGGAGATGACGCACTGGTGCCATCGCTGACCAACCAGGCTGAGTATTATAGCTAAGATAGAGTACTCCACCCACATTTAGCTTCCTGCGAAGAAAGTCAACAATGATAGATTGATTTTCCTCACTAATCCAACTCCAGATCCCATGCAAACCAATAAAGTCAAAATTCGGCAAATCCTCTCTAGAACAGAAAATTTCAAAAGAATCATCATAAAGCTTAGCTTCAGCTCCAGAAATTGCAGCTAAATCTTGAGCAAAAGCTGCTTGTGAGGGATTAAAATCTGTACCATACCACTGAATACTAGACCCAGCTGCATGAATATTGACAGAGATGCCTTGCCCAAAACCAAGCTCAGAAGCTGAAGAAAATTTAGGACATACTAGTCCGGAAAACAAAAAAGCCAATTTTACCGCTAACGGATTAAGTTCTGGATAATACCCGAATGTATAGCCAACATCAGCAATATATCCAGCAGTCCAATCTGACATAGTAAAGATCATACCCAAAAAAAACATAAAATTTTCAATTCACAAGAATATATGAGAAAATAGATAATGCCTTGATAGTAGCAGAAAATATATCCAAATCCTTTTACGAAGCAGATGAAAGAATTCATCTGGTATTTAGTCACCTAAGTGTAAAAATCGACCCTGGCAGTTTTACTATTATCTTTGGAGCGAGTGGCTCAGGTAAATCAACTTTCCTCAATTTAATAAGCGGCATAGATACAATAGATACTGGTTCATTATTAGTCGGAGACATAGATCTAGCCATGGTTTCTGAAAATGACAGAACTTTATTTAGAAGAAAAAATGTGGGACTTATATTTCAAAGCTATAACCTGATACCGACACTTACTGTAGAGGAAAATATTTTATTCCCTCTTGAATTAAATGGAATAAACACCCCAGAGAATATTGAATTCACACTAGCTATGTTAAAGACCGTAGGCTTAATTAATCGTTTAAAAGACTTCCCAGAAAAGCTTTCTGGTGGTGAACAGCAACGAGTCGCCACAGTAAGAGCACTTGCTCATAAACCTATATACCTACTTGCAGATGAACCTACCGGAAACCTAGATCAAGAGACAGCTGAAATAGTAATGAATCTAATTCAAACTCTCAGAGAAGAATATCAGCCTACTACCATATTAGTCAGCCATGATCAGAATCTTAAAAAATATGCTGATAGGATTTTATATTTAGAGAATAAGCATTTTATCTCTTTAGAACATATTTAAGGGAAAATTCTGCTTTGTTAACTAAATCACTTTATCTTTCAAGTATTAGATTCTTAACTAAGAATATTTGGCAGTTCGCCTCTTTAATAACTGGCATAGTTCTTTCAGTAGCGATTATCACCGCCACTGATCTAGCTATAGAATCTGCTAAAAAATCTTTTGAACTTTCGACTGAAATTATAAATGGAAAAGCGACTCACCATATTATCAACAATTCAGGAAAGATAGATGAAGAGCTAGTTATAAACTTGGAGAATAAGTATAAACTCACAGTAACTCCAATCATAGAAGGTTTTGTCACAAAAAATAATCGTTTACTCAAAGTAATTGGTATAGATCCTTTTAGCGATGTAGCCTTTAGAAGCATTTTCAAAGAATTTAATTCCAGAAAGCAATATAATCCCTCAGCTTTTATTAATAAACTAGAAGGTTTTTTTACCACTAAACATACCACCGAAAAATTTAAAATTCTTCCAGGTGATCCTTTCTTAATAGATCAAAATGATGAAACTTACCATCTAAAGCTTTACGGCATAATTGATTCGGACAACGATCCTGCTAGTGCGTCCCTTGATAATCTTCTATTTATGGATATCTCTACTGCTCAAGAGTTATTAAAATTACAAAACTATATAAGCAGAATAGATTTAATTCTAAAGCCAGAGGAAGAAAATGAACTCAAGAACATACTCTTCGCTATAGATCCTAGTCTAGTTTTAGTTAAATCTTCAGAACGCAATCAAGCTCAAGAATCTATGACTAAATCTTTCAACGCTAATCTGAGTGCTTTAAGTCTTTTAGCTATGCTGGTTGGCATCTTTCTAATTTATAACACTATGACCTTTGCTGTTCTGCAGCGTCGTAAAATATTTGGCTTCCTTCGGACACTTGGCGTCAATCAAAAAGAAATATTTTCTCTAATTATATTTGAGTCACTATTATTTGCCATAGTCGGCTCACTGATTGGTATAGGCTTAGGTTATCTACTTGCAAATGTTCTATTAAGCTTTATAGTTAGAACTATTAATGATCTTTATTTCGTTTTACAGGTAAGTCAGATAAATATTAGCAATATAACATTCCTCAAAGCCGGATTAATCGGTGTATTTGCTGCATTATTATCGGCTTTAGTACCAGCTTACGAAGCAAGTAACAGTCCCGTTACTAAAGTTCTGAAGAACATAGATATCGAAGAAACAGTCAAAAAATACCTTCCAAAATTAAATATCGCAGGCTTAATTTTAATTTCTTTCTCTTTACTATTATTCATGATTTTTGAAAAAAATATTTCAGCTTGTTTTTTCGGTTTGTTTAGCATGGTTATTGGCTTTAGCTGCTTTATACCATTTCTCACCTATCATAGCGATTATATTTTAGAACCACTGTATAAAAACACTTTCGGCTTAGCTTCTTTAATATCACTCAGAAGTCTCAAGAAAAATCTTAGCCGTAATGCCGTAGCTATCGCAGCACTTACCGTCGCTATTTCTCTATACCTTTCACTAGATATCGCCATTAATAGTTTTCGTAACACTGTAGAAGACTGGCTTTCAGCTTCTTTATTTGCAGATATTTATATATCCACTCCAAAACAAGTATCGCATCGTAACCATCTAATACTAAATAATAAAGTCATAGAATTCACAAAGAACTTTCAAACTCAAGATCTAATGGGCATTAGTGAATATCACCTGCAAGATGTAATAGGTGAACATGGCTCTACTAGAGTTGCAAGCATAAATTCTCTGCCTATAGTAAAAAATTCTTTTACCTTTAAAGAATCTACTAAAGATATTTGGAGTAAATTTGATAAAGGTAGAGGTATTATAGCTTCCGCCCCTTATGCGTATAAACATAAAATTAAATGTAACGATAAAGTAAAACTTCAGACAGATAAAGGATTACAAACATTTACCATTTTAGGAATATTTAGTGATTACAGTTCAGACCAAGGTCTTTTAATGATGCATCAAGACCTATATCGCTCACTATGGGAAGATCCTAGTTTAAGCTCGCTCGGTATTTTCTTAAAAGAGCCTACCGAAACAGAATTAAAGAAGCCTAAGGAAAATAAAATCCATCTACTAAGCAACAGAAAAAGCAATCCAAAACTAGATAAAATAAAGAATTATATCGAAGCTTATAAAACTGAAGCTGCTAATGTAAAACTTTCCCCAGTATTCTTCGAAATACGCTCAAACAAAGAACTTCTCAAAGAATCTTTAGAAATTTTTGATAGAACATTCAGAGTAACATCAGCATTAAAAATCATTGCTGTTTTGGTAGCAGCTTTTGGTATATTCAGTGCTTTACTATCACTAATTATTGAAAGAGAAAAAGAATTCGCTCTTTTAAAAGCATTAGGAATGTCTAAACAAGATATTCAAAAGTCAATTTCTTTACAAGCTTTTACCATGGGTTTACTTTCCAGCATTTTTTCAATACCGCTTGGCATCGCTTCCGCTTGGGTAATGATTTTCGTCATAAATCACCGCTCCTTTGGCTGGGATATAAATTTCTCACTCGATTTTAAAAGCATATTATTCGCAGCTCTAATATCAGTAACAGCAGCCTTAATAGCGGCGATCTTTCCAAGTCAAACTCAAGCCAAAGTCTCACCGAGGGAGCTAGAGAAGGATGAAGCATTTTAGATGAAGAAAAAAAATTCGAAATTACCAATAATTTTAATATCTAGCTTAGTGCTCATTCTCGTATTTGTAAGCTCTAAATTCTTTTCAAATACACCTTTTAATGAGAGACATTTTAAGCTTCAGAAACCTAGCGAATTACTTAAGCATGAAGAAATAGACACTAAGTTTGCTAAAGCATTAGATCCCTATGATTTCAGTTTCCCTCAAGATCATGGTAGTCACGAAGAATTTAAAACTGAATGGTGGTACTATACTGGAAACTTAGAGGATGCTAATGGTCATGAATTCGGCTATCAATTAACTATCTTTAGAAATGGATTGGAACCTATTTTTGATGCAGAAGATAAAGAAAATGTCCTCAATAATTGGCAAACCAAAGAAATCTATATGGCTCACTTTGCTATTACTGATATTAATAATAAAAAATTCTATTCTTTTGAAAAACTAGGTAGGGAAAGCTTAGAGCAAGCAGGTGCTAGAGCTAACCCTTATAAAATATGGGTTAAAAACTGGTCTATTCAATCAAGTCCTAAAGCTACTGCTGAAAATATTTTCCCCATAATTCTTAGAGCTCAAGACAAGAATGTAAGTATGAAACTAAATTTAAAACCAGTTAAACCAGTTACATTACAAGGTCTTGATGGTTTAAGCCAGAAAAGCAGTGGTGCTGGCAATGCTTCATATTATTATTCCATCTCAAAATTAGCCAGTAAAGGAAAAATACAAATCGGCGATCAGGTATTTAAAGTTAAAGGGTTTAGTTGGCTAGATAGAGAATTTAGCACAAGTTCACTTGGAGGTACTTTAGCTGGCTGGGATTGGTTCGCTTTACAATTAGCAAACAATGTCGAAATAATGTACTATAGACTTAGAGATCAAGAAAACAACACGGACATAGTACACAGTAGTGGCGTTATAATAGATGCGGCTGGTGAAAAACATCCATTTACAGCTCAAGATATAATCCTTAGCAGTTCCGAAAAGTTTAAAAGTAAATATAGTGGTGCTGAATACCCAATTTCATGGACTATGGAAATTCCAAAATTAGATCTAAAAGTTAAAATTAAGCCTCTCCTAAAAGACCAGGAGCACCAAAATAATTATCCTTACTATGAAGGTGCTATAGAAGTTAACGGCGAGTTTAGTAAAAATAAAATCACTGGCAAAGGCTACATGGAATTAGTAGGATATTAATCTATGGCTATTAAAATCGGTACAGACCTCTGTGACCCTAAAAGAATAGAAAAAATTCTCAGACGTTACGGTAAAAAATTTATCGCCCGTATACTCACGACAGAAGAACAGGATTATTTAGAATTTGGCTTAAATCAAAAAAATTTAAAACCATCTATCAATCACCGAATTGCAGCTAGATATGCTGCAAAGGAAGCTGTAGCTAAAGCACTTGGCACGGGTATAGGAAAAGAAATTAGCTTTCAGGACATATTAATTCTTAAATACGAAAATTCCTCCGCTCCGTATGTCAAACTAATTAACAACGCTGCTAAAGTCGCAGAGAAGTTGGGTCTTAGTAAATGGGATATATCTATCAGTCATGAAAAGACCATGAGCATAGCAGTAGTAATAGGTTATAGCGAAAATAATTAAAAAAAAGACTAAATTTAAAATACTTATTATTCGATTAAGCGCACTTGGGGACATTATCCACAGTTTCCCCGCACTGAAATATATAAATGCAAATCTAGAAGCTAATGACTTAAATTACTCTATAGATTTTCTAATTTATGAAAAATTTCAAGACCTTCTATTAGAGCTTAGTTTTATAAATAAAATTCATACCCTGAAAGATAAAAAATTCAGCACTATCATCAATACTATTGGAGATCTTATTAAAGAAAAATATGACTATGTCATCGATTTTCAGGGACTGCTTAAAACTAGTTTTATCAGCTTATTCTCGCTTGCTGAAAGAAGAGTAGGCTTTGCAGAACCTCGCGAGAAAATAGCTGGATTATTTTATAATATGAAATTAAAACAGCATTCTATTTGGGATAAGAATTTTCATGTAGTTGAGCATAATTTTAAATTAGCAAATTTTTTTCTCGCCGAATTTTTTTTCCATGAATTCTTTCAAGGTAAAATCCCAGAAGCATATAAACCTAAAAATATTTTTCGCTCTGCTAAAAATATACCTTTACGAAAAGTAGTACTCATCCCCTGTACGACTTGGGAAACTAAATTCTGGCCTAAAGACCACTGGGTAAGCATCATAGAGAAAATCAGCGTAAAATTTCCAGCAGCTAAATTTTATCTCACTGGTACTCCTTCCGAAAAAGCTTACCTGGAATCGATTACCCATGATTTATTACCACATAATTATCAAAAATGCACACTAATCCTAGATAAAGGACTTATTGGTTTAAGAATATTCTTCAAAGATGCTGATCTAATATTAGGAGTAGATACTGGTCCCCTACACCTAGCTGCAGATGCTCTCTATGATTCAGACTCTGCACAAATAATTGGAATCTACGGACCAACTTCCGCAAAACGCTCTGGACCATATAGCTTTGATTACCTTAGCTATGATGAAATCTATAACTGCACAGCTAGCCATAAAAGAACCTTTAAAAAAGATGGTGGCTCTATGAATAAAATAAGCCCCGAAAAACTTTTTGAAAAGCTTTTAAGCATAGGCTTTTCACGCTAAGTAAAATCAAACTCTGGGACTGCTCGCAAACTTAAATTTCTGCGTTTTCTTTATCCTTGTGATCTAATCATAACGGGACTATGCAGAAGCCTAGCCGTGATAAACTTAGCTCTGATGGACTTTCTTTTCGTTCTGCTTAGCATACTGGTTATAACGCTACTTATAGTAGTACATGAATTCGGACACTTTCTTGCAGCTAAATTTTATGGCTTCCAGACACCAATATTTGGCATCGGTATGCCCTTTGGACCATATATAGAAATATGTAAAAAATGGGGCACGAGGTTTCGTTTTTATTTTCTGCTTATCGGTGGCTTTGTAGCGATACCTGAAACTCACGATGAAACCAGTGAAGAAACTCTTAAAGAGATCGACGATTTAAAACCTTTTCGTAAATTCCCAGTATTACCAAGAGCAGTAGTTGCCGTGGCTGGAGTAGCTTTTAATATCATATTTGCCTTTTTACTTGCTGTAATCATGGCTATCAGCATTGGTTTACCTAAAATAGTACCTAGTACCGTGATAAAAGGTTTCACTAGTGATACTTCCGCAGCTAAAATAGCTGGATTAGAAACTGGAGATAAAATCTTATCTATAAATGGAATCGCTATAAATACTGGCACTCAGATGCAAAGTAAAATTGCAGAATTTAAAGATCAAGATATACAAATCAAAGTAGCTAATAAAGATAAAATTTACTCGGTTCACTCAGAAGGCGTTATTGGTGTACAACTCGGTTACGAAAAAGAATATATAAAATCTGAAAATATTTTTAGCGCTATTTTCTCGGGATTAAAATTCACGGTTAACGCCACCCTGATGATGATCTTTTCAGTTTTTGCCATTTTAGCTTCTCTTTTAGCTAAAGCCTTAAATGTATTTGGTCTTCACTTAGATTTCGCTACAGCAAGCTTAGGTGATGTAAAAGGAATAGTAGGTATAGTCCAATTAATCACTCAAGATATAAAACATAATCTTTGGATGATACTAGAATTTGCTTTCCTCTTAAGCTTAAATCTTGCAGTTATAAACCTATTACCGATACCAGCTTTAGATGGTGGTCACCTTTTATTTTTAGGCTATGAAGCCATTTTTAAGAAAAAACCTTCGACTAAACTTCAAGACGGCTTAGTACAAGCAGGTTTTATATTCCTTCTCAGTTTAATGGTGATAACCACGATTAATGATATTAGATCGTTCTTCGTTAAATAACGAAATCTTTCATAATGGTTCTTAGTTTCTGTAAAGATTTTTGATGAAGCTGGCTTGCTCTAGACTCAGAAATATCTAAAATAGTACCTATTTCTTTAAAAGTTAGTTTTTCATAATGGTACAGCGAAATTATTAACCTTTCTCTTTCCTTTAGGCTATCTATTGCAGCTGCAAGCTTATCTCTAACCAAGTTAGACTCTGCATAATCCTCAGTAGCCTCAGTTTTAGAAGGCATTTTATCTACTAAAGCCACGGATGACTCCTCTGATGAATTACCATTTTCTTGAGCATCTAGCGAGAATATTACCGCACTAGATTCTTGCTGCAGCACTCTTAAATCTTCATTTTCTATAGTTAAATGTTTTTTTATCTCTTCATCAGTCGGAGTATAGCCTAGACGCGACTCTAGCTCTGCTAATCTTTGATTAAATCTTTTTACTCTTTCTCTACTATTTCTTGAAAGAAAATCTCTCGATCTTAAAAAATCAAGAATCGCTCCACGGATTCTATTAGTCGCAAAAGTCTCAAATGAACAATCTTTAGCATTATCAAAGCGATCTATAGCTTCAATAAGACCGATAGTCCCATAACCCATTAAATCTTCTTTATCGAAATCAGCTGTCTCTAATTGAGGAAACCTACCGACTACCCAATTTACCAGATGAGCATACCTAATAATTAACTGTTCTCTAAGTTCAGTTTTTTTATTAACTTGGTTATATCGTGCCCATAGCCTTGTATTCTCAGCTTTTCTTTCAACGCTTTTAAGATTTAATTGCAAAGGATGAGATATAAGTAGTTCTTTTTTTGACTCCGTAGACCCCTTTGAATCAGATTGCGATGAGCTAGTTACCATAAATTATTGCCGCCTTATTTTTTCAAAATTGATTGATCAAATACTTGAAGTTTTTTGTATCTCATCGAAAGCTCTTCCTCTCTGCGTTGTAACCTTAATTCTCTCTTTTTAGCAAAGCTCTTGACGTGTGCCCTCTGCACACTCTCAACAAGCAACCGTAAGATAAAAAAGGATATAAACGCAATAATGCTAGCAACAGTAAGCGTATCTGCTATTAATGTTATAACATCAAGGTCTGCTTCCGATGAAAAAAGTCTCAAAATTAAAAGAATCGAAGTGCATAGAATGAAAATAACGCTAGATAACACCGGAACCATCCTGCTGTATTTATCAAGCTGGACCTTTAATGATGACTTTATCGCTTCTCTACTTTCCACTATCTCCTATCTTCTCTGTTTTTCGTATAACAGATATTCAAGACTTAATAATTCATATGCCAATATTCCATGGTTTAGATCCTTCATCTAAGAACATGAACCTGAATATGAAAATCAAGAAATGGGGCCATACTATTAAAGATAATTCGTATTTTTTATTAATGGGTGGTTAAGATTTTGGAAAATACTAGAAATTTTACTAAATTATGAACAAATTTAGTAAAATAAAAGTAATTACACATTCATTATTTTTAGGTGTTTTGTGCATTATATTTATTAACAGCTCTGAGTATTGCATGTGAGTTTAGGTACACTAACTTTAGAGGGTCCATAGTTGCAGAAGCTAGGCGATCTTCAAGCCTAGTTGAACCTTTTTTGAAAAAGATTTGAGAAACAGGATCGTTACCTCTAGTTGCTAGAGATGGAGCCGCACCAGTATTGAGTCCAACAACATCATCTAGGTACGGTAAAACAGCTGCGGCTACCATAATGGCCGGACTGGCAAGAGCTCTCACTGAGTCTAGTGGAATAGAATTAGTGAGAAGATCAATCATTTCCAATGTTGCAATGCTTGATATAAGTCCTGCTCTTGCCTGTATTCCAAGGCTACCAATAGGTTTGCCATTATCATGAAATATTGCACTCGGTGATGCTGGACCTAATTTTAATCTTAATAAATCATCTCCTCCATTTATGTATATCGCTAAATTATCTCTTTGCATATCAGTGATTTCATTTTCAATGCATTTTTTTAACTTAGGGTTAGTTTCGAGTAAATTGTGTCCATCTTTAGTGAGGCTTGTATTCAAATGAATACCATTTGATAAGCATCTATCTTCTTTAATCACAGCTGAGAAATCTAAACTATATTCTTGTCCCAAAGTATCTTGTGTGATTTTGATTAATCTCTTCTGTAAATCAGTTAAATCCTCTAAAAAATCATTTGTTTTATCATCGTTAAAAAAACTAATTTCATATTGATTATCCTTAATTAATTCTGAGCTGAAATTCTCAACACCAAACTTTTCGAAACAAGTAAATTCTTTTTCAAATGCCGAAGTCAATTTTTCCAAATTCTCCTTACCGATAAATTGCTTTTTATCATCTTTTCGTATACAAAATTCAAGTTCAAAACCTAGTTTGAGATTCAACCCTTTCTCGATAAGTGCTGAATTGATTTCTTTGATTTGAGTAATTAAATCACGAGGTATCTGTATTTCAGGTTCTTTGGTGCAATTCGGCCTAGTAAACCGAGCTTTTGTTTTTTCTCTTAGTCCAACAGGTTTTAACTCCAGTGCTTTACTAACACTAAATATGCTTTCTCTAAACACATTCATAGTCTTCATCACCATATTTGTTAATACAATATAATTTATGATGAGAAATTGACATTGTATATTTGGTGAAACTGCACACCAAGCCCTAGTGATACATAATCGGAGTCAAAAACCCATTAATAATAACAACTCCAATTAGAACAGTAGTAGAAGCACGACTAGTAGCTATACCGACATCTTTAGATGAATCACCAGCTGTTAGCGCACAAGTAACACAGACAATAACAGTATAAATATTAAATATCTCAGCTTTAATTAAAGGATAAAAATATTCCTTAAGGCTCGCATACCTCCATGCTGAGTCTAAAAACTCAAAATACTCTAACTTGATAGCGTAATTAGCCATTAACATGCCAGAGACCATACTAACTAGTGCAGAAATAGCTAAAACGAAGGGGGTAAGTAAAATAATCGCAAGTAGCTTAGGGGTCATCAAGTAATACAGCTGATTTATCTTCATGATTTTAAGAGCATCTAACTGATCACTGATTTTCATAGTAGCTATTTCAGCGGTAAATGCAGTCCCACAGCGTGCCGTAATCGCAAAAGCGATAAATATCGGTGTAATTTCCTGCAAATTACTTAAAGTAATGGCAGCCCCGATGAGTTCTCTGCCACCATATTTAATCAGCTCTGTAGCAGTATTAACAGTAATAATTAAGCTACTTACGCAAGTCAAAACAAGAATCATGGGCAAAGATTCATAGGCAATAAAAACTAACTGCCTAACTAATTCTGTTTTTTCTACTTTAAAGGTAACTATCTGTTTTAAAGATAAATAAAAATTTAAAAAGCATAATCCTAAAAACTGCAATTATTGAACACCTTCTAGCACTGTGCTTTTAATCATAGCTAGAGCTTCTGGAATTTTAGCTATATTTTTAGCACCAGCCTGAGCGAAATCAGGACGGCCGCCTCCGCCTCCACCACAAATATTAGCCGCAGATTTAATTAGATTATTAACTTTAAATTTCTCAATCTCTGCAAGAGATTTAGAACAAGCTCCTAAAATAGTTACCTTTTCATCAAAAGCCCCAATAAAGAAAAGCCATGCTAAAAGCCCTTTTGCTTCCATACTTTCCTTTAGATTAGTAGCAAAATCTTTTAAGACATCAGCCTCTAGCATAAAATCAACGATTTGATTAAGATCAGCAATAATAAAAGTTCTCCCGTCTTTTTCAATCGCCAGTTTTAAAAACTCATCTGTTTTAGCATTTAGCAGATTTAACTTTTCTGCTTTTTTCTCGTTCTCCAACTGCTTTTCAAGCTCTTTACGCTTCTCTAATTCTTCTATCTCAGACTGCTTGAGCTGCTCTTCTTTAATAAATCTTTCAGCACATTCATTTACAAAAAGCTTTATACGTCTAACTCCACTAGCGACAGAAGACTCACTTGCGATTTTCACTTGAGCTATTTCAGCTGTATTAGAGACATGCGTTCCACCACAAAGCTCCACTGAAGCTAGCTCTGACTCACTCGCTATTTTCAAGACTCTTACAGTATCTTCATACTTATCTTCAAAAAATGCCAACGCTCCTAATTTAATCGCCTCATCAAAGCTAGTCTCTATAGTGGTTACAGGCAAAGCCGCCTTCACCCAATCATTCATCTGTTTTTCCACTGTATTTAACTGTTCTTTACTAAGGGCTGATTCATAATTAAAATCAAAACGTGTATATTCCGCAGAGACCAGAGAACCCGCTTGAGCAACGGTATTCCCTAACACCTTCCTCAAAGCAGCTTGCAGTAAATGACAAGAACTATGATGAAACTTAGTCAGCAATCGCTGTTTAGAATTTATCTGTGCTTTAACTGAATCACCAGTTTTTAAAACTGCCTGCGTGTCCTTAGAAATAGAATCGCAAGGCAGCTCTATGACTAGTTTATGTAAGATACGACCATCTATAGCTTTTACATCTTTCACACTAAAAAGTAAATTATGTGAGATATTAATTTTCAAATTATCATCTAAGAACTGGATCTGAGACTGTTGCACCGCTCCATTTTCAATATCCATCTTTAAACCACTCTGCCCCAGTAGTCCTTTCCCAGTAAGATTTCTAATAATATATCCAGAATCAGATACTTGACCACCAGACTCAGCATAAAAAGTAGTCTTATTTAGTACTAAAAAAAACTCGTAATCATCTTTATGAGACCGCTGCACAACTCCATTTGCGGTCTCTTTATGATTTTCTACAGAAACAAGTTTCTCTGAAACTAAATTAGAATTTTTCTGAGCTAAAATATCCGAGAAATTAATTTCAGAAATAGGATTTTCATCCTTATCTAAAATCATTAAGACCTCAGCTTCAGTCTCTTCTTGAGCGTAACCTAAAAACTCTGTTTTAGGATAAGCCTGCAAAAGCTGTGATAGCGATTTTTCGGAAGTTACTGATACATTAAAAGCAGAAGTCGAAGAAGCTTTAGAATGCTCTTCACGAGCTTTTTCATAGCCTTCATAATCGATTTCTAGCGAAAATCCCTGTTTACGATAATCCTCGATAACATCCTCAACAATTTCAAGTGGCAAGCCATATGTAGAATAAAGATTAAAAAGAATAGCACCGCTCAATGTAGGAATAGAGACTGAATTATTCTCACGAACTATAATATCTAAGTTTTTCAAGCCATTCTCAACCGTCTTAGCAAAAAGCTCTTCCTCTTTTCTAAGCACACTTGCTATAAGCTCCTTACTTAAAACCAGCTCATCATAAAAAGCTCCATAAATATCTACTGCTTTCTCTGATAACTTATATAAAAGTGGTTCAGAACTGCAACCCAGCTTATGCAAAAAGCGTGCTGCTCTTCTGATCAGCATTCTAAGCACATAACCTCTACTTACATTACTAGGTCTGACACCATCTGCTATAAGAAAACAAGCACAGCGCAAGTGATCTACTATGATTTTAAAATATGCCTCATGAGACTGCTGCTGACCTGCTATTTCTGCATTTTGATTAACAGCCTCACCAACAACAGCCCTAACAGTAATTTTCAAAACCTCAGCCTTCGTCGCAGACAGCAACTCAGCAAGCTCATCTGTTTCAAAAGTATTATTAACACCCTGCAAAACCATCGCTATACGCTCTAAACCAGCACCAGTATCTATATTCTTGTGCTCTAGAGGCTTTAAGCTGCCATCATCTAGCTTTTCAAACTGCATAAATACTAGATTCCATATCTCTATATATCTATCATCCTTATCTAGAATATGCTCCCCAAGATCATAATAGATTTCACTACAAGGACCACAAGGACCAGTAGGACCAGGTGGTCCCCAGAAATTATCCTTCGCCGTTAATTTCCAAATATGCTCAGCGATTTCTTTTTCAGGATAAACATTTTTAAAAATATCAGCCCAAAGATTATAAGATTCTTCATCAAAAGGTCTAGTATCATCACCTTCAAAAACTGATACATAAAGCTTTTCAGGTGAGAGTCCTAAAACTTCAGTAACGAATTTCCAAGCCATAGGAATAACTTCTTGCTTAAAGTAATTACCAAAAGAAAAATTCCCCAACATCTCAAAAAAACTATGATGTCTCTGTGTGTAACCAATATTACTTAAATCGCTGTCTTTGCCACCGACACGAGCACACTTCTGTATACTTACAGCCCTCGGTGGCTCTGGTCTTTTAGTCGCTCCTATAAAATATGGAATAAAAGGCACCATGCCAGCTGAATTCAGCAGTAGCGTAGGATTATCAGGTACTAAAGAAGCACTTTTATAAAATTTATGCTCTAACCCACAGTCTTTTTCAAAAAAATTTATCCAAGCTCTGCGAATCTCATTAGTACTAAGCTTCTTCATCTTTATCTCTAGTGTCTTCACGCTTTTCCTCGTTCTCTTCTTTTCTTAATCTCTCACGCTCGTCACGTCTCTGAGCTTCTTCTTCACGTATCATAGTTTCGACACGCTCTGGCATTCTAGAAGTAGCGATTTTTTCCATCTCACCTAAACTCAAGATTTCATATTCACCTTTCTGTATCTGCTCTATAGTCAAGAAAACTTGTTCTTTATCTAAAGTCTCTCTTCTTAAAAGCTCCTGAGATAAGCCGAGTAACAGAATTTTCTTTTCATTTAAAAGAGTTTTCACCTCAGTATACATAGTCTGTATTAAATCCTTAACTTCCTCATCGATTTTTTTAGCGAACTCATCACTATAGTTCTGCATATAAGAACTCTGAGACAGATAAGGATTAGATTCATTATCACCATAAGTAACTATGCCTAAATTACTATTCATTCCATAACGAGTTATCATCGCTCTTGCGATAGCAGTACATCTTTCCATATCATTCGACGCGCCAGTAGTAATATTTTCCTTACCGAAAATTATTTCTTCTGCGACTCTGCCACCTAAAAGCACCATCATCTCTGTCTTTAAATGCTTTTCAGAAGCCGATACTTTATATTCCTCTTCAGTAGACCAAGTAAGACCTAATGCCATACCTCTTGGGATAATAGTTACCTTATGAAATTCATTATTAGATTCTTTAAAAATACTAATTATCGTATGGCCTATTTCATGAATCGCTGTATTTAACTGATCTTTAGGCTTAATTATTTTACTGCGTTTCTCTGGACCAATAGCAACCTTATCTATAGCTTCTTCTATGTGTTTAACCTGAATCTCTTTAGCCGTATCCCTTGCAGCTAGTATCGCTGATTCATTTACCAAATTCATTAAGTCTGCACCACTGAAACCCGGTGTTCTTTTCGCTATAACTTTTAGATCTATGTCAGCTGCCATAGGCTTACCTCTAGCATGAACATCTAAGATTTGCTTTCTGCCAGCTAAATCTGGAGTATCTATAACTACTTTCCTATCGAATCTACCTGGTCTTAATAATGCCTTATCTAAAACATCTGGTCTGTTCGTTGCAGCTAAAACTATAATTCCAGAGTTAGCTTGAAAGCCGTCCATCTCTACTAACAACTGATTTAAAGTCTGCTCACGTTCATCATTTCCACCACCAGACATACCGCTACGCTGCCTGCCGACTGCATCTATTTCATCTATAAAAATAATACAGGGTGCATTTTTCTTAGCCTGCTCGAAAAGATCTCTAACTCTGCTAGCCCCTACTCCGACGAACATCTCGACGAAATCAGAACCACTGATACTAAAAAAAGGCACGCCAGCCTCACCAGCTACCGCCTTTGCAAGTAAAGTTTTTCCACAACCTGGAGGACCTACCAGTAGAACCCCTTTCGGCACCTTAGCCCCCAGAGCCTTGTACTTATCAGTATTTTTCAGAAAATCGACTATCTCTTCTAATTCTCTTTTACTTTCACTAATACCAGCGACATCATCGAAACTAACATTAATGTCTTTAGTCATCATCTTAGCCCTGCTCTTTCCGAAAGACATAGGACCGCCGCCCCCAGCGTTTCTGAGCATAAATATAAAGAACGCGAATAAACCTACTGGAATAATAAAGTTAGAAATAATATTTATCCAGAAACCTTCGTTAGACTGGGCTTTAACATCTACTTCAATATCATGATTCACTAGCCTATCGGCTAAATCCTGATTAGCACCGAGTAAGCTTGCTGGAATACGAGCGTAGTAGATCTCTCCGTTTTTATCCTCGATCTTAGCTATATCATCACCATTAGTCAAAATGACTCTATAGATAGGACTAGACGAACCATCATTAGGTAAGACTCGTTTAATAAAATCACTGTAGCTCAGGATTCTTCTTTTATTATCCTGTCCCATCAAACTCATGACAAAGAGAGATAGAAACAGCACTAAAACAACTAGAGGTAAAGTAGAGGGGACTTTCTTCATATAGTTACAACTATGCTAACTATTCTAAGTCTTTGCAAGCTTTAAAGTAAATGGACTAATTAAAATCAAAAAAATTTTTAAAAATTTTCAAAAAAAAGCTAAAGTTTTCCAGAAAGTAGCCGATATATTAATTATATAGTTTAAATTTTCATTTTTTAATTGGGGTTTCCCCTATTATCCTCTTCGCTTATTGGCCTATATCGTAAGTGCGAGAACTAAAGGACTAAAACAAAGTCACTAAAGAGGAAAAAGGAAAAGAGGAGCACCATAAATGATTAAACACCAAAGCCTAAGTAGAGAAGCAATTATCGCATTAAGCCCAGTACAGTCAACTGTTCAAGTTACTAAAGAACTAAACATGGCTGGCTTTAATAAAATCGAAAGAGTAGATTATCAAGAGGCTTTAATCCAACACTTAAATTTTAACAAGCCGAATATTATCGTTATGTCTAGCGAATTACCAGGTGAAAGATCTACAGCAGAACTACTAAATATGATAGCTATGAGTTCTCCTAATACTAGAGTAATCTTTGTATCTAGAAACATTGAAGAAGCTTGCATGTTTGATATCTATTTCGCTAAAAATATTAGTGCGTGGTTATTAAGCGAAAGAGCTGAGCGGACTATGTCACTTGCTATAGAAGCAGCTGAAGCATGCCAATTATTCATGGACTTCGTTTTAAACCAAGCTATTAAAACTACTCTTAGTACCAATAGATCAGTCCTTACTTCTAATGAAACTAATTACGCTAACCTAGAATTATTAACTGAAAGAGAAGCTGAAGTCTTAAAATATTTATGTGAAGGCTTTAACTATAAAGCAGTTGCTAAGACTCTGTTTATTTCTGAATCCACTGTAAAAACCCATATCAACAACGTCTTTACTAAACTTCAGGTTAACGACAGAACTCAGGCTGTACTTTACGCTTTAAAGCATGATCTAGAAGGTCTAATGAAAGCGACTATCTCCATCTAAATTTCCTAACACACACGCCCCCGTAAAAGCAGTGAACCAGAATAACTTTGGTTCACTGCTTTTGGTTAATTTATACTTTCTTAAATTCTGATAATTTAAATCACTCTAACTCAGTTGATTTGATACCTGCTTCAGAATTGGTGGTAAGATACTAATTAGCAAAGCTTAATACACTATATATGTTTGAAAGATTTACAGAGAAGGCGATAAAAGTCATAATGCTGGCTCAAGAAGAAGCTAGAAGACTTGGTCATAATTTCGTTGGCACAGAGCAAATCCTGCTCGGACTTATCGGTGAAGGTACTGGTGTAGCCGCAAAGACGCTCAAATCGATGGGAGTAAATTTAAAAGATGCTCGCATTGAAGTAGAAAAAATTATAGGTAGAGGCTCAGGCTTCGTAGCAGTCGAAATTCCATTTACACCGAGAGCTAAATGGGTCTTAGAGTTAAGCTGGGATGAAGCTAGACAGTTCGGACATAACTATATAGGTACGGAACACCTTTTATTAGGCTTAATCAGAGAAGGTGAAGGAGTTGCTGCTAGGGTTTTAGATAATTTAGGTGTAGATTTAGCGAAAGTTAGACAGCATATTATTAGATTACTTGGCGAGTCTGGTTCTAACTCTACTGCTACTGGTGGTTCTGGCAGTAGTACTAATAATTCTTTATTAGGAGTAGGTTCTAATAAAAATGCTAACCAAAATACTAGAACTAGAACTCCTACTTTAGACGAATTTGGTACAGATCTCACTTTAGCTGCTGCCGAAGGCAGATTAGATCCAGTTATTGGGCGTGCTGAAGAGATAGAAAGAGTAATACAGATATTAGGCAGAAGAACTAAGAATAATCCTGTATTAATAGGTGAACCCGGTGTCGGTAAAACTGCTGTAGCTGAAGGCTTAGCTCAAAAAATAGTCGCAAATGACGTGCCAGATATTTTAGTTGGTAAAAAATTAATCGTTTTAGATTTAGGTCTTTTAGTCGCTGGAACTAAATATAGAGGCGAATTTGAAGAAAGACTTAAAAAAATAATGGATGAAATCCGCACTGCTGGAAATATGATGTTAGTCATAGATGAACTGCATACTTTAATCGGCGCTGGAGCAGCTGAAGGTGCTATAGATGCAGCTAATATTTTAAAACCAGCACTCGCTCGTGGAGAACTTCAGTGTATCGGTACTACTACTTTAGAAGAATATCGTAAACATATAGAGAGGGATGCTGCGTTAGAAAGACGTTTTCAGCCAGTAATTATAGACTCTCCTTCTGTAGAAGAGACTATTCAGATTATTATTGGTCTAAGACAGAAATATGAAGAGCATCATCGCCTAATCATCACTGATGCCGCTGTGGAAGCTGCTGCTAGATTATCTGATCGATATATTTTTGATAGACATTTACCAGATAAGGCCATTGACCTTATCGATGAAGCTAGTTCTAGAGTAAGACTTAAAGCTAGTGGCTTGCCACCAGAAGCTAAAAAGCATGAAGATGAATTAGTTACTATTTCAAGACAGAAAGAAGAAGCTATTCGCCAGCAGGAGTTTGAGAAAGCTTCACAGCTTAGAGATCAAGAAAATAATATTAGAGAAAAAATTCGTAGCCTCCAAGAAGAATGGAGAAGAGAACAAGAAAAAAATAAACCTACAGTGGGCGAAGAAGAGATAGCTGAAATAGTAGCTAGCTGGACTGGAATACCTGTTGGTGACTTGAAAGCTGGCGAGAATGACAAGCTAAGACAGATGGAAGATACTCTTCATGGCAAAATTATAGGTCAGGACTCAGCTGTTACAGCAGTATCGAAAGCTATTAGAAGAGCTAGAGCTGGATTAAAAAATCCAGAAAGACCGATAGGTTCTTTCGTATTCTGCGGTCCTACTGGTGTAGGTAAGACTGAACTCGCTAAAGTTCTCGCTGATTATTATTTCGGCAGTGCTGATAATTTAATCAGAGTTGATATGTCTGAGTACATGGAAAAGCATACTGTAAGCAAGCTTATAGGTTCGCCTCCTGGGTATGTTGGTTACGGCGATGGCGGTCAATTAACTGAAGCTGTTCGTAGAAAGCCTTACAGCGTAGTACTTTTCGATGAAATTGAGAAAGCTCACCCTGACGTATTTAACGTTATGTTACAGATGTTAGATGATGGCCATTTAACTGATAGTAAAGGCCGTAAAGTTAGCTTTAAAAATACTATTATCATCATGACCTCTAACGTCGGTGCTCAACGCATGAACAGTGATTTCGGTGTAGGTTTCTTCGCTTCTAATACTGAAGAACAGGCTGAAGATGAAAAATATAAGCGTATGAAAGATGCGGTTATGGAAGAGATGAAACGTGCATTTAGACCAGAATTCCTGAACAGGCTTGATGATATCGTCATATTTAAACACTTGACTCGTACTGATATGCGTAAGATAGTCGACATCATGAAGAAAGATCTAGAAAGTAGACTGAAAGAAAAGGGCATGACCATTACTCTTACAGATGAAGTTAAAGATAAAGTCTCGACTGAGGGTTATAACAGAACCTATGGTGCAAGACCGATGAAGAGAACTATACAGAAGCTTCTTGAAGATCCTATTTCAGATTCTCTCATTAATGGTGAACATACAGATGGAGACGAGATCGAAGCCTATGTAATTTTCGAAGCAGAGTTTCCTAAAGATAAAATTTATGAAAAACCAGAAGATGTAACTGAAGAGACTAAAGATGCTGATAAGAGACAGGCTTTAGTTAAAGCTCAGATTAAATTTAGAGTTACTGGTAAACTACCTCCAGAGAAACAGGAAGAGCTAAAAAGGTCTACTATTAAAAAGAAAAAGAAAGCTCTTGGTCTTAACGGAACAGGTGGTGGAGTAGGATCTGAGACTGGTGGTGGTGAGCCTGTTGGTAATAGGGCTGGGTGAATTTTAGGGCTTCCTGTAAATTTCTGGATGCTCATGGACATCACCTTCAGTATTAACACATTTACGTCAAACTGTTAAGATAACAAGTGCGTCTGTGTCATCTTTGCCCTATTTAAATCCTTAGCAGAAAAATTCCCTCGGTCTACGGGCGATTTTTCTCTAAAATTTCTGCAAGCTTCTTCCTGATCTTTAAAAGCTTATTTATCTCATCAGCAGTGAGTTTATTTTTATAATCAGTATCAGTAAATAATCTATCTACATAAAAAGTCGCCCTCGCTAAAGATGCAAAGCTGTAATTATAATCAGCAGCGAGATACAAAGCTTTTACATTAAAAGGATTTATTCTCAGGCAGTAATTTATATATTCTAAAAACTTATTATCGTCCTTCATTAAAAGCTTTATCTGAGCTAAATATAAATAGGCTTGATCCAAATTAGGATCTATTTTTAATGCTGCTCTAAAATTCTTATCAGCCTCATCATAAAAACCCTGCTCGAAATTCTTAACCCCAATTCCTAAAAGACTCTTATAATTTTTCTCATCAGCAGATGAAATATTTAATGGCTTGGGCTGAATTATTTCAGTGTCTTGAATTTCAGTATCTTCTTCTGCCTCAAGCTCTTCTTTTTTCTTCTTCTCTTCTTCTGATAGATTAGAATCAATCTCTAACTGTTTTTTCAGAGCTTCTTCCTTTAATCTTTTTTCTTTTATTAGCTGATTCTCTTTTAATTTATATTCAGCATCAGCTTCTGAAGCGGTCTTTAAAACCAAAGTATCTTCCAGTTCATCCTCTTCACTTGACGAAGGAAGCCCCCAAGAACTTAAAGACTGTGTATAAAGCTTATTCTTATAAAACGAAACCCTGGCTTTTAAAGACTGTCCTGATAAGCCCTTTTGATAATTAGCTCTTAAAGCCTGAACTAAAGCTGTTTTCTCAGACTCAGAATTATATTTAACTAAAGATAAAATATGCTCAAAAGACACATATGAAGTCAATGCCTGTAAGTTTTGGTTAATAGTTTCTGAAAATTTATAAAAGTTTTCTGCGGTATGAAACTCAAGTAAAGAATTATTAGCATTATTCAAGATCGGTGCAGCTAAATCCACACGAGGGACTTCAGTGATTAAAAGTTTTTTTACGTCTTTTGGCGTAAGCATAATATTAGCCATAAAATCTGCTGAATTATGTATAGAAATTCGATTTAGACTGGTTTTTAGATGAGGGAATTTATCTACATTAAAATCTCTGAAGCGAAAATCCTTATCACTAGCAAGTATTATAATTTCAGCGGTACGTGGCGGATGAATTATCAGTAAATATTTAAAATTATGCTTAAGCGTATTTAAAGTGAGTAAAAGATATTTAGGCTCTAAAGAATAAAGCTGTAACCACTGCACGAATATTCCATCTTTAGAAAGCTTACTATGAGCTAATTTCCAGAATTCATCAGTAAACATATCTGCTGATAGCCACGGATCGGAAGGCTGAGAAACGATTAAATCATATTTTTCTCTAGATGATTTAATAAGCGAGCGAGCATTGCCATGATATCTAGTAATTTTCTTGTCTGGAATAGCTTGCCAAGCCTGAGAAAAGAATTTATCAGCAGCCTTAAAGACAATATCTTCTATCTCCGCCACACATAACTTAGCATCACCACTAATCATCGCAAGTGAGTCTAAAGTAATCCCAGACCCCATTCCAATAAGTAAAATATTATTAAATTCATCTTTAAAATACTTAGGAGCGACCCCGAGTAAAACTTGTGTCTGCATATCAGCGGCCGAGAATATTCCATCCTCAATAGGAATACCAGCTTCAACCTTCGCATTATTTTTCAGATAAATAGTGTTAGCAAAATTATCTTTAATCACAGTTACGGTAGAATAAAGACCATCTTGATGAAACAAAACCTCTTCCTGAGTATCATCTAAATAATATCCCTGTTCACTTCTATACTTTAAAGCATAATAAAGTTCGGCTCCACTAGCCGTTCTCGCTGTAATAAAATTAGGCTTTAAAAAAATCAAAGCTATAAAACACAAAGCAGCAATAAAAAATAAAAAATACTGTTTCTCTTTAGAGAAACTAAGAGTAATAACTAAAGTAAGTAAAGCTATTAAATTAAATATCAGCAAACACTGATTAAGACCACCTTCTAGCGAAGGAATAAAAAAGAAAACTGTAACCAAAGAGCCAAGAATACCTCCAAGAGTATTAATAGAAAAAACCTTACCAATGTTAGCACCTGCATAAAGCACTCTAGATCTATCATTCAGGTAATCACTATAGGTAAATATCTGTAATAAATAAGTACTAGCAAAAGCTATAGTCGCGGAAACTGGTACCACTACTATACTAGCCAGTACGAATTTCATAAAACTCAAAGCAACTTTATATAAATCTTCACGATGAAAATCATTTAACAAAAATCCCACTGAATCTATCAAATATAAATAAGTATTTGTAAGTGATTTAAAGCTAAAGGAACTAATAAAAATTAAAGCTGCTAAAAGCAAAACAAGCCAGTTAATATGCTCTATATCATTTTCAAAACTTTTACTCTGACTAAGCTGTAGAGGTTTAGCTACTAAATAGAATATAAAAGTTCCTAAAGCAAGGCCAAATATAACTGCCGCCAGAACCATGGCAAAAGAATAAACTGAACTAGCAAGAATAAGACTAAAAGCCCTCATCCAGACCAGTTCAAGCCCTAGCAAAATAAAGCCAAAGGCAAAACTTACCCAGAGTAATACCTTAGATCCTTGAACCTCGATGTTCAAAGAAACTTCATCCTCCACATTATCATCATCAAAAGCTCTTGGTAACTGATTTTTCGGGCTATGCAGGCTAAGGTTCAAAGTGAATATTTTAATCGACTCAAAAATCTCAACTACTACAGCTTTCATATTCACTAGAGAGCCTATAAAACTTAAAGTAAATATAGAAAGATGCAGAATCGCAAGATTATGTAAAGTAAGCTTTAAACCAAACTGTTTAAAAGCAAAGAAAATTACAAAAACAATAGCAATCAATCCAGCAAAGGTATTCACAAAATAAATCTTAGATACCGTATTAGATTTCTCTGTACCATTCTCACGATAAGCCACATAGAAATTACTCAATAATGGAAATAAGCTACCTAAGAGTATGGAAATAGGGGCTAACATTAATGAAGAGAGTAAACGTTCTGGATTAAAGAAATTAGCAGTTAAATAAGTTAAAAAAGCTAAAACTAAATTTAGAATACTAAAGATAAAGAGAGAAGCAAAAGAACTTTTCGCAGGATAAAAAAATTTACTCAAAGCGGCAGCGAAATAAGAACCAATAGCGATGCCACCAAAAAAAATTATTAAAACTAAGGCTGTACTTAATGATTCCGAAATAAAGACCTGCTTTAGAATACGTGACCAAGAAAGTTCATGTACCAATGCAGCAAAGCCACTTAAAAAAAAACAAAGATAGGCTATTAGCTTAATTATCATAAATCGCCTCTAACGCTGATATAAATTTTACTCCAGCTAGCTCTAGGGGATTATTAATTGAAAAATTAACCCAAGAATTGACTCGCCTAGGCAGCCAAGTTTTACTAGCTAAACTTGCAGATTTTTTTTGATTACATTCTCTACAAGTAGCAAAAAGATTACGAGAGTCTAAATTCAAGACCGCAAATTTAGCTGCTGGTAAATGATGATCAAAAGAAGCTTTATGTGCTTCAAGCAGATGCTCACTAATTTTTTCATTGCGTGCATTAAGCCAAGAGATTGACTCAGATTCAGCTCTAAGTAAAACCTGTTTCACCACCTTAGGATGAATAAGTGCTCTAGCACAGTATACACATGAATAATTATCTCTCGCCCAAATCTCTTCAAGCTGCCTTAGAGGAGGTCTCAGACTAGGTCTTGAAAGTTTAGTCGCCAGTTTCTTTTTAGAGAGTAGTTTCGTCACAGCTCCTTTTTCGAAAGAAGTACCTTCCGTTATTATGGCTGACTCGTTTAAAGAGTTAGATTCTGCATACAGCAAATTATCCTCAGATTTAGTCTTTAAGAGCTTCTTCGTAAATATTTCCAAAGAGTCTAAATATAAATCCTGAATACTTTCATCTATTGGAAATAAGTTACCTGAAACTAAAAAGCCAAAAGACTGATCAGAATTAGCACTAAAAATCTCAAAAGACTCTTTAGGCTCATCAATATTAATACCTTCAAGGTAATCAGAGATATCTCCTTCTATGAAATTTACCTCAATAGACGGGAACCTTGCAAGAAATGATAAAGTCTTATCATTATCGCTCTGAGACTGATACACGATACTACTTTCACTCACTTCAGAATCCTGAGGAGTCAGCCTTGAACTTGCACCTTCGGCAACAGTACCCTGAGGGGGCTGCTCGCAATCTTCAATTGATGTTGCAGGCTCGGCATCGCTGGAAATTACACTACGGTCATTCGTCCTCCTCAGTATTGAAGGTGTATATTCTCTTTCAGAAAAAAGACTAGGACGCTCCTTACCACTAAGATCCGAGTCAGCATGAGGTTCTAAATCTGCAAGCACTGGGTTGAAAATCTCTAACTGTCTATATTCTGAACATTTATAAAAATAATCAGATAAATTCGTAGAAATCGCTGTAATTAAAGTTCTATAAATTTCATTAGCGTGCAGGTATTTAACTTCTTGCTTACGTGGATGCACATTAACATCAACTTCTGAGCTAGGTAGCTCTAAGTTAATAATAACAAGAGGATATTTCTTAGCAGGTAATAAATCCTTATAAACCTTATCTACAGCAGATCTTATCGTATTACATTTAAGGATGCGTTTATTTACAGCAGTGAAGTAATATCTTTTATCACTGCGATTCAGCTCTGGAGCTGCTATATATCCAGAAACTTTAATCGCTCCAGTATTATATTCGAAATTAATTAAATGCTCGAAAGCAGATCTACCGAACAGTTCACGTACAGTAACTTTAAACGGCTGATCTTTTAAAACCTTAAACTGAGTTTTCCCATCAATTACAAGCTCAAAAGAAATATTAGAGTTAAAGATAGAAAAGGCTTTCAGTAGATCTATGATATCCTGCTTCTCTTTTACCGCAGATTTCATAAATTTCAACCGGGCCGGGGTATTATAAAAAAGCTCATCTACCTCTATACTAGTACCTACTCCAGCACCTACAGAAGATGTTTCTTCTCTATCGGCATCTATATAAAACTTTGTAGCATCAGCTTCAGATGCAGTTTTACTAATACAAGTAACTTTACTTACAGAGGCTATACTCGCTAAAGCCTCTCCTCTAAAGCCATTAGAGTCTATAGAAAATAAATCTTCTATTTCCGTAATTTTACTAGTCGCATGACGAGTAAAAGCTAAAGGTAATTCATCTGCTGGAATGCCAGAACCATTATCAGAAACTTTAATACACCTAAGCTGCTTACTCAGTTCTATGGAAATCGAATTAGCACCAGCATCTATACTGTTCTCGACTAATTCCTTAATGACTGATAAAGGTCCTTCTACTACTTCACCAGCAGCTATTTGATTAGCGATTAAATCAGATAGTATTCTTATCGGCATTAAAATAAATGACCTAATTTATTTTTCTTAGTCTCTAAATATTTTTCATTATGCTTACAAGATTCATAATGCAGTGGAACTCTTTCCGTAATTTTTAGACCATATCCCTCTATTCCATAAATCTTCTTCGGATTATTAGTGAGTAGCTTAATCTCCTTAAGTCCTAAATCAGAAAGTATTTGCGCTCCTACCCCGAAGGTTCTTAAATCAGCAGGGAAGCCCAACTGTAAATTCGCTGAAACCGTGTCGTGACCTTCATCTTGAAGTTCATAAGCCTTTAATTTATTTAAAAGACCTATGCCCCTACCTTCCTGCCTTAAATATACTAAAACACCTAAACCAGCTTCACGAATCTGCTTAATCGCTCCATCTAACTGAGTTCCACAGTCACAGCGTAAACTTCCAAATAAATCTCCAGTTAAGCATTCACTATGCACCCTAACTAAAACTGGCTTAGAATCTTCAACAGCTTTCTCTAAATCACCTAAAACTAAAGCTACATGCTCTTTATCAGATAAGGAATCTTTATAACCATAAATTCTAAAATCTTCGGAATACTTATTTGGCAGAGCTACATCCACGATACGATGCACGAAACGCTCTTTCTTTAATCGATACGCTACTAAATCAGCAATAGTAATGAATTTCAACCCAAACTCTTTAGCATATTTAAAAAGATCATCACGCCTAGCCATCTCACCATTATCTTTAAGAATTTCACAGATAACTCCAGATGGCTTAAGACCAGCTAAGCGAGCAAGATCCACAGAAGCTTCAGTATGCCCGACCCTCTTTAAAACACCACCCTCTACAGACTTAAGAGGAAAGATATGCCCAGGTCTTCTGAGATCACTCGCGACTACGTCATTAGCTAAAGCTACTTCTATAGTCTTCGCTCTATCAAAAGCACTAATACCAGTAGTTACCCCAAAACGTGGATCAGCATCAATACTAATAGTAAATGCTGTTTTATTAGCATCAGTATTCTCCCTAACCATATCATCTAAATTAAGCTTCTTGACAGTCTCTGAATCTAAAGTTAAACAAATCAAACCACGAGCATGTTTACTCATAAAATTAATAATCTCAGGGCTTACTTTCTCAGCAGCACAGATCAGATCACCCTCATTTTCACGATTATCATCATCAGCGACAATAATCATCTTTCCGTTACGAATATCTTCTATAGCTGATTCTACGGTATCAAAATCTGATGAGGTCATTAGACTTAAGTATAACTTAGTAGAATGTCCTCATTCATAGTTAAAAATAATGAAAAATAAATTTTAATTCCACTTAGCCTTAACTCTGTGTTAATCTACAAATGTTTTTCTCTGCTTATGGATCATTTCAACGATTTCGATAAAAACTCATTTGCATCATCAGAAGTAGCCCAAAAGGAACTGGTGCTGTCATTTTTCTCTTCAAGAGAAGTTGAGACCTACAGTCTGTATCAGTCTCTTGCTTTAGATCTTTATAGATCTATTACTTTCTTTAGAACTTACGGAAAGGTAGAGAAATTCATCACAGCACATCAAGATTTTGCAGACTATAAAGAAGATATAGAAGAGCTTTGGGCTGAATTCGAACATATGAACGAAGAAGAACTTGCAGAGGTATCTCTCAGAATACTTACAGATCTATAAGATCAAAAAAAGGAATTCCCCTTTTTATTTGAAAAAACACCCGAAAGGGTGTTTTTTGTTTTTAAACGCCTTTTAATTTATCAAAATAAAAATTTTCCACTCTTTATAGTCTATAAGTGCTTTAATTTCATGAATGAAATAAGACCATCTCAAGCAAATATAGGCTTAGCCCCTAAAGCGAGGTTCGCGTCGGCAGGAAAAGAGAAGTTTATTCATTTTAGAGAAACTAATGATCAATTATTTTCTCCCGAGGTAATTAAAAAATTAATAGCTGGTACCGCAAATGCTCAAGAAGTTTTTGTTTTAAAGTTATATTTAAAAGCACATACTAACGCAGGTAAACAGATAAATCTAGAGAATGGGCTTGAACAGGAATCTGTTCTCCGTGCAATTAAAGAGTTAAATCCTTCTGCTACTGGTTTAAATTCAAAATCATTAGAAGCCATGAAAGGTGAACTCATCATTACTAACAGCCATGAGATGCTTAAAGATGGTGGTTTTTTGGGTTTTTTAAATATAGGGGATAGGCGTTTATCTAAAGAGTCTTCCATACTCTCTATTAAATCTTCTGATCCATCTACTTGGAAAGTAACAACGTTCAATGCAAATTTTTTAGATGGAACAGATAAACCTAAGATTGTGCGACGTGAAGAAGATACTTTTGATTCTGACAATGGTGTTTTACCAGCTAACTTTTCTGGTTTAGCAAAGGCATTACCTGATAATGTCACTCAAAGAGATCGTTTAGCTAATAAATCTTTATCAATAACTGATTATCCTATTTTAGAAGATAGAGAAGTGAATACTAGATACCAAGCAGGTTTATTGAAATATTTACAAAATTCAGCAAGTTCACCTAATAAAGCCATTTCAGAAAAAATTTTACAAGAGGCATTACTTACTAAGTCCTCTAACGATAGAGGCTCTTTACTCTCTTCTGAACTAGAAACTTGGAGTTCGAATCTAAAAGAAGTATTAAATAAGAAAATTAATGAGTACGCTCTTTTAAATCAATCAGAAGCAACAAATACTCCTACTCAGCAATTAGTTAAGGCTAAAGAAAAAGAAATACTTGCGCTATTAAAAATTTATTCGACTTTAGATTCTTCTGATGCAAGGCGAGTCTTTTTCTCTCGGGAAAAGGATTTGATTCCTCTAACAAATAAATATGACTTGAATAATGTCTTAGAGATTAAGTTTGATGATGCAGTATCTATTACTAAAAAAATTGGAGATGATTTTGTTTGGGGAAGAAAAGATATAGACCCTAGTAACTTAAAGCTTCTACAAAAAAGGCTTTCTGAGCTTAGTGAACATAGAAATACTTTACTTGAGAAGAATTATCCTGAAATGTTCATCAGCTCTCCCTCTCATGAACATTTGAATTTGAATAATATTAATATAAGCCTTGGAGTAAAAACCACAGAAAATGATACTAATAATAGAATAGAACCAGAATCCTTATATCCACCGAGTTTAAAAGCCAAGGTCGATAAAATCATGAACAATAATCAGCTTGCATTATCTTTAAATGAGCCTTTAAAAAAACAATTAAGGGATAAAGTAGAAGCTTTTGTAGAATCTAAGCAATTTCCTACAGACATTAATGCTCAGAACAAACTTATAGAAACTCAGGTGAAGTCTCTACTTGAGAATCAAATAATTTCTCTTGGTCCTGAGTCAAAAAAGCTTAATAAGCTAAAACAAGAGATTAAGAATTCAATTAAAACTAAAATCCAAGCTTATTTAGAATCTAAAGATCAATATTTTGAGCGAGATGAAGAACAAGAAAAAGGCATAGCTGAAAAAATAAAACTCTTTTACTTACTTGCAAATGACTCTGAGAGAGAGGCTTTCTTAGAAGAAACGCGAGCAGAAACGTATCCTCAGTTGAAAAATATTAAAGTAAGTGATTTAATCGATAGTTTTTCTAAGCAAGGCGAGCAAGACACATCTATTAAAAAGCAGGATAATTTAACTACACGCCTATGGTTCGCTGATACAGGTCGTGATGATCCACGCAATGAAGATTTCGAGAATTCTGTACCAAATTTTAAAAAGCAAATTAGTATGGTAAACGCTTTCCTAGATTCATCTTCAGAGCTAGACCCTGCTTCTAAGCAAAAAACCAAAAATCTTTTATCTGAGCTTACAGGTCTTCAAGATATAAGTCATTATGATTCACTTGCAGGTTACAATGCGACTGAATTAAAAACACAGTATCCTTATTTAAATCCACGTCAAGGAAAATGGATTGAGTCAAACTTAAGTACTGAACGCTTTGGTCCTTTTGGGCTTATCAGTTCACTCGCACGCTTTGCTGCTGATACACTGATAGGACGATAAGATCCTCCACCCAATCCAGATGTAGCACACGCTACAACTCCACCAGTCCAAGAAATATCTGATCCAAGTAAAGACTATAAGCTTCCACAGGGTACCTTCGGGCAGCACGCTTTAAAAGAATCAAACTTAGTCACTTATCAAATTAAAGATGCAAATTCCCCACTAAATGGGCAAAAGCTTTATTTTAGGATGCCTTCTACTAACTATGAAAAACAGTTATTTAGCAAAATGGCAAAAAGGTATGGATTGGGTGAAACTGATGTTAAAAAATGGATCTTATCCGAGATTTACAAAGAAGCATTAAACTCTAAACAGAATAATTCAGAACCAAATTACAACCCCTTAGCAGACAAGGTTCGCAGTATAGTATCTACTACTTCAGGTGATGTAATTGAGATGCTAAATTTAGCTCCTTTGTTTCAGGGAGAACAGGAAATCCCGAACTCATTTTTATTAGGAGCCTCTAGTGTAGAGAGCTTTAGAAGGAAATATAACGCCCATGAGGCGCAGGCCAATGACTTGGGTTATAGTTTGTAGGGGGGGGGCACCATTTTTATGGAGAGAAGCGAGTTTGACCACTCGCATATTTATGAAGCACACTCGAAATAAAACTCTGATAAGCTAGTCCCTCTTTTGCTGCAAGCCTCTTTAATATCTCAAGATCAGCACCAGACAATCTAATATTCATTCTAGTATCTTTGGTAAAGTATGCATTAGCAGCCTGCTTCATAATCATCAAAATTCATTTTCATCAATCTCCTAAGTATTTTTTTGTGGCTTTCCTGCTTGGGATAATAGTTTTGAGAAATATCATTTCATCATTAAAAATAAAAAGATTCACCTTTATAACCCCAACAGCAAAGTATCCACCTCATTCAAAACAGGATACTGAGCGGCATCTAAAGCAAGCCTATTCAAATAATCCTGATCTCGATGAAGTTCTAACTGTACTTTTGTTGCAGCAGAAGCATTCACAAAGAATGCTTCACCTAATTCAGCATTAGTAAGAGTTTTCTGAAAAACTCCACTCGCTTTTTTAGTCAGAGTCGAAAAATTCTCAATTCTTGCCGACGCAATCTTATTAGAAGTAGCATCTAATAAATTAATAACAAGGTCAAGTGGATCAGAAGAACTGTCAGCACTATTATTATAATCAAACTTCAGTGTTAAAGATGGATTTAAAGGATTCTTATAAAGCTTAACTATCGCAGAAGCTTTATCTATAAAACGAGGACTATCTATAAATTTTAAAATTAAAGCCTGATTAAAACGTCCCCTTAAATCATTATCCACACCCACAGAGTTTTTTACGACTAAAGCGAAAGGTAAATCTAGTGTCTTAAGCTCACCAAAGTTCATTAAATCCCTATTTTTAACAAAAAATCCTTTAGCTTTATTCAACTTCAGTCTAACTGGTATTTGAATATCTGAATCATTAACTACTATATTATCTAATTCATAAACTAAATCTAGAGAAGTCTTCTGAGAAGAATTTATACTGAGCCTTAAATTAGGCAAATCTGCTAAAGGGTGATTTTCAAGAGCTTTAGTATTAAAAACAAAAGCAGAAACTGTAGTTAAATTTAAAGCAGTATTATAAGAAGAACTCAAATTAATAGGATCACTAATCACACTAAATTGATTAGCTGTAGTATCTTCATAAAAAACTATAGTATTTTTATCAATATTTATTGTACTCAAAGGGATCTGAATAGCACTGATCTTAATAATTTTCTCAGAACGAGTTTGTGCATCTTGTGGGAAAAAGACATTAATCTTTTTCAAATAATCCTCGACATCTACGATGAACTCTAAAGTCTGAATATCAGGGTAAGCCAGTCCTACAGTAGTAAACTGAGTTATTAAAGTCGAAAAGTCAGCGAACTTATGAGTAGAATTGGCTTTCAGTTTAAAAGAAAATTTACTGGTCACGTTAGTTCTTTTACCATTAGCATCCGTACTAAAGATTTTTAAATTATTTAGGAGTACTGAATTTTTTTCACTAAAGGTACTCTCTGATTCACCTTGAATATACTGAGGATCATGCTCAAAAGTTAATAGAAATTTCTTCTTATCTGAAGATACTTTAAGAAATTTATTAAGCCCAGAGTGAATTTCAGCCGCTTCGATAGAAGTGAGCTGTGAAGCATCATCATCATAGAGTTCTACCTTGAGAGCCACTATTTTCTGTGTATCAAAAAAACCAGCAAAGGCTGGACTAGTCTCAAAAGTATCACGAGGTTTAAAAAAAACTGGTATTTCCCTCTCTGCTAGGACATTTGCTGCTAGTTCTGTATCTAAAAACTTTATCTTAATTAAATTAGCGGCTTTATCTTTATAACTTAAATTACTCTTGGCAAAAGTAAACCTAACTCTATTATCCTTCGCTAAAGTTTGTATTATAAAATCTTCAGGACTAGAAATTAAACTGTCATCTAAAAAAACTCGTAATCTTTCTTTTTGGAAGCCACTGTCTGACCTTAATACACCCTCTAAAACCACATCGAATTTATCATCAGCTTTAGGAGCCTTATTAGAAGGTAATACATCAAGCTTTAAGAATTTATGCTTTAGAGACCACTGCACAACTCCATTTTCTGCGTTTTCGCCCGCCTCATGTGCAGTGGTCTCTTGAACAGGCTCTTGAATAGTCTCAGCAGCGAAACAGAACGAATTAAAAAAAAATATTGATAAAAAAAATATTGATACGAATAAGCTTGCTTTTGACTTAAGAATTTTCTGATAACCCACTCCAAATACCATACCTTAGCTTACCACCACTCTAGTTCTTGATAAATAGCAATTAGAGATGATTTAGCAACATTAGTACCATAAGGCCATCTACTCTGCAAACCACCTTCTCCAGGATGCTGCACCGAAAGAAACAGAGTTTTATAATCTTCAGAAAAACAAATTCCACAGAATTCCGCTCCAGCAGGGGCACTTGCAAAACGAAGTGCTTTACCAGCATGAGGACCTTCACTTGGAATAATGAAAAGACTGTTATTTCCTTGAAAATCATAAGGTGCTTTATTTAACTTAATACCATCAATATCAGTAGCTAACCATAAATTACTGTTTTTATCAAAGTAAATATTATCAGGACAAGCAAAGCCAGAGGCTTTACCACCAAGAATCAAATTCTCATAATGAAAAGTCATGGACTCCGAATGAGGATTATCCTCAACTATTCTAAATAATGAGCCGAAATTATTCTTTTCGGCTGGACTATAAGTCAAAGCAGCGACAATAGAGCCATCTTTAGGACTCACTGATAATGATTCTGGTCTATCCATAGGTGTTGCAGCCAGATACTTAGCTGCAAGCCTAGTTTCTATCAATAGCTCTGCCTGTGATTTAAATTTAGATTTCAAGACTGGATTATCTACACTAAGTTTCAACCATTTCCCTTTACCTGAGTTAATTTCAGTAAATTTTAAATTCTTATCTAACTTAGCGACATATAAATCCCCTTCAGAAAAAGGACTTAGATTCGGTTCCAGCTCATGATCTTTGAAATTCTTAGGCATATTTAGAGGATTCTTGGAAACAAATTTATAAATAAATTGACGTTCCTTATCATCTCCCATGTAGACTACCATTCTCTCGTCGTGTGATTTAACTAAAGCACAGTTCTCATGAGCCATTCGCCCTAAAGCCGTATGCTTAATCGGCTTAGAGTCTGGCTTTAAAGGATTAATTTCTACTATCCAACCATACTGCTTTGCATCAAAATTTTTCCATTTATAAACCTCATCAAATAAATAATAATTTTCCTCACAAGTCAGCACCGTGTTCCAAGGAGTTACAGCCCCACTACAGTTAGCAAGTGTTCCAGTCACTTCAGGATAAAGCTCTCTCACCGCACCACTAACAGTACAAACAGTATTTGCAGTTATGCGTCTATTAAATTCTCGCTGGGATTCTGGGTCTTCATCAAACTTCCACAGACCATGACTGTCCTTCTTTATTTTCACAATTGAGACGCCGACAGCTTTTCTCTGCTCTGCTTCAACTGGAATATCTAAAGGATCTAAAAACTCATGATTCACAGCAAGCAAAGCTTCATCACTGCTTAAAGGAATAAAACCTATATAATCGTTATTATAGCCAAACTTCAGCTCTTGGGACTGCTCGCAATCTCCAATTTCTGCGTTTTCGTCGTTCTCATGATCCTCATGTACCCGCAAAATCACATCTCCATAGGAGCGAATAATATCGTAGCTATACCCTTCTGGGAGAATTAATTCGTCTAAAGAACTAGCGGCTAAAGATTTAAAAGGACCTAAAGGTGACTTAAATTCAAGCCCTGGAGTCACTTCAAGATTTTCATTATAGGAAAAATGTTCAATAAGACTGTCACATGAATTTAAAGCCGGCAAAGCCAATCCCAAACCCAAAAATTTCATCAAACTTCTTCTATCGACTAAGACCACTTAAACCATTTTAGCTTATGGCACTCTTGCCGAACTCCAATTTCTGCGTTTTCATCGTCCTTATGGATGCTGCATCCCCGTATTACGATAATAATCTGCATCGCGACCATAATTAGGCTGCTGCTGACTAAAAGCCTGTGGTGGATTTTGATAGCGAAAATAATTAGGATCTCTGCTTATAGGATTAGATGGCTCTGTAGAATTATAGTACTGGACTGGATAATCTACGAACTCCTCTCTTGCTTGCTGAGTTTTAATATAATTATCTCTATCACTAGAACTCTTTCTCAGATTGGCTACAAAAGAACCTATATGTGGAATAGTACCTAGACCCCAAGCATAAGCTAAGCTAGAGCCTTGATAAATACCTGGATACGAGAAAGGAGTTACAGAACTAAGCGGCATAAGCCTAGCGAAATCCATAACATGACCACCAGCGGTCTTATTGCCAGTCTCCACAGTCTTATATCCCCAACCCGGATTTAATCTTTTATAATCTTGAATGCTGTCATCACCATCTCTTGGCTCTCTTAGTGGTCTATAGGGATCCATGCGCCCACCAGTAGTATAACCAGTCTCCCCCCAGTATCTACCCTGCTGATTTTCTACAGTGCTTGGATAATAATTATTACTGTAATAAGCTGGAATATTTTGGTCTTTTAGCTTAATTTCACGAATAAACTCTCCCTGAGCAGTATACAGACCACAGTAGCCGCTTTGGTGCTTAATAATTACATTTACAGCTTTAGTCTTATTAACTATATCCTTCCAGCCATCGACCTTAGTTACTTCTAAAATATTTTTATTATTTAAAACACTAGCATCGGCATCAGCTAGATCCCAAGTATTAATATCTACTAAAACGATAACTGGAGCCTCTTCCATGGCTCTAACTGGTACATAGGTACTTAGGGCGACAATAAAAGATAACTGTAAAACAGTCAAAAAAACTTTAACGAAAGTTTTTTTGTAAAACATTATAGGTACTTTATGCCACATTTAGAGATGTTTTAAACACTGAGATGAATTATATTACTCTAGATGATTTGAAACTTATCTAAGCCTCTATAAAGCTATTAGCCGGATCTACGTATCCTTTCTTAAAATTTAAGCTAAAGGAAAGACTTGGGTTATCTCCTCTTTTGTTATTTAACTCAATTAAAGCATATTTTTGAAAATTAGGGTCTACTACGCAATTTGCAATGCTACCAACAAGCCTGATTGGTATTTCCTCTGTCTTTCCTTTAGTTGTGGTTAAACCATTTCCAGGCTCTTTAAAACTCAGCAGCATAACCTGCTCATCTTTTTTATACCTTAAGGTGAATTTAAGTTTTCCATTGAATCTTCTTTCACCATTAAGTAACTCAACTGCATTACCAAGCCCGTTATAGAAAATCGGCTCTAGGAGAAGGCTAGTATCACTATTAGGTGCTTGAATCTCTTCTGGATTAATACGAATACTAAGCTTTATTTCATGTTCCCTATCCAATGAATTGGAATCAATAATATTAATCTGTTTCCTTGAGCTAGATTCTGTTGTGTTCTCGGGTAAAGTAATCTCGCTTTGATTTAGCCAAATTGATATAGCAGCTTGTGTATCTGGACCTCGAAAGCCTATGGCTACTGCATTTTCGGCTCCATTCCTTAATAAAGCTTCCCTTGCTAATTTTGGTAACTGTGCTAATTTTTCTAGATTAAAATTAGATGAGGAGGCGGTTCCGACTATTAGAATATTAGAATCTCTAGACAGAGTTTCCGCTACCGTTATCTCTGGATTAGTGGGTAATCCTAATTTTTTTCTTAATTCACTTTCATTTGAGCCTGGGATCTTCTCAGCATAGCCTTCGAGTATCTTACCTAGTTCTGATTTAAATCCAGTGGCTGCTATAACGTAATCACTGATTACATCTGCACCAGATGCATCTTTTATTATTTTACCATCTTTATCTAAAAGAATTAATTTTCTATCACTAGGCTCGCCTGCATTAGATTTGTAAGCGACATCACCGACTTTAGCATTAATGAACTCAATTAAATTTGGATTTCCATTTCTTGGAGTAATATCTTCTATCTGAGCATATCTTGGTCTAGGGCTGAGCTTGCCTGGAAGTACTACGTAGATTTTTTCAATTTTATTTACACTATCGTTACTGCCGTTAAATAGATTACCAAAATATTCAACAAGAGTGTCCGCAGAATTCCCACCACCATAGATAACCAAAGTATTTCCTTTTATTTCACGTGGATTCTCTGCATCTGCTAAAGCTTTAAATGCTCCAAGCGTTGTGGATAATTTAGGAAACTCATCAATTCTCTGCTCTTGAAGTATCTGCTGGGCTCGCTTAGTGTTATCTACCTGAAATCCATAAGTCGGTTCGCCTAAACCAGAAGAGAAAATTATAGCATCAGTTCTGATTTTCACCTCACGAAAAGAATCTCCTTCTTCTTTAATTCTTAAAGTAACGATTTTATCTCCTTGAAGATCCTTATTCTGATTAGGTTCTATTTTTATTATTTCTGTTTCCAGAGCGAGATTTTTCACTAATAGGGCTGCCTGCATAGCTAAAACCAACTGTAATTCTTGATTAGTGGCATAGCGTTTCGAGGAGATATCGTCTGGGGTAAGTAAATAATCTACTGTCATGTTTATACTACCCGGCCTAATAGTCGCAGGATCGTCTAATCTTTCCCCTGGATACCATCTCATAGGGCTACCAAAGCCTCTTACTGTCAGTTCTTCTGGCATTTGAGGTATTTTTGGTAAAACTCTTACACTAGCTCCTCTAGCATTAGCACTATTTAAATTCCAAGCAGCTCCATTTGGAACAGCAAAAGGGCCACCTGGTTGTTTGCCTGAATCTATGACTAACATTGAATTTGCGAGCCCTGGATTATTCCTTACTATTTCTCCAATTCCAGCTAACCCATTAGGACCTGTACCTATCTGAATTAAAGGGACATAGCTACCCTCTTGAATTTGAGCTTTACTGGAATTAGAAAGCTTTTCAAAATGTATTTTTAAATACTGACTAGTAATTTCTGGTTTTACAGCAGCGCAGGCTACTAAGTGAGGATTAAATAAGCTAAGCCTTTCCACTGATCCGAGATATTTTTTTTCTATCTCGCTAAGATTACGTTGTTTCTTGAGCTGAGTTAATCTTTGTTCAAATGGAGTCTTTCCTCTAATACCATTTCTATCATTTTTTAGGTAAACCTCTATCTCGCTACTAGTCTTACGGTTAGCTCTTAAAGATTCAACTAAAGGCAATAAGACTGCAACAAAGTTCCCTTGCATATATTTAAAAGCTTCAAGATTTCCTCCAAGCTCTGTTTGAGTAAATTTATTCTGCAATTCAATTGCCTTTTTTTCTTGTATTTGGGGTAGGATAAAAGATTGGAAAACATCTGGTGGTAAATTAGCAGTCACGAAAGTTTTATATAATTCACGAAGCTCGCCTGATACAGTAGATTCTTTCTTACTAAGAGTGTCTATTTCCTGAAGAACTTCTTCTGGGGACTTATTACCGAAATTTTCTCTTAGTTTAGTTGCTTGCTGGCGTACTTTTATAGGGATTAAATCTTGTATAAGTGCTTTAGTTTTTTCTTGTATTTCTCTTATGGATTCTATATAATCAAACTCTCCAATAGCTGGTCTGAGAGGAATATCCCTCAAGAATTCATTTGATTTAGAAAAATCTAATGACCCAGTATTTAGATCTTCTGTAAGTCTCTTTTTTAGTTGTATTCTGTAATTAGAGAATTCGATCATATATGCTAATTTTCTTAATTCTTGAGCAGCTTCTAAATTTATTCCTAATAATGGCTCACTTGCAGCAATAGCGGCATCTAGATTTATTAATTCTTTTACCGTTTTGAGGATAATATCTTGCTCATCCTTTCCCACAGTGGCTTTTAGAAGCTCTTGTTTCAGCTTTATATCATCTGGACCTTCAGCTTCATAATTATTTACTAGTTTTCTGAGTTCATTAGTATCACGGTTATCTGCTATGCCAGTATAGATTTCCTTTTTAAGATTTAAAACTTCAGTACTTTTAACTAGCTTATCTATTACTTGAATAAGCTCTTGCGTTTCCTCTCTTACTTCTTGGCTTGCTAAGCTAGATTTAAAATTCTTGAGAATCTTAGTATCACCGCTAGAGAGGAATTTACTGAAATTTTCCTTATACTCATCTGGGAATTCTGGTTTTGAACAGAATTTTTGAATGGTTTTTAAGATTTCAGCGTCAGGAATCGTTAGATTAAGGTTCAATTCAGGAAACCTATCTTTATTAACTTTCATCCCTTGTATAGTCAGAGCTAGATCACCATCTTTTTTCAGTAACGTACCTCGATCACTGAAGCCTGGATTAACTAAA
>CANHDW010000002.1 GCA_947459525.1 Candidatus Caenarcanales bacterium
ACCCACAACTGAATCACCCTCGAAATCACCAATGCGACTTCTTTGATTCGCTGCCTCTGGACGTTTATGAATACTCTTACGGTTTGGTATATTGCAGCCTTTTCGTTTTAAACCACGCTGACTCTTCTTTTTACGCTTCGGGCGAGATTCTAGGACGAGACGAATCCTGAAAAAAATGTTGAAGAATTTATCAATTTCCTTCCAGTATTAGCCTATGATGGCAGCTCAATGAAGCAAATAGATGCAGCTGGAATTCTAGATATTGCAATGAGTGGTACTACTGCGACTCTTTTGGCGAGAAGATGGGAAAGTGCTTTACTTGTTAACGTAGATAACAACACACTGGAAGACTGATGGCAAACCAAGATGCAATGAATGCATTAATGAATATTGAAGGATTTAGAACTTTAAATCAAGAGATTGAAACTATTATTAATAAATCTGAAGCGGTCAAAAAAATAAAAAAAGATGCAAACAGCCAAGAATTTAGCGAAAAAGAAAAAAAAGAGTTATCAACGGAAGAAAAAGAGTATAAAAGCCTTAGAAAGCAAATACAAGATAAATTAATTAAATTCGCTACTCGCATACCAGTGTTTATGTATCTTACAGATTATAGAGAAAAAAGCTTGAAAGATGTTATTACTCAAATTGAGCCTGGGCTTTTTAAAAAAGTGACTGGCTTGATGGTAAAAGACTTTCAACTGTTGGTCAGTCTTGGTGTTTTCAATTCTGCACTAATGAATGATGCTGTTTATAAATTTAAACGCTATGAAGATGCTAGTTTAGAATATATTGGAATTAATAAACGTGAAGGAGAAGACATAGGACTTTATGATACAGTCCTTAGTCATGAAGACTACACAAATACAAAATTATAAACCCTAAAAACAAAAAGCCGACAGCGAAGCAATAACCACAACCGAAATAACCGTCAAGTAAATAGCAGCCTTTAAACCAAATGCCTGCTTATAAACAAAAACCGTAGTTAAATTCACAGAAGGACTAGCCGTCATAAAAGCAAGCACAGCTCCTATAGGCACTCCCATATTTAAAAATTCTTGGCTCATAGGAATATCCGCACCTGCACAAAAATAAAAAGGAAATGCGATCAGTGAGAAAATCCACGGCGATAAATATTTATTAGTTATCACAGCTCGAAAAGCAGTCAGGGATTCATAATTAAAATGAAGCAAGCTTGCAAGAGATACAGACAAAAGTATCCACGGTAAAAACTGTTTTATCGCAGCGACCAGATCCTCTCGTATATGTGCGAGGACTTCCGTCATCCCTAGTTTATGCTGATGGGACTGATCACCATCTTCAATTTCTACATTTCCATGATGATGATCAGTTTCACAACAATGTTCCTTGGACGATCCACCTGGAACTAATCTCAACGCAATAAAATCTGCAATTTTAGCTTCTCCGAAGAAAATGAAAACGTATGTAACTAAAACAGCAAAAGCTATCGCCATTAATAAACGATAGACACTAATCTCCAAGCCAAAAATTCCATAATTAAGGATTAAAGCTGGAACACTACAAGCATTTCCAGCAAGCAAAAAAGCTAAAATTATTTTCCAGTCAAGCTGCTTACGATACAGTCCTAGAGCAAGTGGAATCATTCCACAGGTGCAAATAGGAATTAATGCACCGAGAAAAGCTGAAACTAATATCATCAAAAAAAGACGTAATTGATAGCTTAAAAACCGTAAAATTTCCCAAGAAGAATTAGCTCCAGCTAAAGTAACTAATCCTATCTTTTCAAAATACCCATCTGGTAAATAAACTTCTATTAAAGATGAACAAATAACCGCAACAAAGAATACTGGAAGTATCTCAAGCAATATATGAATAAAATGCTCTATAAACACGAATTAATGATGTTCTGCATCATGTACAAGATGCTCAGCATGCTGAACTGCGCCACCAATATAGACACAGGTAAGAATAGCAAATAGAAAAGCCTGTAATAAACCTACAAACATTTCAAAACCAAGAACTACTATGGGAATAACTAACGCTACTAAACCAATAAAAGTAGCGAGCAAAGTCTCACCAGCAACGGTATTTGCAAAAAGTCGCAGTGTTAAAGTAAGCGGGCGAATTAAAAGATCCATAAGCTCAATCAAACACATTAAATTTAAACTCAAACCTTTTTCTTTAGAAAAGTTAATCGGCAAGAACATTTGAATATACTTCCAACCACCGATCATGGCTCCAGCAGCAAAATAAATCACAACCACCAAGATAGAAATCGCAGCAGGAACATTAATATCAGCACAGGTACTAGCTCCATGCCAAATATGAGCATGTTCTTCACCATGACTTGGCAAGGTAGGCCACCAGTGGAAAAACTTACCTAACTGCCACGGTAGTAAACCAGCATAATAATTAACCAGAATAAAAATAAAAATACTTCCGATCAAAGGCACGAACTGATCGCCTCGTTTGCCAATTTGACCAGTAGTTAAAATTCTAAAAAAAGATACAACTGACTCTGCAAGATGCTCTTTCATGCCATATTTCGCAACTTCCTTCTGCAAAGAAGATCCTAGATAAGCTGCTACTACTAAAACCAAAGCCATCGTACCCCAAGCATAATAGAGAGTGTCAAGATTGACCTGCTGTCCGAATATTTCACCTGTTATATGTTGAGTCATAATAGTTTAAAGCGAGAGATAATTCAAAATATCTGAAAATCCCGAAATCAGAATAAGATTATAGCAACTAGATATAGCAAATACAAAAAGCCCAGAAAAGTAAGTGTCGCAGCATGAACACGCTTAAATACTTTCAGAGAGAGCAAAAGAATAAAGGCTGAAAGTAAAGCTAAAACAAAACAGAACATAGTATGTGAATCCAAATTCCATGGAGTCAAACTTACACCTACGGCACAAGGAATAGCCGACTGGAAGACCATAGCTCCAGTGATATTTCCCATCGCAAGGCCATCTTTACCAGAACTCGCCCAGAACCAACTATTCACTTTTTCAGGAAGCTCAGTCGCTATAGGAGCAATAATTAAACTTAAAACAAGTGGACTTACATTCATCATCACCGAGGCTTCCTCTATAGAAATAATAAATCTGTGAGCAAAATAAACTATGCCGAGTAATGAAAGTAGTACTTGAGCGATCATCCAAAATAAGTTCGATGGCAAACGAAAGCCCGCAACCGCAACACTAGAAATATACAAGGCATCAACTCCATCAGCATCTTCCTCACTATGATGATGGTTAGCCCCCTCTCTTAAAGTAGTCACAAAATATGTCACATAAATTCCTAGAAGTATTACCGTAAAAACTATTTTAGATGTCGCATCTGGAAAAAGAGTAGCTAACATGGCTACAGATAAAGCGATTATAAAATACATCAAATCTTTACTAATATGACCATGAGCTGCTCTTAGATTTAAGTCTTGTCTTTTTTTATAATTTACTAATATTGCTAAGCCTAAAAGAGCCATAGCTAAGGTAGATAAGAGAAAAGGTGCACCAACAATAGATCCTATAGCTATATCAGTCTTCGGATCACCATGAGCAGAGCCTGCTAAAAATATAGCGATAATAGGTAAAAGCGTTTCAGGTAAAGCTGTTCCAATAGCAGCAAGTAAACTTCCAACAACTTGTTCACCTAATTTCAGGCGAACTCCAATATTTTCTACTGCATTAGTGAACCACAAGCAGACAAATAAAATAGCTGCAAGCAGCAGAATAATTTTTCCAATAACAATGATCATATTTAATTACCTTTCTCAGAAACCTCTAGTAGAGACTCTTTCTCTAATTCTTCAAAGCACTCCACAGCCACTGGAAAAACTCTTTTAACTAGCTGCATTCCAGCTTTAGCATACTGCTGTATCTCCCACTGAGCTTCTTTTGGAGCTCTAAGATTATACCAATGCATAAAATTTCTTAAATTAACCGTAGTAATAAACTCCGTATGTGAACCCACTGGAAGCACTCCACGAGCCTGCTCCCTACATACTCCTAGCTCTATTAATTTATTATATGCATCTATAGCCGTTTTAGCAGCGTTATCGTATATTTCACCTGCAAAAGCCTGATCTAGGCTATCACTAGCTTTTACGCTGGCCTGTTTATTCGTCTCAGCCTGCTCTCTAAATTCATCTGGTCTATAAATAGTGTTATCAAATTTCGTGTATCTCGCACTGATTTCATTGAAAACCCAGCATCTATGCTTCATCCACTGACGAGCAATATAGATAGGACACTTAACTCTAAAAGTAATGGAATTTTGCTCGAATGGCGTCCAATGTCTATGCTTCGCTAAAAATTTTATTAGCTTTTTATCTTTTTCCTCAAATTCCGCAGAATACTTATTATAAGAGACTCTTGCTGAGTTCACGATAGATAAATCACCACCCATCGAATCCATAAGCTCCATATAGCCAAGCGAGCCTAAATCAGCTTTATCCTCAACAATAACAATATTATCTTTTTCAAGAGTGTCTGCCATAAAGAAACATTCTAACAAGTGATAGCCCTGCAGGAAGGTAAAAATTTTCCAAAATGATATCAATTTACAGAAATAATAAGAAAAAAATTAAACTCACTCGATACCATTGCAGAAGCATAGGGAGCTTGCTAAGATATTAAATCTAGCGTTCCAAGCGACTGAATCACACTCGTTCCCATCCCGAACACGACAGTTAAGGCAGTTTGCGGTGACAATACTTGGCTGGAGACGGCCTGGAAAGATAGCTAAACGCTAGACTCTATTTTAATGAAAAAAGGAAGCACTGTTGCTTCCTTTTTTTTCACTTTATTCTAAAGCCAGCTAGAGAAGCCGCTTTCTATATGATTTCAAAATGGGATTGTTCACGATCTTTTATTTCTGCGTTTTCGTCCCATTGAATAAAAAAGGAGATTGTCTCAAAGACAATCTCCTACCTTCTTTAAATATTAATATCTTTAATCTAAGCCACTGGCTCTTCAGCTCTCTGAGTATTTTCCAGTAAAGCCTTGATTGATAAAGACATTCTACCTTTAAAATCTAGACCTTGAACTAAAACTTTAGTCTTATCTCCAACCTTAAAGAATTCATGAACATCATCAACTCTCTCAAGTGCGATCTGAGAAATATGAACTAAACCACTAACGCCTGGTATTAACTCAACGATAACGCCAACACCATCTAGGACTTTAACGACTTCGCCTTCCCATATTTCACCCTGCTTAGCACCCTCGGCATTTACCGTAACGTACTTTTTCGCAAGATTCGCAGCTTCTTCAGACACACAGTAAACACAGACAGTTCCATCATCAGTGATATTGATCTCAGTACCAGTAACTTCTGTAATCCACTTAATGTTTTTACCACCAGAGCCGATAACTGCACCGATTTTATCTGGATCAATTTTAAATGAAACGATTCTCGGAGCATTCGCTCTAAGAACCTCTCTTGGAGCTGCTATCACCGCTGTCATCGCAGATAAAATATGTAATCTACCTTCTCTTGCTTGTTTAATAGCTGTTCTAATGATTTCTAGTGATATTCCTTTAATCTTAATATCCATTTGTAAAGCCGAGATACCCTTATCATTACCCGCTACTTTAAAGTCCATATCGCCAAGGAAGTCCTCTAATTCATGAATATCAGTAAGAACCACAGTGCTCGCTTCCTCTTTAATAAGACCCATAGCGATACCTGCTACTGGAGTAGTTACTGGAACGCCAGCATCCATTAAAGCAAGTGAACTTGCGCAGGTAGCTGCCATAGAAGTAGATCCACTAGATTCAAGGACTTCTGAAACGACTCTCATCGCATAAGGGAAATCTTCTCTCTTTGGTAGTGATGGCTGGACAGCCCTTTCAGCAAGAGCACCGTGACCTATTTCTCTACGACCAGGTCCTCTGTTTGGCTTAGCCTCTCCTACTGACCAACCTGGGAAATTATAGTTATGCATATAGAATTTCTGTGTCTCTGAATCTATACCATCTAATGATCTCGCTAATTTTTCTGTACCTAAAACAAGTAAAGCCAGAACTTGAGTATTACCTCTTGTGAAAAGACCATCACCATGAACTCCTGGATAAGAACCCACCTCGATGTCGAGTTGTCTTATCTCTGTATTTTTTCTAGCATCGGCTCTCACACCAGTTTCCGTGATCTGCTTGCGTAAAAGTTTTTTCTCTAATTTTTTCAATTGTGCAGATAGTTCATGCGGGTTATCTAAAAGATATTCATGAAGCTCATCATCTTCTGCTAAAGCGTCTAACGCTGCATCTACCTTCTCTTGAGCTTTAGCTACCCACGCTCTTCTAGATTCTTTATTAGCATTCTGCATAGATTCAATTAAATCTTTTTTAGCGTGCGTTTCAAGTATCTCTATCAATTTAGAATTAGGTTCTGGATTAATAAATTCTTCTTTAGTCACACCAACTTCTTTGGCAAATTCCCTAATTACTGCAACTTGTTCTTGAATACGAGCGTGAGCATAAGCTATAGCATCAACCACTTTATCGTCTTCAACGAAATTAGCCCCAGCCTCTACCATCATTACAGAATCCTCTGTACCAGCGACGACTATATCCAAAGGAGAGCTAAGAGTCTCTTCCTCAGATGGATTCACAATAAAATTAGCATCCGCGTCTAGAGATATTCTCACAGCACCAACCTCACCAGCAACAGGCAAACCAGACAATTCTAAAGCAAAACCAACACCTAACATCGCAAGGGTATCTGGCGGGCATAACTGATCAACAGATAAAGTCATTACGTTTACTTGAACTTCATACCTGTAAGCATCTGGGAAAAGGGGTCTTATCGGTCTATCTATTAGACGAGAGGTAAGAACCGCTTTATCACTAGCTCTTCCTTCTCTTCTGTTATAACTACCAGGTATTCTACCTACTGAATAAATTTTCTCTTCAAAGTCAACCATTAAAGGGAAGTAATCTAATTCTTTTTTAGCTTTCTCAGATTTAGTTACAGTAACAAGAAGAATAGTATTTCCACTTCTGATCTGCACTGCTGCTGTCGCTTGGCGAGCAAGCTTACCAGTCGAGACCTCTATCTCTTTTCCAGCTATAGTAAATTTTTTCTTCTTCTCATTAAACATATATTATTCCTTCTCTCTTGATTATTTTCTGATTTTACCTATCTTTGAAACAGGCATTCACAAAAACCATAGCAAGTCTAGAAAACAAGAATCAAGAAAAGCACATGGCTCAATGCTAAAGCCTCATTAAATAATAACCCATAAGTATCTCACAGATTAAGGAGATTTTCTAAACTCTGTATTTTAAAGCTAGAAACAAAAAATAAACGATAAACAAATTATTTACGTAAGTTAAGCTCAGCGATTAATTCACGATATCTCTTAACATCTCTTCTCTCTATGTACGAAAGAAGCCTTTTCCTACGTCCAACAAGCTTAAGTAGTCCTCTTTTAGTGGAATAGTCTTTTTTATTAGCCTTCAGATGCTCTGTAAGGCCAATGATTCTTGTCGTCAATAGAGCTACTTGTACCGCATCTCTACCAGTGTCAGTCTCATTAAGACCGAATTTCACTACAATATTTTTCTTTTCTTCTTTGTTAGACATTATATGGAATCATCCCTATTTTTAAAACAGACGAATTAATATGATAGCACATGAATGCCAATAAATGTTAAGATTTAATATAAGCATTGCAAAAAGCAGACACTAATTTCAAAGAACTACTGAGGAAATACGGTGGAGCAATACCTCGTTACACGAGCTATCCTACAGCTCCAGAGTGGAAAACGCCTTATACTAGAACCGCCTTTGAGACTGCGATTGAAGCTTCAAATATCGGAAATAATAATTATTCTTTATACCTTCACCTACCTTTCTGCGAAAGTCAGTGTTATTACTGTGCTTGCAATATCATCATAAGCAAGAAGCATGAAATCAGTAAATCTTACATAAAGCGCATCAAAGAAGAGATTGAGTATATAGGTGAAAAAATCTCACCTGAACGAAAAGTCATACAAATGGCTTGGGGCGGGGGTACTCCAACATTTCTGCACCCTGATGAGTTAGAAGAAATTTATGAACACCTTGCTAAATATTTTAATCTTTTAGATAAAGCTGATGAGCCATTTTTTAACCACGAATATTCTATTGAGATAGACCCAAGAGTCACAAGCAATGAGCACCTAAAAACTCTATCCAGGCTAGGTTTTAATCGACTCAGCATGGGAGTACAAGATTTTAATGAAAAAACTCAAGAAGCTATCAATCGTATTCAGACATATGAATCAGTAGAAAATATGCTAAACATTGCTCGTGATAATAATTTCAGTAGCGTTAATTTTGATTTAATTTATGGCTTACCACATCAGAATTTAGAAACATTTAAAAAAACTATTGAGCAAGTCATAAAACTATCACCAGAAAGAATTGCGCTCTTTAATTATGCTCACATACCAGATTTTTTCCCGTTTCAGAAAAAATACATTGAAGAAGAGACACTGCCAGACCAAAAAACCAAATTAGAGATATTTGAATTTGCGATGAGATCTTTTATTGCAGAAGGTTATGAATTCATAGGCTTAGATCATTTTGCAAGACCCGAAGATGAACTCTCTAAAGCTCACAAGAACAAAAAACTTTATCGCAATTTTCAGGGTTACACCACTCATGATGGCTGCGATCTATTCGGCATAGGACTAACTGCCATATCCTCTGTCCAAGGAACTTACAAGCAAAATAAAAAAAAATTAAGTGAATATTACAATGACGAAGAGCCTTTTGCCGCAGAAAAATTTTTCATTTCCGATATGCAAGATATTGAACGCAAAGAAATTATTAAAGAGATAATGTGCCATTTTTATACTGAACTAGATTATGAAAAATATAAAGAAGAATATTATTTATTAGAATCTTTTACTCAAGATGGCTTAATTGAACTTAATCATGTCGTACCTAACGAAAATCATCTTGACAGTAATAAAAAGTTTTCCATTACCGTAACTGAGCTTGGACGCCTATTTGTGCGTAATATCGCAAGTGTTTTTGACTATTACCTAAAGCAAAAAAATGCCCATAAGCTTTTCTCTAAATCACTTTAAGATGACAAAATTAAATCTTGACCGCAGCCTTAGCTTCAGAATTAATAGAATTATCAGAAACCCTTTCAATAATCGCCCCAAGCGATCTAAATTTATCTTCTAACTCTTCATAACCCCTATCTAGGTGTATCAGCCCTCTAACTTCACTAGTACCTTCAGCAGCAAGAGCTGCGACAACCAATGCAGCAGTAGCCCTCAGGTCACGACCCTCTACTTGAGTAGCTTTTAATTTATCTACACCAGTAATTACCGCTACTTCACCATTTACATCAGCCCTAGAACCCATCTTTTGTAATTCTTCAATGTGTTGAAATCTTGAATTATAAATATTCTCAACTACAGTACTAGTACCATCACATAATGCAAGCAAAACTGAGAAAATTGGCTGAATATCAGTAGAGAAACCTGGATACCACATAGTTTTCACATCCGTAGCTTTCAAGATTCTATTTTCAGCAGATACCTCTATATCCACCAAGCCCTCTATCTCTGATTTAAAAATAGTTATATCAACTCCAACATCCTCAAGCTTACTTAAGAGTGCTTGTAAATCTTCCTCAACCACAGAATTAGCTCTAACTCGCCCCCTAGTCATCGCTCCTGCAATTAAGTAGGTCGCAGCCTCTATTCGGTCTGGTAAGCACCTGAAATCTGAGCCATGTAATTCATCTGGAGCGACCCCCTGTATATGAATATTACTAGTACCAGCCCCCGCGATCTTACAACCAAGTGAATTTAAAAATTTAGCTAGATCCACTATCTCTGGATCCCTCGCAGCATTTTCTATAATAGTCTCACCCTCTGCCATAACTGCAGCTATCATAATATTTTCTGTAGCTCCGTTACTTGGCAGATCTAAATAAATTTTAGTACCAACAAGCTTATCAGCACTAGCAAAGACATAACCATGCTCCTCTGTAATCTTCACTCCTAAGGCTTTTAATCCTTTAAGGTGTAAGTCAACTTTTCTTGCACCTAGGTCACAACCACCTGGGAGAGCGACTTGGGCATTTTTAAACCTTGCAACCAAAGCCCCTAAACAAACAAAACTTGCTCTTAATTTACGCGCCAATTCAATAGGCACCATATCACTAGACAAATTAGTACTATCTATCTCTAACACTTTATCTTTAAAACTAATCTCCGCTCCGAGTAGTGCTAGTATATCTATCATCGCGTAGACATCTGATAATTCTGGGACGTTCGATAATCTAACTTTTGATTTCGGTAAAATTAAAGCAGCGGCCATTTGTTTCAGTACTGCATTTTTAGCACCTGAAACTAGAATCTCGCCATGGAGAGCATTTGAACCTTTTATTTTTAATTTTTCTTGAGGCAATCGTGTTTCCTTTTAAAGTTGGGAGGGCCAACTATCACATAATAGCCTAAATCCCAATATTTGGGGGGTTATAACTAACATAAACAAGTCCAAAATGTCGATTTTTTTTTATTAAGTAGTCAAAGAACCTGCACGATCATTGGTATAAAAATTCAACCCCGTGGTAAGCCTCTTCACTTCAGCTTTAACAAAGCTCTCAGTTTCACTATCCAAAGCAAGATTATTTACGGCCATCGACTTAATAAATCTTGCAATCAAAAGAGCTAAATCCTCAAAATCTTTCTCTTTAAAACCTCTACGAGTCATAGCTGGAGTACCAACTCTAATGCCACTAGTAACAAAAGGACTCTGAGGATCTTTTGGGATGCCATTCTTATTAACGGTAATCTTGTACTGATCTAAAAGATTTGCTAAATCTTTACCAGTAATACCATACTTAACTAAGCTAATTAAAACTAAATGATTATCACTGCCACCGCTTACTATCTCTATCCCTTCTTTAACTAGGCTTTCAGCAAATATACTTGAATTTTTTATAACTTGAGTTTGATATTGTTTAAATTCTTGACTTAAAGCCTCACAAAAACAAACAGCCTTAGCTGCAATCACGTGCATTAAAGGTCCACCTTGAGAACCTGGAAAAATAGCAGAATCTATTTTTTTAAAAAGCTCTTCATTATTAGATAAAATTATGCCGCCTCTTGGACCACCGAGTGTTTTATGAGTCGTAGAAGTTACTATATCTGCATAGGGTAGAGGATTAGGGTGTAAACCAGCCGCTACCAAACCCGCAATGTGAGCCATGTCTACAAGAAGATAAGCGCCAACACTATCAGCTATCTCGCGAAATCTTTTAAAATCAATGATTCGAGGATAGGCAGAGGCTCCTGCGATAATCAACTGTGGCTTTTCTTGTTTAGCTATTCTTTCAACTGCAGCGTAATCAAGAAAACCATTGTCATCAACACCATACTCAAAGGCTTGATAAAACTTACCTGAAAAATTTACAGAAGTTCCATGAGTAAGGTGGCCACCTTCTTTAAGGCTCATGCCAAGAATCTTGTCACCTGGTTTTAATATCGCCATGAAAGCAGCAATATTAGCATTAGCGCCAGAATGAGCTTGTACATTAGCATATTTAGCAGAGAAAAGTTTTTTAACTCTTTCAATAGCAAGGCTTTCCACACCATCACAGTTTTCACAACCGTTATAGTATCTTTTACCAGGGTAACCTTCTGCATATTTATTAGTAAAACAAGAGCCCATAACTTGCATAACAGCCTTACTAGTGAAGTTTTCACTTGCAATAAGCTCGATGTTCTCAGATTGTCTTTCTAATTCCTTCTGAATAAAGTTATAGACTTCTTGGTCTGAAGTTTGGAGATCGTTGTTTAAATCAAAGAATGCCATCAATTATTTATTGTAGCAATTCACTTTTCAGTAAGTGTCAACTCAATGATTGAGTTAATTTAATCGAGATACATCAAATATATAAATCATACAAATTAAATTAAATAATTGAGTTCCAGTTACCATGGAGAAAAAAATGCAAAATACCAACCCTACCAGTACTAGTAAAAGAGCTTTAGATACCATTAAACTTATAGGCTCTCAGATTATAGAGATTAGAGAAATTTTAAACAGACAAGTAGATACTATACAAATGCTTGAACAGGAAGTAAAAAAATTAAGAAGCCTCGGTAGAGATAATGAGCAGAATATTAAAATTCTACAAATCGATCAAAGAGATATAGTTAAGCAACTAAGAAAAGTTCGCGAAAGCTCAAGTCAAATGGGGCAAGTCATAGATTCAGTTGAAATAACGCACGAAGACGCTACTGATATGCTGTTTGGCAAAAAACTAGATTTAGGCGATGAAGGAAAACTTTCTCGCGGTCATGTCGATCAGCTTTTAAGTTATGACGAAAAAGAGGTCGCAGAAAGGTTTTATCCTAACTATAAAAACAGTAAAATTATCGAAAAACACGAGCGAAATCAACCACAATCAAATTCAATTAAACAAAAAATCAATAAAAAAGAACTATCTCAAAGAGTAGATTCTCGTTTAGAAATGCTGGAAAAAGAAGCAATGGAAAGAAAAAAATCAGAGCGTTTTTCTTTTGATAGAATTCCAAGGTTATTAAACTTAGACTAATGAACTCTCCAAACTATCCTAGCTAAAAATAGTGGAGTCATTAAATAAAAAAAGAGGGCTTTAAAGCCCTCTTTTTTAGTTTCCCCTCTCTAAATTTTCAAAAATTACTTTTGAGTTGTAGTTGCAGCAGGAGCTTTAGCAGCTGGAGCAGCTGTGTTAGCTTTAGCAGCAGGAGCTTTAGCTTCTGTTTTTTGTTCAGCTTTAGCTGATTTTTGCTCAGTTTTAGCTGGTTTTTGCTCAGCTAAATTAGCGTTAGCAGATAGAGTAGCTACAACTAGTAAAGCGAATAATGCAGACATTTTTTTCATTTGATATTTTCCTTTTACAAAGTTAATTAATTTACGAACCTTGCAACTCTACATCATAGAAAAAAAAAGCAAAAAAAACTTCACGAAAAAGCCCAGAAAGATTAAATATTCCTTAAATTTGTTTTAAGGCTACAATTCTTTTTTGGGTAGAACCATGGCTCAAAGCGAATTTAATATATTGTCCGTGATCACTTTGCTTGGAGGTGCGTCGTTACTACTCTTTGGCTTAGATTTAATTTGCCTAAATTTAAAAAGCTTAGCTGGGCCTATTTTCAAAACCATCGTAGAAAAAGCTACGAAAACCACTTTTCATGGAATTTTCTTAGGGACCGCCCTTACGGGCTTAGTGCAAAGCAGCACTGCTGTAACATCAATCCTAGTCTCACTTGTGCAAGCCAATATTGTGAGTTTTGAAAGAACCATAGGTGTAATGTTAGGAGCTAATATTGGAACCACTGTCACAGCCCATATTATGGCTTTTAATATTATCAAATGGTCTCTAGCAATAGTCTGTATAGGTTTTCTAATACAAGTCACCGCAGCTAAAGATAAAGTTCTTTACATAGGAAACTCTATTCTTGGATCAGGAATTATGCTTTTTGGCTTACAGCTGATGTCTGAATCTATGAAACCGCTACAGCATTCTCAACTATTCTTAGATATGATGCAGAATTTTCAAGATCCTCTCATCGGAATCTTAGTAGGGACTGTCTTCACAGCAGTAATTCATTCAAGTAGTGGCGCTTTAGGCGTAATGATAGGACTAGCTTTACAAGGATTAATTACCCCAATGGCAGTAATACCATTAATGTTAGGAGCTAATATTGGTACTTGTTTTACTGCTGTTATAGTTTCACTCAATACATCTTTTCAAGCCCGTAGAGTAGCTGCTTCTCATATACTTTTCAATATTTTAGGTGTATTACCTTTCGTATTCTTCATTCCAGAATTTACTAATTTCGTACAACAGTTTACACCCCAAGATAATGTACCGCAGTTCATAGCTAATGCCCAGACTATCTTCAATATAATCACAGTATTAATTGCCATTCCTTTTGTGAAACAACTTGCTTGGCTGTCTTGTCTTTGCGTACCTGATTCTAACAAGGGGAAATATCAAAAATATGCGATACCTGAAATAGAAAAATTTTCCAAAGATATAGATGTCGCTCTAGCTGAATCAAGAAATGCTTTAAGATCAATGCGAAATATAATCAGAGAGATGCTTCTAGTAGCTGGTAAATATTTCGTCAAAAGACAAAACCTTGATGAGAAAAAAATCAGAAAACTAATAGAAGATCATCATGATTTACGCTTAGGCTTAGTTAAGTTTTTACGTCAATTGAAATCTTCTCACCGTAAAACTTTCACCGTAGATGAAGTCACTGAACTTTTGGATATACTTTTGATCATAAATGAATGTGAACAAGTAGTCCACACTCTCAAAGTTGGACTTGATCATATGGATGGGAAAATTCCTGATTTTGATGAGGGTTTTAATGATCTTGATAAATATTTAATCGGTACCATAAGATCATTCAATGCATCCTTAGGCTCTTTTATTAAAGATACTCAATGCAATGCCCAAATAGTGAAACAAAAACTTGAGAAAGCAAGTTCTTTTTACGAAAAATTTCGCATGCGTGCAATTGAGGATATTTGCAAAATCAATGAACAGGAAAGAGATAGACTAAACCTCGAAGTTTTAGACACCCTCAAGTCTATTAATGGCATCTCAGAAAGAATTTGCGAAATCAGTATCGGAACTAGAAATTATATTCAGAACCCACTGGAAAATGCTTGAAATAACACTTCTAGACCATGACTGAGGAATCTTGAATAATTCACAAATTATGTGTTACAATTTTTTTTCATGCAAGTTCTGCAAGAAAATTTAAAAGTTTCAGAACCTTCTTCAGATTCGATGGGGGCTGCTCAGCAGAACCGTCTTTGTTGTTGATGAGAAAAAAAATTCATCTATAGATTCAGATATTAAACTGTCTTCAGCTCAAGAAAATATTCAAGAGACTAATCGAACTCAAAGCTCTCTCTTAGCTAAACTTGAGAGTAATTATAAAGCCTCACAATCTTTTGATGGATTAGAGGGTCTTCCGCTAGAAATAATTCCAGCAACTGATTCCAAAGATTCAATTTCGGATTTCATTCGCAATACGCTGCCCGTAATCGGCTATGCGGCAGCTTCACTAGGTCACTTAACTGCTGGAGCTGGAGGGATGTCAAAATTTATTCCTGAACCACTTGCAAAGTTTCTAGATCAAAATATACTTGGCTTTTCTAAATTAGTTAACGTCGCAAATTATACCCATAAGGGCATAGAAGCCGTGCTTGGTAACCGCGCTTGGGAAGGTTTATCTAGACTGGCTTATTCAGCAGTAGTGCCATTTATGCCACTAGAATCAGTGTTTACGGCATCCGGTATTAGCAGTGGTCCTACTATGTTCGAGCAAGCTCAAAGACATAAAGTTAAATTTTCCAATGCGACGAAAGAAAATCCACAGGGTACGCCAAGTTCAGCTCTGGAAGATTTACAAGAAAACGGCAAAGCCTTTTTAAGCATGTGCCAAGAGACCTTCGGTAATTTATTCGGGTCTAATAGAAAGGTTTTCATTCATCCAGATAAAGAACAAGGACATACAATGTTTCTATGCGCTTGGGGGAATTTTCTCGGTGCTATAGGTGGCATGCTAGCTGGCTCTAATCATCACAGCCCTCTCGGTAAAGCTTCTTCAATAATACGTAATGTAGGAGGAATAGGCTGCGACTGGGCTAAGTTTATTCACCCTGATATTAATAATAAATTATCAGCTATTTTCTATGGTGTAGTCTCTATCTGTGATGTAGCTAAATCATTTACACCAAAGCATGTCTCACACATACTTTCACACTTCAGCATGGCTATGAATAATTTCGCTAATTATTATTATGTGAATACGACTAAAGCCACTACTGATAAGACTTTTAAAGATTATGCTGCGATTAGTGCGTAATGCAGAGAATTTGCTTTTTGCGTTTTCGTCTTCTTCAGTGCAGTCTCAATCTCTTATAAAATATTCTCTTCACCAACTCATTTGTGAAAACATAAAGGGAAACGATTCCTATTAATACTAAAAGAAAATATGCTGGCATAGCTGTAAAACCGAGTAAGGGAGCTATCGGTGTAACTGGGATAATTAATGCTGTTGAAGTGCAGATAAAGGTAATTATGAGTAAAGTCTTACTAGGTTTGCTTTTATAGAAAGGTCTCTGAGTCCTTATCGCAAAGAAAATTAAAGCTTCTGAAAGGACTGATTCTAAAAACCAGCCTGTTCTGAACATCTCTGGAGAAGAATTCAGAATTAGAAAAAGAGCCATAAAAGTTATGAAATCAAATACTGAGCTAAGGCTACCAAAAGTCAGCATAAAATCCTTAATAAATTTTGTATCCCAGCGCCTAGGTACACTAATCGCCTCTTCATCGACATTATCGCTGCCAATCGCCATCTGCGGGAAATCTGTAAGGAAATTTACCAGTAGGATCTGCTTAGGGAGAAGGGGTAAAAATGGTAGAAACAAAGAAGCTCCAGCGACACTCAGCATGTTACCAAAATTAGCACTGGCTGCCATAAAGATATATTTTAAGGTGTTAGTGAATGTGACTCGTCCTTCTCGAACGGCTTCCACTAAAACACTGAGATCTTTCTTTAATAAAACGATGTCTGCTGCTTCTTTTGCGACATCAGCAGCTCCATTTACTGAAATACCGACATTAGCTGTATGCAAGGATGGTACATCATTGATTCCATCACCCATGTAGCCAACTATGTTTCCTGATTTTTTTAAGGCATTGATAATTCTTTCTTTCTGATTGGGTTCGACTTCTGCAAAAATATCTACATCATTTACTAATTTTAATAAGGCTTCATCACTGATTTTATTTAATGCTAGACCAGTAAGAATTTTCTTGGTACGTAAACCTACTTGTTCTCCTACGTAGGATGAAGCTAGCTGATTATCCCCAGTAATCATTTTCAATGAAACCCCCATGGCTTTTAACTTGTGTATAACTTCAATAGTGCCAGGTTTGATCGGAGCAAAAAAGACTAGAATACCAAGAAAAATCATCTCAGCTTCATCTTCTTTTGCTATCAACTTTTTATTAATATTTTTATAAGCGATTCCTAGAACACGAAAGCCTTGGTTACTTAATTTTTGAAACTGTTTTTCTATTTTATCTTGTACCGTATTAATATCTACCTTCGTACCATCACTGAGTTCAGCTTGCTTGCAGGTAGATAGAATGTTTATTAAAGCGCCCTTGCTTATCATTAAACTTGAATCACTATGCGGATTTAAGCTTAGAATACTTAATCTTTTACGAATGAAATCATAAGGTATTTCATCCAGCTTTTCAAAGCCAGATATATCTATATCTTTCAAATTACGAATAGCCTCATCAATGGGGTTTACAAAAGAGCTTTCATATTGAGCATTTAAGTATGCAAATCGTAGTGCTTTGCTGCTTTTGTTATCATTGAAATCATAAGCACCCTGTAACTCCATTTCAGATTCAGTAAGCGTTCCAGTCTTATCTGAACAGAGAATATTCATGCTGCCAAAATCCTGAATAGAGGACAGTTTTTTAACTATTACCTGCTTCTCTGCCATTCTCACTGCTCCTTGTGAAAGGTTTATAGTGATTATGGCTGGTAATAACTGTGGTGTCATCCCTACTGCAAGAGCTAGTGAAAATAATAGAGATTCTATAACTGGATGATGAAAGTAAACGTTAATTATAAAAACAGCGATCAATAAAATTAAAGTTACGATTACAAGCAAGTTCCCAAATTGAGTCACTCCTCGCTCAAATTCAGTCTCTGCTACTCTTAATTTAAGATGTTCTGATATTTTGCCAAATTCCGTATCCTTGCCGATGCTTACTACCAGAACTTTTGCGTAACCACTTACAACGTGAGTTCCCATAAAGACGCTATTTATACATTTACTAAGTGGTGAATTAGCCTCAACGGCTGAAACCGACTTAGCCGCTGGGTAAGTCTCTCCAGTTAAGCTCGCTTCATTTATAAATAGATCTTTACTTTCTAAAATTCGACAGTCGGCTGGAATCATCGCTCCAGCTTTAAGAATCAAAATGTCTCCAGGAACTACTTCTGCACTAGGGATTTCTTGTTCTGTGCCGTCACGTAAAGCTGTAATTTTCACTTTAACTATTTCTAGTAGTTTAGCTATAATATTTTCAGCTTTATTCTCTTGCCAGAATTGAAGAAAGCCACTGAATATAACTATAGTGAACATAATTATTGCATCTGTTCGCTGATGGAGTAAGCCAGAGAGAGTCGCTGCAAATAAAATTAAAAGAATTATTGGCTTGGTGAACTGCGCTAAGAGTAGAAGAAGAATATTTTTATTTTTGCTTTGATTTAAAAATTTTGATTTATACTGGATTTGCCTTTTAGTAGACTGTTCTTTTGTTAAACCATTAGCGCTTGTCTCTAACTGATTAATTAGTAAGTTAATTGAAGTATTCCAGAAATTTTGAAAAGCCTCTTGCATGGATTAATTCTACTCTACCTGTGGCTTTTGGCTTGATCTTTCAGATCTTCTAGAGCGAGATGTTGATGTAGCAACCGAGAAGTCTTTAAAAGCAAGATATAGAGAGAAGGTGCTTGCGGAGGCTTTACCATTGTGAGGGATGACAAAGTAATCTTTTATTTTATTAAACTATTTTTTGAATTTGATTCACAGGTGTACGTAAAACAAATATAGGTTCTAATGAATTGAGATCATTTGAAATTCTAGAATATTGGATAAGATCTGGTAACTTTTTATTTAAGCAAGAAAGGTATAGAGTATCTTCAAATAAAATGACCAGATTATGGATAATCGCTTCACAATCAACAAGTATTCCTGTTGGCTGATGATTTACTTCTTTGTGTACTCTATACCAAAATGGGTGAATAATTTGATTATTTTTGATCTCAAAATCTTTTATCTCAAGTAGACCCTTGTATCCACCTGGATGTTCCACGGAGTGCCGCTTACACTTCAATTCAAATAACCATTCAAAATGCTGCTCAATACACTGAACTGATAAATCATCTTCTCCATACTTTCCTTTTAAATGGTTTACAAAATCTGACTTATTGTTGGTAGCATCAAAAAATGAAGATTTACTGATGTCAAAGTTAAACTCAGGATAAAAATAGCTGTATGTCTGTAAAAAAAATTTCAAACAATAATCAACTCCACTAATAAAAGTTTGAGCCCTTCCTTTCAAATCTGTAATTCCTGGTAAAACTGGAATACCATTAGTATCATTGGTAAACCGTTGAATCTCTGATTCGTGATCTAATTTAAGTGATTCATATAAAGTGCATAAATAATCTAAAGCTTTTATCACTTCCTGAAAGGAATCAAACACAAGATCCTTGCAGATATCACTTATAAGCCAATTCCGAAAAATAGGCAAGGAGCGTCCAGCAAGCGGTCCACTGATGGTTTCATTGTTAGTTATTTTTTTCAAGACTAAATCCACGTCAATAAATAATCCCAATCTGCTTAATATATCAAATTGATAAATCAATTTTTCGGAAAAACGCAAACTGTAAATTTTCGCTATGACAATGTTTCATACTAGATTTTATGTCTGATTTTGAGCAAGTTAATAAATTTAGAAGAGATTTGATTAAATCCCTTGCTTATTGGTGTTTTAGTCCGCTTGGAATATTAATTTTAATGTTTATTTTTGATCGCTCCAGTTGTTTAAATAAAATTGAAGTAAGCGACATTGTTCTCATATTGCTTTTTTCTTTGATTGGATTAGAATGTATAAATAAAGTCTATAAAATCAGCTTAGAGATTGATTTTAGGAAATATCATGATAGTCATTAGCCAAGAAGTAGAAGAAGCCATAAAATCATCAGTGATTATTATCATGACAATCACGGTCTACTACTCAATTCTGTATATAGTCAGAGACGGAAGAGCAGAAGATTTAGAACGCGAAAAACATAGCGATTTGAAAAAATAGTACCAAAGGTTTATTAAAAAACGACAGAGACGAAGATCTGTAAAAGCGCCAGCTTTTACAATGAAAAAGGCAACCCTCAAGCTCAAGTCCCTTCGTCGATGCTAATAGGGACTGCCCACAATCTTCAATTTCTGCGTTTTCGTCGTCCTCATGACCTCATGTACCTTCAGTACACTGCGGTCATTCGTCCTCCTCAGCCTTGAACTTGTGCGTTTGTGAACAGTCCCTAATTTAATTTTAAAAAATGGCGGAGACGAAGATCTGTAAAAGCGCCAGCTTTTACAATGAAAAAGTAAACCCTTAGGGTTCAAGTCCCTTCGTCTCCGTTATTTTAATTTATTAAAAATGGCGGAGACGAAGGGACTTGAACCCTCGACCCCCTGCGTGACAGACAGGTGCTCTAACCAACTGAGCTACGCCTCCGCGAGTCGACTTTTTAAAGAGAGATCACCTCTTGCGCATCGAATGCGTTTAAAAATCCTAGCATAAAAAATCTAAATTCGTGCCAAGATTAAACTAGCTTGCGAATCAATTTCACAAATAATTTAAGATTCCTTAGTTCGCTTCTATTATTACAGGGCTTGTCTTTTTCTACCGTAAATGCCTCTCTAGAAGTTTACAATAGCTTTACAGATCCATCTAATATACAAGTCTTAGATTCTGCTTCTAAGTTAATTAATAAGATAGAAGGATCTTCTGTATTAAAAGGCTATGCCTCCGTTGAAGAGGAGTTTAAGCTTGAAGATGAACCCCTGTATCTCATTAGTGTTGAGAGCTTCGACCCACGTTTAATTTTAAGTGGTGATAGTTTAATTTTCAGAGCTACACCTGAAGTAGGGGAACTTTTTAAAATTCCAGTGAACACTTATCTAAAAGCGTCAGTAGAAGGAGACTCTACGAATAATAGGAATTTTCTTTTTAGAATTACCGATCTTATTTCTGAAAATGGCTCTAGCACAGCAGCTTCAGGACTTTTTAAAATAGACACTAAAGAGCAAGATAAAAGCTTAGAAGATAAAATTAGTGAAAATGCTTTTCTTAGAACTAGCTCTAATATGGTTCTTGGAAGTTTAAGTGGTAGTTTGAAAACTTTAAAATATGGTGGTCTACCTTTAATTATGTTAACTGATGGCTTTTCAGTAGTAGCTGGAGCTGGGCTAGGAGCTGTTTCAGGGATAGTAAATTCGTTTGTGGCTACCCCACAGCCATTTTATTCAGAGCCTAGTGATTCACAGCTTAAGGTGAAATTTATTGAACCGATAAAAGCTGACCTGTATTCTTTTATAAAATCTGCGCATGAGTTTCCTCAGCCCCTGCTTGCTCGTGACATTAATCTTGAAGTAAAAATTACTCAGTCGAAAAAGTTTTATTCTTATAATTTTGGTGATTCTATATTTCTGGAATTAGAAATAGAAAATGCCTCAGAGAAAGACTTTGATTTGCAAGATTTTATTTTAGTAGATAAAACTAACTATCAGGAATTTTTACCAAATCCATTTTTATTTAATTTTAATTCTGAAGAGCTTTCTGAGATTAATTCAGATACGACACGTACACTTAAGCTCTGCTACTCGCTCGGTAAATTTTCTGATTTAGATAATTACAATTTAAGAATTTTAGATCCTGTAACTGCAAAGCATTTATATTATGTGCCTATACAGATTTAAAGAGACTAAAACATATCAAAAATTTTTTAATAATTTAGTTTTAAGGTTTTAGAAACCTCGCCATAAAGTGTTAGAATAACTCTAGTTTATGTACACACCTACTGATTTCAAAAATGGCTTAACCCTAGAATGGAAGGGAAATTTATACCAAGTCGTGGAATTTCTTCACGTCAAACCTGGTAAGGGAGCAGCTTTCGTTAGAACTAAATTCAGAAATTTAACAACCAAGAAAATTTTAGAAGAATCTTTCAGAATGAATGAACAGTTTAAACCAGCTCACGTAGAAAGAAAAGAAATGCAGTATCTTTACCAGAGTGGTGATAATTATGCTTTTATGGATATGAAATCCTATGAACAAGTTGAATTATCTAAAAATGATTTAGGTGATAACGTTACTGATTTCCTAAAAGAAGAAATGGTCTGTTCAATTATGTCTTGTGATGGAAAAATCTTAAGTGCAGAATTACCTAATTCCATTGAACTCATCGTACAAGATACAGCACCAAATGAAAAAGGGAACACATCATCTGGCGGTTCAAAGCCAGCGGTTCTTGAAACTGGAGCGACCATTGACATACCTTTCTTTGTTAATATCGGAGATAAAATTCGATTAAATCCTCAAACGAGAGAATATCAAGACAGGGTGAAAGTATAATGAAAACCATTGATAAGGCAGAAAAGAATATGAATAATATAGAAGTTCCTTTAATAGCTATAAATCAATTAGCTGAAATTCTTAAGACTCAAGAGCTGAGCGAGATAGAGCTTGAATTTGAAGGACAATACCGCATTAAAGTAAAAAAAGAAATTACTGGGGCTGTATTTAATAGCGTATCAGCACCAGCCGTGCATCCCGTGGGAAATGCACCTACAGAAGCCAGCCCCCTAAAAGCTACTGTAGTTAATAAAAATCTTTTCGAAGTTAAGTCACCAATGGTTGGTACTTATTATGCATCTCCATCTCCAGATGCTGACCCCTTTATAAAAGTCGGAGATAGAGTTAAGAAGGGTGATACCCTATGTATTATCGAAGCTATGAAACTAATGAATGAGCTTCCTTCCGAAGTTTCAGGCATAGTAAAAGAGATTTCAGTAGATAATGCTCAAGCTATATCTTTTGGTGAAGTAATTATTAAAATCGAAAAAGATGCCTAAGCAGGTTTTTTCTTTAACTTCTTTCTTAAATCAGTTAAATTTATCATCCAGTAAGCTTCTAGGACAGGCTTTGACTCATAAATCCTGTTCCAAAGATGATCCCAGCATTCTAAATAACGAAAGATTAGAATTTCTCGGCGATGCCGTCTTGAAACTAGTCTTCAGTGAATACCTGTCTGATAATTTCCCCGATGAAGATGAAGGAAATTTATCTAAATTCAGAGCTAGACTCATTTCTGACGACTTACTTGAAGAACTTGCTATGGAAATGGACTTAGGAAAACTTTTACGCATAGGGAGAATGCTTAAAGGACAAAAAACGCTACCCAGTTCTATTTATGGAAATGCCTTAGAAGCCTTAATAGCAGTTATATACAAAGAAGCTGGTTATGATAAAGCTCGTGAATTTATTTTAAATGCTTGGGAGAATCATATTCAAAGAGCCATAACTGAGTCTATTGCTCATAACTATAAAGCCTTGTTAATAGAAAAATTTCAAGCTAAATATTCTAAAGCACCAGTCTTTGAAACAGTTATGACAAGTGGAGAAGCTCACGAAAGAAATTTTGAAATAGCTGTACTCTTTGATGGTAAAGAGCTGGGTAAAGGTACTGGTAAATCTAAAAAAGAAGCTGGACAAAAGGCGGCCAAAGCTGCTTTAGACAGGTTATCATTTTAAGTCATGCCCGATTATGCTAACACCGATAGAGTAAAAATTCTTTCTGAAGCTCTACCCTATATTCAAAAATTTCACTCCAAAATATTTGTTATTAAATATGGCGGTTCAGCTCTAACTAACCCTGATATAGAGAAGAGTACCATTAAGGATTTAGTACTGTTAAATAGTGTCGGTATAAAAGTCGTGCTGACTCATGGTGGCGGCCCTGAAATTAATCAAATGCTCACTAAAATAGGTAAAGAAATTAAATTTGAAAATGGTCTAAGGCACACTGATGCAGAAACTATGGAAATAGTCGAGATGGTTTTACACGGTAAAATACAAAGACGTATAGTAAGTTCTATCAACTGTGCTGGAGCAAGAGCCATAGGACTTTCTGGGCGTGACGGCAGAATCATGGTCGCTGAGAGAGATTCACGTATCGCTGAAGGCAATATGGTAGGTGAAATTAAAACTACTAATCTAGCTTTAATTCATGAAGTTTTTAAATTAGGCTTAATTCCAGTAATCAGTTCTATTGCACCCAATGAAGCTGGTGAGGCTTTTAATATTAACGCTGATACGATGGCAGCTGAGCTTGCTATAGGACTTCAAGCTGATAAATTAATTCTTATGACAGATATACAGGGTATACTTGCAGATAAAAATGATCCTCTATCTTTAATAAAAGAAATGAATCTAGAAACAGCTAAGGGCTTAGAGTCTAAGGGAATTATTCAAGGCGGCATGATTCCAAAGACTGACTGTTGTATTAAGGCTATAGAGCATGGAGTTAAAGAAGCGATTATTCTTAATGGATTAAAAGAGCATAGTTTACTCTTAGAGACCTTTACCAATGAGGGATCTGGGACTTTGATTAGAAACTGATTTATCTCAATTCAAAAACCAAAGCTTTAACTTCTTTTATATAATCTTGCGCGAAATCCTTGCGCCCATGCATATCACTATTAGCAGAACTAATAGCTTGATTTAAAAGATTCAGTAACTCTATTTTACGAAACTGTAATTCATTTGCTAGAGCAGAATGTTTCACCCCAACTATTAATTTCATATCTTTAGTAACTCTGTGGGCGAAAGTTCTTTTCTTAATAGAATCTGGCATTTCTAATTCTTGCCAGAGCTGAAAAATAGAGTAATGTCTCTGCTTATCAATATTGCGCGCAACACTATCAAAAAGTTTTTTTATTGGTAAAAGATCTTCTTGTTTAGCTCTTTGCATATTCGACTAAGGCTCCAGCTTTAATATTTATAATTTGAGCATTTTCGCTCCATTTTTGCAAATGCTTACCTAAATGGGTCGTAGTAATTATGACCTGCGTATCATCTGAAATGGCTTCTAGTAAATGATCTTGCCTTGCTTCATCTAATTCCGCAAGGACATCATCTAATAAAAGAATGGGCTTTAATCTATGCTCTTCCTTTAATAGCTCTATTTCTGTAAGCTTAAGGGCTAGCACTATACTTCTCTTTTCTCCTTGGCTTGCAAAATCACTAGCTAACTGTTCTTTAAGCATAAAATCAATATCATCTCGCTGCGGTCCATGGCTAGTACAGGCTCTGATAAAATCTAATTTATGATCTGCTTTTAAATCTTCAGGGCTTAGCACTTTACCTAAATACTCTAATCTTAATGAAAGTGCCTCTCCTGCGATATCTTGGTAATATTTTTCTACCAAAGGACTAATTTTAGTCACTAACTCGTGCCTATATTTAGTAAGCTCATTTGCAGCATTTATAAACAGTTCATCCCATATCGAAAGCTGTTCTTGGAAAGCTTCTGGTAGATTATTATAAAAAAAATCTTTCTCTAAACAGGACTTAATAAAGCTATTACGCTGACTTAAAGATTTTTCAAATTTAGTTAATATCTCAGCATAAGGTAAATAAAGCTGTTCTAGAATAGTATCTAGCCAGTCTCGACGAGAACTCGGGCTGCCAGAGACTATATTTAAATCATCTACCATAAAAGATACAGAATAAAGCTTATGATGAATATCTTTGGGCTTCATATTAACCTCATTAATTTTCAGAGTCCTTCTACCAGAACGTCTTATCATCATCGCTATATTTAAATCATTAGCATTTTCGCGTAAAATTTTAGCGTGTATAACAGCATTTTCAGCATTAAAATTGACGAGCTGAGCATCTTTAGCAGCTCTTTTAGATTTACCTGTACTGAATATCTGCACTACTTCTAATAAATTAGTTTTGCCTTGCGAATTATCCCCAAGAATAATAAGCTTAGGACGCTCAATATTTAAAAAGAGTTCTTGATAATTTCTAAAATTTATTAAATTTATGGTTTTCAAGAACATAGGATTTTAAGGTCGAGAATTTTATAAGTATAGCGGGATTTTTTTAGTATATGATTATTCTAGCTAGTGAACCTGCGATTAAAAGATCTTTTTAAAAAAATTTTTTTGCTATTTATTGTAGTAAATTTTTGTGTTTTGGAAATCGAGGCGAAAAAAAAATCTGACGAGCCTGTCAATAGAAAAGATAAAAAAAATCACGAAGTTAAACTCTTAGAAGTTAATCCAGATGAATCTGCTATGGATTCTAGCCCTAAGTCTGATTTAATAGTAAATCCAACTAACCCCTCCATTTTTACAGAAGCATCCTCGCTCAGCGAAGATGTACTTCAGGAAACTGAAAATCCTCCAGAGAATGAAACATTCGTAGAAATAATCGCAGATGAACTACGCTATAACGAAACTCAAGATTTTTACGAAGCAGTTGGAGAGGCTATCGCCACTTTCCCGGAGAAAAATATAATAGTCACTGCTGATCAAATGAATTTTGATGGGCTAAAAAAACTTTTAATCGCAGAGGGAAATGTAAAAGTCACCCAGAATGATACTACTGCCTTTGGTGAGTATGTAGTCTTTCATACTGATACGAAAACCTATAGCATGGAAGAACCGAAAATATTCAGCCCCGGTATACGCCTTAAAGCCCGCAGCAGTACTTCTGAATTTAAAGAACGAAGAAAGCCAGACGAAAAGGATAAAGTCACTGTAAATTTCAAAGATGGTTTTATCGCATTAGATAAACCAGTCGGTGTTTACTTTTCAGGTAATCATGAATGGACCAGATATACTCGTGAGCGCAAACTCTACTATCAGAACCGTGAACTCAGATGGAAGGATATTCCACCTTTACAGAGCGATATTAAATATAGCGCCAAACGCATTACCTACGATCAAAACAAAAGAATGAACAACCTGAAGATTCAGGGTGCAAGGCTTTGGCTAAATGATAAATTAAGTATCCCTTCTCCAATAGAACTCACTACTAGTGTAGGGGAGGCTGCAAACACCAGATTCAGGGGACCAGTTTTAGGCCAGCAAGAGCGTATCGGCGGCTTTGCTGTTGGTCCTAGATTCTTTAAATCTTATAAGAACTCCACTTTTGCATTAGCTCCAATAGTTCAGATCGGTAATGATGGCGGCTTCGGAGCTGGATCTATAGTCAGCTATAATACACCAGGCGATACTACTGCCGTTATGGCAGGCTACGGCTCTCTCTATAATAGGTTTATATTAAATGCCCATCAAGAACTTCCATATAATTTTGAAGCGAATGCACTGGTTAATCAGTTTAACCGTAATCTCTTATTTGGTTCGAGCCAAGTTGGTCAAAATTATGAAATAGCTCACAAATTTAGATTAAAACATGAATGGTTCGACAGGCGTGGCGTTCAGTTTAGAACTATTATGGGATATGCTGCGGATAATTTAGATCTATTTACAGCAAGGAATAAAGAACTTCTTTTTCAAGCAAGAAGAGATAGAGGCGACAATAGTACTGATGAGCATAGCGGTTTTAGATTCGAAGAAAACATATCTTTCTATACGAAGCCCTTATATCGAGTTGGAAATGAAGCTTATAATCTAACTCTAAGATTCAGAGAAGCTGGTTCATTGGCTTTTTATGATACTGGTGATTCCTATCTTGTTAATCGTATAGGTCCAGCTATAGAGGCGACTTTTGATAGGCTTAGCTTTGAGGTAGATTATTTATATGCTCTAATAAGCGGTGAATCACCATTTGTCTTTGACCAGTTTATAGATGGCTCTAGTGCTATAGTCTTTGACGGTGATTTAGCAATTAACAAGTGGCTTTCCGTAGGCACTTTCGTAAATTTCAATATCAATGATAGTGAGATTACAAGGAATCAAATAAGAGCTGAAGTTGGACCACCTGATTTTAAGTTCAGAGCGAGTTATGACACCGTAAGAAATCAAGTCGGCTTCGGCGTTAATATGATATTCGGTGAACCTATTCGTTATGAGCAACTCAAGGTGAATCTCTAAATAATACCCCCCCATCTAGCTTGAAGCTCCAAGCCCCGCAAGGCTTTTAGCCTAGTGACTTATCTTGAAATTAATATTTTCTCATGAATTAATGAGAGCTTAACTTGATATTAATTTTGTTTGTCTCTAATGGGTTTATACATGAAAGAAAGGACTCTAAAACTTAGCCTTGATAGCATTCTTGCTCTTGATACTCATACTGAGAAAAAATCATTCTTTGATGAGGTTTCTTCAAGTTCAGCTAAAGTAGGCACTTATAGTGATGGTGCTGATTTTAATTTAACTCGAATCAATCAAGTAATTCCGAGACCTAGTACAGATAATTTCCTTGAACCTTGGACTAATATATCCAAAGAAAAAAAAGCAAAAATGATTTCTGAATATTTTAGGAAGAATCCTTTTGCACATTTGAAAAATTTCCCTAAGGCAAAAAAAATCTTTTTAGATTTTTTTGATAACATCGAAAATATATCAAGAGATGTTGAATTTTTACGTGAAGAATTAGATAAATCTACAGCAAGTGGCGATCAATACGGCAAAGTTATCATTAATTTCTTTCGCGATAAAGACAACTCAGCTAAGTTTAAATTACAGTTTTTCAGACCAATGATGGAAGAAATAAAACAGTTTTTTGTTTTCGATTTAAGTAAGCCTAAAGATAGTCATGAAAGATTTCATACTGTCACCCAGAATGAAAAGTCTAAAAAATTAATCATTAATCGTTCACTAAAAAATACTAATAAAGCAATTAGGAATTCACTAAAATCGATAGCTTTTGATGCTGAGGTCTGGAAAGGTTTTATCCAAGGAAAGATAGAACCAAGTCAATATGATATGGTCATGGACTGTCTTGAAAGAAATCACATTAACTTTGAAGATTTCGTTAAATTAGTTAATAGTAGGGATAATAAATACTTGAAATTTTTACATAAAGATTTCTTAAAAAATATTTCCATTAGAACTAACAGTAAAGATACTAGCTTTATTAACTTTAAAACAGAGTCGAATCAACAGGTTGAGCTTAAATTAAATAAATATGCTTTAAGTTTACAGCTTTCCTAGCTATAATCAAGCATTGATGCAAGCTAATTTAAAACGAGCATTTGCTGAAATATCGCAAGTATTAGGACTTATCGCTAAATTTGTTGTAAATTTTTTTGAAACTCTAGGCTATCTTTTTAAAAACAAAATTTTCCAGCCTAACTTAGTTAGTTATGGAGCAAGATTCATTAGCTCTGTAACCCTACCAACCATAGTAATCGCTATCGCACTAGGCGTGGTAATCGGTGTACAACTAGGACCACAATTCGTTAGTAAAGGCGTTGGTTCTAAACTAGGTATACTTGCGCTTTTAACTATGAGTCGTGAATTAGTACCGATCATGGGTGGTTTCATGATAGCAACTCAATATGGTACTGCCATTACCGCAGAAATTGCAAATATGCAAATTACTGAACAGTTAGATGCTCTAAAAATTTTAAAAATTAACCCTATCTATTATTTAGTTTTACCCGCAATGCTAGCTGGGCTAGTTTTAGCACCATTGGTTTTTTGGCTTGCGGTAATATTCGGAACTTATAGTACCTTCCTTACTGTCTGGATTAATGAAGGACTGGTGTGGAGCAGCTTTCAATCTGGCATAATGAATTTTTTTCATATAAGTGACTTGCTACTTTGCTTAATAAAAGCTTGCCTATTTACAGTTCTTCTAGTTATTCTATCTGCGACCATCGGCATGAATGTTGGCAAGGGTGGAGCAAGAGAAGTTGGAACCGCTACTACTACTACGGTTATAGCTGGCTTCATTACCGTTATAATTTGTGATTTGATTTGCACGATGGTTTATCTTGAATAATTTAGAACTTATAAATAAATACTCTGATGATTTTGAGAAGCTTTACAAGCTTTACAGTGACTTTATTTCACACACAAACATCTCTGCAATTACTAATGAAGGAGATGTCTATCATAAACACTTTGAAGACTCATTAATCACTTATCCATTTATTGCCGCTCAATTAAAAGTAAATCCGTCCCTAGCCATTATTGATATCGGTACCGGAGGAGGTTTCCCAACCTTACCTTTAGCTTTAGTCGCAGAGCGAGAAGAGTTAAATCTTCATTTTACGGCTTTAGACTCTACAGCTAAAAAGCTTAAATTTATTGACATAGTAAAAGAAAACTTAGCTTTAAAAAATTTAGATACCCTCGCTGCTAGAGCCGAAGAAATCGCAGAAAATAAAAGAGAATCTTATGACATCGCTCTATGCCGTTCGGTAGCAAGCTTACCAATAATTTTAGAGATCTGCACCCCACTAATCAAACTTGGAGGCTATTTCCTTGCCTACAAGCAGTGTGGAACAGAGTCCGAGAGAGCAGCTTCAGCCATGCAAGAATTAGGAGTTGAGCTAATGGACAGAATTATTTATTTTAATAACGAGAGAGAAATACTAGTTTTTAAGAAAAGTCAGAGTACGAAAAAGGTTTACCCACGCAGTTATTCACTAATTAAAAAATCACCATTATGAGATAAATTATGACTCAATATTTTAGCCCCATTCACCATATTTAAAATATAATTAAAACATGGCTAAAAACACTCTTCTCTCTAATGCAAAAATTATTAACGAAGGGGAAATTTATTCAGGAGAAATTATTCTCGAAGGAGATTTAATTAAAAGCATCATCAGGCACGACTCCAAGGATTATCAAGAATTTCGTAATCATGCGATGAAAGACCAAATGGAGATTCATGATCTGAAATTCAAGTACGTGATGCCTGGAATGATAGATGGGCAAGTGCATTTCAGAGAACCAGGTCTTACTCACAAAGGTGACTTAGAAACTGAATCCAGGGCTGCTGTCGCTGGCGGTATAACCTCATTTATGGAAATGCCCAATACGCACCCACGAGCTCTTACACAGGAACTTTTAGCTGAGAAGTTTGAGCTAGCTAGTCAGAAGTCACATGCCAATTACTCTTTCTACATGGGAACTTCAAATGACAATCTAGCAGAGGTTTTAAAGACAGACCCTAAAACTGTGTGTGGCGTTAAAATATTTATGGGAGCCTCTACTGGAAACATGCTGGTAGATAACGACAAAACTTTAAATGATGTTTTTTCTCAAAGCCCAATGTTAATAGCAACTCACTGTGAAGATGAAGCAACTATTAATGCAAATGCCAAAAAGTTTATAGAGTTGCACGGTGAAGATCTCTCCGTGGATTATCACCCATTAATCCGTAATCATGAAGCCTGTTTTCGTTCGTCCGAAAAAGCTGTTAATTTAGCTAAAAAATATGGCACTCGCCTTCATGTGCTACATCTCACGACCGCAGATGAATTAAAGCTATTTGATAATAAGTTACCGATTCGAGAAAAAAGAATAACAGCAGAAGTTTGCTGCCATCATCTCTGGTTTTCAGATGAAGATTATGAATCCAAAGGTGCTTTAATTAAATGGAATCCTGCTGTTAAAACGAAAGGAGACAGAGAAGCGTTGCAGAAAGCTGTCAGAGAAAACATCTTGGACATAATCGCGACAGATCATTCACCACATACATTAGAAGAGAAGAATAATCCTTATTTTAAATCCCCAGCTGGAGCACCAATGGTGCAACACGCTCTGAATGTATTATTCGAATTGCATATACAAGGAAAATTAAGCCTTGAAAAAATAGTCGAGAAAGTGGCTCACAGTCCAGCTCATTGCTTTCAAGTGGAGAATCGAGGCTTTATTAGAAAGGGTTACAAAGCAGATTTAACCGTGTTTAGCTTAGATAAATCAGAAAGAGCTCCGAGTTGGACTGTAGATAAATCTAATATTCTCTATAAATGTGGCTGGTCACCACTTGAAGGAACTAAATTTCACTCTAAAATTCATCAGACTTTTATTAATGGTGTTTTAGTTTATGATAACGGTGTATTTAATGAGGATTTCAGGGGCGAAAGATTAACTTTCGCAAGATAGACTAAATTTTTGGGGAAAAATGACCCCTTATAATTTTTATTCCTACTAGATAAATTTAATAAAGGACTTAGGGATTAAGACTGAGTCCTCTATTAAAACAAGGAGTAAAACTAAATGTTAAAGTACGATACAGAGAATCTTCCACGCATTACCTTTAAAGGAAAAAGGCTTACCGAAAAGCAAATCGCAGTCCTAGAATTTCTAGCACAGGGGCAGACGAATACAGAAATAGCCGAAAATCTTTTCCTCTCTGTAAGAACTGTAGAATCACACATCTCTAGAATTAGAAGTATTATAAGCGAACATATGCCCCAGTCACAGAGAATCAGTGATAGACAGCTCGTTTTATTCGCAAAAGATCTAATCGATGGCTTTAAAATTTTCGACATACTGAAAAGCGGCATGAATGAAGGCTTTGAGCTGTCAGAATTTAAAACTTATCAAAAAACAGTAAGCCTGAATAATGATAGATATTATATTCAATGAGGCGGGCGAAAACGCAGAAATTGGAGTTGTGCAGCGGTCTCTTTTGGGCGTGTAGCCAAACGAACAAGTTCAAGGTCTGAGGAGGATGAATGACCGCAATGTATCAAGCATACATGAGGATCATGAGGACAACGAAAACGCAGAAATTGGAGTTTCGCTACACGCCCCTGTTACATTTTCTCTGGTGCAGAGATCGCAAGTATACTAAGAGCATTTTTTATAACTATCTTAGAAGCTGCCACCAGAGATAACCTAGCCTTCATAACCTCTTCGTTTTCACCTATAATACGATTTTCATTATAGAACTGATGAAATAAGCTAGCTAAATTCTTTAAGTAGACTGAGATTTTATAAGGTGCCCTGATATCAGCAGCATCAATAACAAGCTTAGGTAATTCAATCAATTCTAAAACTAAGCTTCTGATAGTTTTCAACTGCTCTTCACTATGATATTCATCAGAAAAGAGTTTCTTGAAATTTGCAGAAAATGTTTTAAACTCTTCATTTAATAAACGTTCTAGCTCATCTACTTCAAAAATAGCAGCTTCTTCCGTATTATCAACTATATTGATACGAGGGCTTACTAAATTACGAAATATACTTGCCGAGCGGGCATGTGCATACTGTATGTAGTAAACTGGATTATCTTTATCATGTTTTTGCGCTAAAGCTAAATCAAAAACCATGCGATTATTGGCTTGGCTATCCACCAGAAAGAATCTCAGGGCATCTTTACCGACTTCAGCTAAAAGCTCATCAACGTTAACTATAGTGCCTTTGCGCTTAGACATTTTTTTCTCAACGCCATCTTCTTTAACGGAAACCAATTGAATAAAAATCAACTCTAGCTGATCAGGATTATAGCCAATAGCTTGAATCGCCCCACGAATGCCAAGCTCTTGACCATGATGATCGCTGCCCCAAACATTAATTAACTTATCAAAGCCTCTGTCAAATTTATCTTTATGATAGGCGATATCACCAGCTAAATAAGTGAACATGCCTTGAGATTTTCTAAGGACTCTATCTCGCTCATCACCAAAGGATTTCGCTCTAAACCATAGAGCCGAGTCTTCTTCATACACAGCAGAGACCTCATGGGCGTGGAGCGGAACTCCAATTTCTGCGTTTTCACCCGCCTCATGATGCTCCGTCACATCTTCTTGCTTTACTTTTACTGCTTTCAGTGTTTCACAGATTAACTCAATTTTATTTTTATCATTAATTTTCACTTGATGTAGATTCTCGTTCTCCGAGTACCACGTATCGAAATGAACTTCTATGTCAGCTAAAACTTTCTTCTGTAAATCAAGAAAAAGACTTTTCGCTAATTTACCAGCTATTTCTTTTGCTTGATCACCAGCAAGGGAAGCCGCATCCAAATAGCCTTTTAGCTTAGCTTTATAAATCTCCGGCTTTAAAACATCTAACATGGAATCCAGTGGATAAGCATCCACTGGATAATTTTCCTTAGTGATGTGACCCTCTTGAATTTGAATTGCAGCTTGAGCAGAGAGTGAAAGCTTTTCTATCTGCACACCAGCGTCATTAATATAAAATTCACTAGATACATCGTAACCAGCCCAGTCAAGTAATCTTGCAAGAGAATTACCCAGAACTGCTTGCCTGCCATGACCTAAATGTAGATTACCAGTAGGATTCGCTGAAACATACTCTATAAGAAAGCGATGCGGCTCCATATCAGCCCGAGCTTCTTTAGATAAACGCCCATAATTATCTTTCTCTTGATGAATCTCTACTAGAGCAGATTCTAAAAAATCCCAATTCAAACGAATATTAATAAACCCTGGACCAGCGATAGATATATCACCAATGGCAACTACATCCAAATGTTTTACTATACTTTGAGCTATCTTTACTGGTGCTAGTTTCGCCTCACGAGACAGCTTTAGGGCTATACTTACGGCGATATCGCCATGATCAGGGTTTTTACATCTCTCCACATCTATATAATCAGAAAAACTTTTCAGCTCACCTAAGTCAGATGCCGCAATAGCTTTATTTATAGCTATTTGGAATAAATTACGAATCTTGCTGCTTAACATTATAATCTTCTAATTTTTGAGCGAGAATACTGATCGGATTCACGAAGGATTTTAAAGGCTGATTAAGAGCAATAGACAATGGACTGAAATAATCATCCATATAGTTTACAGCTATTTGATCAACGAATCTAGATCCTCTCGCAAAAGATAATAGTCCCGCACTCAAGGCTCTAATAATAGCAGAATGATCAGCTTCTTTATGTCTCTTCTTCGCATAGGCAAATACTTCAGAAAAACTATTATGTTTCAAAAGCATGTAGCTAAAATTTGGTGACTCCGAAACACTTAGGTCAACAACGAAGAGAGGTTTATTTTTTTCAAACTCTGGTATATGCGTTAAAAGATCTAAGTCATTAATTAGAATTATAAAATCAGAATTATTTGAATCTGTTTCAGTAATATCTAAGTGATGTAATATTAATTTGACATCTAATAGGACTTCCGAGCTCAGTTTTTTTGAATTAGAGATTATACTTCCCCTAAGGTTTTTAAGCTTATAGTCAGAGATAATATCTTTCGCTAGAAAGAATAAAGCACTAGTTAGGCAAGAAGGTGAAATTGAGCAAATATTGTGTGCATGATGATCTTTGATAACTTTATTTAAGTAAATCTCCTCCGCAACATCAAAGCCAAATTCACCAATCAAAGGATTATCCTTACGATTACTTGCAAAAATAATACGATTAAAATATGTATGATTTTTAATAATATTGAGATAAACAGATAAATTAATTTCACGCCGCGCCTTAAATTCTGCTAATTTATTCACATCTAATTTATCTTCAAATTTATGCCACTCATCTAGTGCTTTAATGTCAGCACCTTTAGAAGCCGTATATTTATGACTATAATATGACCAATAAAATAAATCCTCATCTACTGTCGATTTTATATCTACCAAATTAATTCGCAAAATTCTATATTGCTTTTCTCGATTGGGTTTAGCATCTATATCGCCTAAAGTTTTCAGCAATTCATTTAGTTTAAACATTAAATCTTGGATTGGGTAAGGATGATTACTTTGATTAAGCTTCAAATTACTTGAAAACAACAATGTGTCCAAGTCAATATAAATATTTTTAGCACCCTGCAATTTTGTTGTTTGAGGCAGCTGCAAATACTCTAGATAAGAGTCAAATTCTTTTTTTTGAAAATTGGTATAATACATTCATTAATTTAAGTTATAGTTCTTAGTATAGAGATAAGGATATCTCATTTGTGTTCCAATGCCTAGTATAGCCACTAGCTCCGACATCGAAGTCAAAGCAGCTTCTATTTATCTAGATGACTATTCTGCTCCAGCTAACAATAATTTTCTTTTTTGCTACAGAATCGAAATTAAAAATAAAAGCCCTAAAGAAGTGCAATTACTTAACAGATACTGGCTCATTATTGATTCTGATTCAGATAAGTCGGAAGTTTCTGGAGAGGGTGTTGTAGGCAAAAAACCTACTCTTGCTCCTGGAGAAACGCATGTATATTTTAGTTTTTCTAACCTTAAAACTAATTTCGGAACAATGGAAGGTACTTACGGCTTTGTTGACCAAGATGGTAATAGCTTTAATGTTGAGATCCCAAGATTCTATCTATCCGTAAACCTTAATGAATTTCCTAAAAATCGCTTCAATAAAGGTCAAGTGCTTAAACATAAAGAAGAAGAATATTATGGACTAGTTGTTGACTTCGACATGTATTTTCTAAGCAATGCCGATCTAGACACAAGTAAATTTGATAAAAATTTTGAAAACAAGCCTTGGTACTATGTTTTAGTGCATGATACAGATTTAATGCTTTATGTGCCGGAAGAGTTTATGCTCCCGATAGAAGATGATTTCATTATCAATCATCCTTTAGTAGAGGTTTTCTTCGACAAAAAAAATGGACATTATCTTAGGAAAGCTAATTCAGATGAATAAGCTCGCCAGTAAATAGTTTTTTGCTATTATAAAACCATGATTAAATCTGTTGTACTTGCAGCAGGCAAGGGTTCTAGATTAAAGTCTAGTAATGCTAAAGTCCTGCATCGAATATTCGATAAACCAATCCTAGCTTGGGTTTTGGATTCACTCGCAGAAGTTGACCAAGATGAAATTATAGTAGTTTGTGGTCACCAAGGAGAAAAAGTAAGAAGTTTTTTACATGCATACCCCGTCACAATTGTAGATCAAGCTGTACAAATGGGCACAGGACATGCACTCATGTGTGTCCAAGATGAACTTGATGATTTTGAAGGAACTGTTTTAGTGGTAAATGGTGACTCTCCCCTAATCCGCTCAGAGACGCTAAATGACATGCTTAATTATCACGAGCAAAGGGAACATCAGATAACTCTACTAACAAGTCTGGTGGACTGTGCCGATGGCTACGGACGCATAGTAAGAAGAAATAATACGATAATTGGCATAAAAGAAGATAAAGACTGCTCCGAAGCAGAAAAGACGATCAAAGAAGTTAATGCCGGTGTTTACTGTTTTGAATGGCAATTTATTAAAGAAGGCTTAGGCAAACTTAAAAGCAATAATGCCCAAGAGGAATTTTATTTAACTGATTTAGTGGCTTGGGCTTACAGTCAAGGTCTTAGTATCGGTAATTTTATTTTACAGAATCCGAATGAAGCCTTAGGTATTAATAGCCGTGCTGATCTAGCAGCGGTTTCAAGATTAAAAAATCAAGAAGCCTTAGAATCTCTTATGGATGCAGGTGTGACCATTATAGATACTAACAGTACTGTCATTAGTCCAGAAGTAGATATCGGACCAGACACTGTAATATACCCTGGCACTTACATACATCGTCGCGTAACTATAGGTTCGAACTGTTCTATTGGGCCTAATACCTCTATATTTGGACCAGCTGAAATAGGTTCTCATAGTACAGTGATTCAGTCTCATATAAATAGAAGCTCCATCGGTGAACACTGTAATATTGGTCCTTTTGCACACATTAGAGATGGCAGCGACGTCTACAATAAAGCACGGGTAGGATGTTTTGTTGAAGTAAAAAATAGCACTATAGGTGAAGCCTCTTCGGCAGCCCACTTAAGCTATCTTGGCGATGCCCAGATTAAATCTAATGTAAATATTGGAGCGGGTACTATTACGGCTAACTATAATTCCTTTACTGGTGAAAAATCCACGACTGTCATCTGCCAAGGAGCTAGTACTGGAGCGAACTCCGTCCTGGTGGCTCCGATAACCATACATGAAGGAGCCTCTGTAGCAGCAGGCTCTGTAGTAACCCAAGACATACCAGCTCAAATGCTAGGTATCGCAAGACCTAGACAAGAAATTAGAGGTTTACCAGTAGCGAAAAAAGTGAGCTAATAATGTTCTATCGATTACTCTACATTCTTTCAGCTTTAATCCTTATGCAGACATCGGTTCAAGCCGATATAATTTCTGTTAAAAAAAACAAAGCCATCGAACTTAAAAATGGGCAGATGAATATGCTGTTCAAAGTTGACTTTCGTGAATTCGATAAAGATAGAATTCTAGAGTTTCGCTTTTATGATCAGCCTTTTGTAAACATCACCGTCCTTCATGATCCAGGAAAAAATAATCCTAAATTTACTAGTTTTTCTTCTAAAATAGTCAGCCTTGATAAAAATCAAATCGCTGCTATAAGCAAGATTCATGACCAATTAAAGGTTTTAAAATTTAAAAACACCTTTCCGTGGAAAGAAAACTTTAATAAAAGGGGTGATATCTATTACATCCACAGCCTGCAAGAGTATCTCCCAGTAACCGATTCAGCATCCAAGTCGATTTCGGTGCCACAAGTTTTCATTTTCTATAAAGGGTTTAAAGATGAATACCCTGCTGTTTATGCAGAAATCGTTGATCTAATAAATAGTTTCTAAGCTCCATGCCTCACCAATGGTTCTTAGAGTTTTTTTATTAATGCAAAGATATCTCTGCTGCTTTCAGGTCTTGCAAAGCGATACAAATTTTTCTTCATCGCCGATATTTTCTCAGGGTTCTTCGCTAAGTCGAAAAGCAAATCAGCAATCTCCTTTTGCGGAGAGTATCGCACAATTCCATTTTCTGCATTTTCACCACCAGAAAAGGCATCTTGGCGAATCATGAAACCACAACCAGCCTTAACTAAAGCCTCTGCATTTTTAGTCTGATGATCATGAGCAGCCCAAGGTAAAGGAATTAATATTGGTACTATCAGCGACACTGCCATTTCAGCACAAGTCATAGCACCAGCCCTGCAAATAGCTATATCAACGGTTTTAGAAATATTTGCCATCTCATGGGTATAACTTAAAACCTTATAGTTAGAGTATTTATTCGGATCAGCATTTAAATATTTACTTACATGCTCATCAAAAAGCTTAGAACCTGTAATGTGAATAATAGATATTCTTTTACCTTCAAGAGCTAATCTCTGATTAAAATCCTCAAAATCTTTAAGTAAAATGCCTATACTATCATTAACGAACTGGGAACCCTGACTACCACCAGTTACCAAAACCCTCAAATGATTTTCATCACGACTAGCAGCAGCCCCATCAGCGGCTTCCCTATAAATATTTATAAAATCTTGTGAGACTGGATTACCCGTGTAACGATATTTATCATTAAAATTTACATTTATCGGAAAGCCTAAGCTCACACGACTCGCAAATATTTTAAATAATTTATTTACCAATCCAAAATTACTATCAAGATTATGAATTAGGAACTTTGTTTTCGTTATCACACAGGCAAGAAACACTGGCGCTGCCACGTAACCACCCGTACCCATCACTACGTCAATTTTATTTTCTCTCAGGTAGTTCACAGAGCATTTATAAGCTTTAAAAAAAATACCAAACCATTCTAAGTTTTCTTTAAAAGAATTATTTCGAGATGGCAGCTTTGGAGCATTAATAGGAAGAAACTGGATATATTCTTTTCTTAGACACAGTTCCTGCTCCAGTTTTCCTTCACCACCAATATAGTAAAGAAAGTTTTTTTCAGCCCCAGCTCGATTACTTTCATCTTCAAATAGCTCAGCTACAGCAAGACATGGATAAATATGTCCTCCAGTGCCTCCTCCCGTAAACGCAACTCGCACAAGAATATCCTCTATCAACAAGAGCTAAAAGCCTGTCAATAATTACTAAAAACATGATAGCAGCTAAAATTAAACATTTTAAGCTTAGCTTATTTTTTTTATGAGATAATGTTCTTATAAGTATGACAAATCGAGTTTCAAGCGAAAAGATAAATTGGGGTAATACCATTTATCTAATAATCAGTCCTATCATTTCAGCTTTAGCCGTCAGCTACTGGTTCTACAAAGGATGGTTTAACTGGGGGACTGTAATCCTATTCGTAGTCTTAACTTCACTAATAGAAATTAGCATTACCGCTGGCTATCATCGATTGTTTTCACACAGAACTTATAAGGCAAATCCGATTGTTAGCATATTCTTTTTATTTTTCGGGGCTGGAGCTCTTCAGAGCTCTGCCCTTTTATGGTCATTAGATCACAGAGTTCATCATCAATTCGTAGATCACAAAGATAAAGATCCCTACAGTATAAGTAGAGGGTTTATGTGGGCTCATATTACTTGGTTATTTTATAAATTTGATGATCAAGTTAAGGATATTAAACCAGCTGATCTTTATCAGGATAAATTGGTTGTTTTCCAAGATAAATATTGGGGGTATATCGCGGTTTTATCTGGATTTATTTTACCTACATTAATCGCACATTTCGCTTGGGGTGATGCTTTTGGTGGTTTTTTCGTAGCTGGTGTATTCAGATCAGTAGTTAATCATCATGCTACTTTCCTCATTAATTCTGTTTCACATTGTATTGGAAAACAGACTTATTCTGACACTCACAGTGCAAGAGATAATTGGTTTACAGCTTTACTAACTTTTGGAGAAGGTTATCATAATTTCCACCATGAGTTTCCTTCCGATTATAGGAATGGTGTTAGATACTATCAATACGATCCAAGTAAGTGGCTTATTTATGGATTATCCCTTATCGGCTGGACTTATGATCTAAAAAGAGTTAGCCATAATCTTATTGAAAGAAAACGCTCAGCTATGACTAAAAAAAGAGCAGCTCAACAATTGCAAATTGCTACTCAATCAAAAATCCCTCAACTTCAGCCTGCATGTTAAGTCCTGAAGAAAAGACTGAACTCACTCATTTTTTAAATCGCCTTCAAGGCAAAGAAGTCAGAGTAGAACTTAGTTCTAGGTTTAATGTCGGCTATAGGATATCCTTTGCCGTTAAAGTCGAAGCATTGGGTGGGAAAACCTATAGCTTCGTGAGCGATAGCGGTAACGCCTCTGTATTTATAGATCCTAGCGAAGCAGAGGCTTTCAGTGCTGATAGCAGCTCAATTAGCTTAGTTTATGGCGATGATCTCATAACAATTCGTTATGGGAGAATTCGATAAAAAATGCTAGAATTATAAAACACCGTGGTAATGACAGCTCCAGATACAAAGAATAATTATTCTGCTCAGAATATTGAAGTTTTAGAAGGGCTAGAAGCCGTTCGAAAACGTCCAGGGATGTACATAGGTGGTACAGACCACAAGGCATTGCATCACTGCGTCTATGAGATAGTTAACAACTCAGTAGATGAAGCTCTAGCTGGCTACTGTGATACCATAGAAATTTTTGTTTATCCTGATGGTTCACTGTCGGTAGAAGATAATGGTAGAGGTATTCCAACTGATATAGTTGCGAAGACTGGTCTCTCTGGTGTAGAGACTGTTTTCACCGTACTTCATGCTGGTGGTAAATTTGGTGGTGATAATTCTAGCTATAAAGTTTCAGGTGGATTACACGGCGTTGGAGCGAGTTGCGTAAATGCTGTTTCTGAGAAGCTTCAAGTTGAAGTTTACCGCAATGGTGTTATTAATTTTGTTGAATTTAGAGGCAGATCAGAAAATGGTCTTAAAGTCGGCGACCCCGTTGAACCCATAAAAGTTACTGGAAGCACCGACAGAAGAGGTACTAAAGTCAGGTTCTGGCCTGATAAAGATATTTTTATCGAAACTAATTCCAGTGGTCTTAGTTTCACTCCAGAGTTTAATAGAGAAACCTTAGCTAAGACTTTTAGAGAAATGACTTTCCTTAATAAAGGATTGAAAATCACCTTTACAGATCTAAGACTAGCTGAAGATGATGAAAGAAGATTACAGGTATATCACAATCCTGAAGGCCTGATTAGCTATGTTAAGTACTTAAATGAGCCTAAACATCCGCTTCATAAAGAAATTTTTGACTGCCATGCTTCTGCTAACGAAGTAGAGGTGGAAGTTGCCCTTCAGTACACCGATAGTTATCACGAAACTATTTTAACTTTTGCAAATAACATAAATAACCCAGATGGTGGTACTCACATGACTGGCTTTAAGAACGTTATGACAAGAGTTCTTAACGACTATGCACGTAAGGTGTCCATGATCAAAGAGAAAGAGGAAAATCTTACTGGTGATGATATTCGTGAAGGCATCACTGCTATTATCTCGGTTAAAGTAAGAGATCCTCAATTCGAGTCTCAAACTAAAGTTAAACTACTGAATAATGAAGTAGTCTCAGCTGTTCAGACCGTACTTGGAGATGCACTAGAAGACTGGTTCGATAAGAACCCTAAAGACGCTAAAGCAATAGTAAATAAGTCTTTAATGGCTCGCAGAGCTAGAGAAGCTGCTAAGAAAGCTAGGAATGCCGTAAGAAGACAGTCTGCTCTAGAGGGCAGCACTGGCATTCCAGGTAAGCTATCTGATTGTTCGAATACTGACGGAGATTTATGTGAAATATACCTAGTAGAGGGTGATTCTGCGGGTGGTTCAGCGAAGCAGGGTAGAGACAGAAATTATCAAGCGATTCTACCACTTAGAGGTAAAATTCTGAACGTTGAAAGAGCCACTATTGATAAGCTTTACGATAATAATGAAATCCAAGCGATGATTCAAGCAATAGGATTGGTTCCTTCAGAAGAAGAAATCGATGGTAAAAAATCAGAAGCTGTTTTAAAAATAGATGGTACTAATCTTGATCTTAAAAAGCTTCGCTACAAGCGAATTATAATAATGACCGATGCGGACGTTGATGGCGCGCATATTAGAACCCTCTTACTGACTTTCTTCTTTAGGTATTCAAGACAATTAGTCGATAATGGTAATATCTATGTCGCTCAACCGCCGCTATATAAAGTGGAGTATAAAAATAAAGTTAGATATGCCTACAATGATGCTGAATTAGAACTTGCTTTAGCTGAATTAGGTGGTAAACCAAGTATACAGAGATTTAAAGGTCTAGGTGAGATGATGCCAGATCAACTCTGGGAGACTACTATGAATCCTGAGACTAGAATCCTGAAAAAGGTTTTAGTAGAAGATGCTGAAGAAGCTAGCAGAATATTCGATGTATTAATGGGGGATATAGTTCCACCACGTAAGAAATTTATCGAAGAATATTCTGGGCTTGCGGTATTAGATGTTTAACTGCTTTAGAAATATAAACTAGAATCTGCCTGTATGATTTCGATCATTTGACCTATATTCTTTAAAATGAATAAGAAATTAAGTATCCTTAACTGATTCTTAACTGTTAATCTAGATATAGTATATATGGGTTTAGGTGGATTACCTTCAATTGGCGGACAAGGACCAAATATAGGTCCGGGTAATAACGGTGCTTCGCAAAATAAAGGTGGAGCAGAGTTTTCACTTGAGCAACAGAAGTCTAATTTAGCCCAAGCTCAAGCCGCACAAGATAAAGCTAATTCAGCACTTTCTGGTGCTAAATTAATGAAGATTATAGATAAGAAAAAGAAAAACCGTAAAGGTGCTCCCCGCACCATGCTTATAGACGGCGAAATTTACGAAGTTTATCTTCTAGCGATAGCTTAAAACTGCACGTTAGGCAGCGGTCTTTTAAATTGTGCACCAGTCTCTAAATCACCACTGTATCGGCACATAATTTCGAGAATTACATTTAGGGCAGACATAAACTGGGTCATTTCGCTGCGGTAACATCTTTCGGGTAAAATCACCCTTACAATGCCCGCAAATTAACTGCACATAATGCCCGCGAATCCCAAACTGTGACGGCAATATAGCCCTACGCTGCTCTGCATTAATCTGCCACTCTCTTAATTCTTCTGGGTCTGGCTTCTGCATAAACCTTAATATCTACACCTTATATGTTTGGGAGCAGTCTCATCTTTAATATGCTTTAGCTATAAGTATTTCACGATTCTGAGGAGAAACTGTACCCGAAATAATACAAGGATGATCACTTGGCAACTCTGGTCTGAGTGGGATACAGCGAATACTTGCACTGAATTTTTCTTTTAAAATTCTCTCTAACTCTACATCACCGTTCCACATCGCTCTAGCAAAGCCTAATGATTTAGAATCTAAAACTGAATCTAATTCAGCAATATTTTTTACTATTTTTGTATTCTCTTTTCTGTATTCTAATGCACGAGTGAAAAGTCCAGACTGGATTTCATCTAAAAGTCTTACAATGCTTTCTATTAAACCTGCTATCTGAATATCCTTATCTTTACTACGAATATCACGGCGATGGAGTTCCACGCAGCCATTCTCTAAATCACGCTCACCGATTACTAATCTTAAAGGCACGCCCTTCTGTTCATATTCATTAAACTTAATCCCCTGGCTAATCTGCTCCCTGTCATCTAACTTCACTCTTAGACCTAAATCAGTGAGTTCCTTATGAAATAATTTAGCTTGATTAAGTACTTTCGTATTATCAAGATTCTTTTTCAGAATAGGGATTATAACTACCTGATAAGGAGCTATTTTCGGAGGTAATATCAGCCCAACTTCATCATGGTGACCCATAATCACAGCACCGATAAGCCTAGTACTCACTCCCCAAGAAGTCTGCCAAACATGAGCTAATTTATTCTCTGAATCTGTAAAAGTAGTATCAAAGGCTTTAGCAAAATTCTGACCTAAATCATGTGAAGTTCCAGCCTGCAAAGCCTTACCATCACGCATCAAAGCTTCTATCGAAAATGTAGAAACCGCTCCAGCAAACCTCTCTGACTCAGTCTTTTCACCTATATGTATCGGCAGGGCTAAGTAATTATGCAAAAGATCTTCATAGACATGGATCATCTTAATTACCTCTTCTTTAGCTTCTTCGTGAGTCGCATGACAAGTATGGCCTTCTTGCCATAGAAACTCTGAAGTCCTTAAAAATAGACGGGTACGCATCTCCCAACGCATAACATTCGCCCACTGATTTAGTTTCATCGGCAGGTCTCTATAAGAGTTAATCCATTTAGAAAACATATGATTAATAATCGTTTCAGAGGTCGGTCTGATTACATATCTCTCTGAAAGCTCTTTTCCACCAGCATGAGTCACTACAGCACACTCTGGCGCAAAGCCTTCTACGTGCTCAGCTTCTTTCTGTAAAAAGCTTTCTGGAACCAGTAAGGGGAAATAAGCATTCTCATGCCCAGTATCTTTAATCATCTTATCGAGTATTCTCTGAATATTTTCCCAGATAGCATAACCATAAGGTCGAATAACCATACAGCCTTTAACAGGGCTATAATCTGCAAGCTCAGCTGTGATAGCTATATCAGCAAGTAAACTCTCTGCATTATTCTCTTTAACTGCATTATCAATAGACATATATATAATCCTAACTCGTTTTATAAGGAAATAAAACCAAGAAAACTAAATGGTACCCTATTCTTGACTAGGCTGACTCTTAGCCCTTAGCTTAGCCCCTAAACTTGATCTAGAAACCTTTCTACCAGCGGAACTGCGATTACCCGTAATAGTAGTATTTAAAGGACTATTTGCAGTCGTAACTACTTGAGCCGTAGCTTTTCTTTCCTCTGGGATTATAGTCGTATCAGCCAACCTCTCTGGATTCATAGAGCCATTAAATAATTCTTGGAGAGCAGCTGTAGCCTTTTTTAATCTCCTAGAAACTTGCATCTGAGAGATACCTAGAATATTAGCGACATCAGACTGTGGCGTATCTTGGAAATATATTAAATCTATAATTTCAGCTAAAGGCTCTTTTAGCTTAGTAATCATCTCCTTAACAGTCATAAAATCCTCACGAACATCATTCCTGCGATACTCACGCATATCAGCCAAAGTATCAACAAGAGAAGTATCATTCTCAGAAGGATTTGGGCTTATAGTCTGATCCAAAGAAACTAATGTTTTTCTTCTATCTACTTCATAGGCTTCTTTTATCTTCGTCTCTTTAACATCAGTAAGCACGCTTGCGATTTCTAAATCAGTCGGATCTCTACCAAATTCAGCTCTTAACTTCTGTACTACCTTGTTAATCCTAAAACTTAATTCCTGAAGCTCTCTTGGAGCTCTAATCATCGAAGTTTTATCGCGAAGATAATGGCGAATCTCACCAGTAATTAAGTGAGTCGCGTAAGTAGTAAATCTAGCTCCAGCGTCTGGATTAAAATAATCTATAGCTTTAATAAGACCGATAGAGCCTATCTGTATCAAATCATCTACAGGGTCAGTGCTTCTTCGAGCAAGACCGTGGGCGATCTTTTTAACAAGAACAAAGTTAATATTGACAAGCTTGTCTCTAACCTTCTTGTCTTTAGTTTTGGCATAATCAGCTAGAAGCTTATGAATTTCTTCAGTCTTTTCTTTTTTCTGCTTTTGCTTTTCCATTGATAAACACTCTGAGTTCAAAAAGTACCTTAAAAACAGTGTATCATCAAGTTATTTCTTTGGGGAGTATAAAAATATGACACAATTATCAGTTTTTTATGACAAAGATGTCAGTTTATTGGTATATTTATATTCAGTAAACTTATTATGAATATTGGATCAAAAATACTGGCCTTTGGAAAGGCTCTACCAAAGAAGGTAGTAACTAACTTTGATTTAGAATCACTGATGGATACTTCCGATGATTGGATAACTCAACGCACTGGCATTAAAGAACGTCGTGTCGCCGATGAATCTATCGGTGAAAACTCCACGACCTTAGCTGCGGCCGCAGCTAAATCCTGCTTTGAACAGGCTAAAAAATTAAACCCCGAATTCGATATCAAGCCTAGCGATATAGATTTAATCATCTGCTCCACAGCTACTAGCGATAATCTTTTTCCATCTACAGCATGTATGGTACAGCCATTACTTGGAATAGAATCCTGCGCAGGGTTTGATATCTCTGCTGCTTGCACTGGTTTTATCTACGCACTAAACATCGCTGACACCTTTATTAAAAGCGGCCAATATAAAAACGTTTTAGTTCTTTCCGTGGATCTAATGTCTAGGTATGTAGATTGGTCAGATAGAAGAACCGCTGTGATCTTCGGAGATGGTGCTGGAGCCGTACTCTTAACTGCTGTACCCGAGGCAGATGCATCATTTAAAGGTTTTTACCTAAACGCTAAAGCAGATAAGGATCAGGCTCTTTATCTAAAAAATACTCGTTCACATTATCCAGTAAAAGCTGAAGACATTGACACTAAACCAGAAATGGTCAGTATGAACGGTCAAGCCGTCTATCAGTTCGCCGTAAAAGCTCTCCCAGAGTCAATTGAGCAAGCTTGCGCTAAAGCAAATGTAGACCCATCCACTATAGACTGGGTAGTACCGCATCAAGCTAACTATAGAATTCTTGAAAGTGCTGCTAAACGCTTTAATCTACCGATGGAAAAATTCATCTGTAATATAGAAAAATATGGGAATACCAGCTCTGCTAGCATTCCGATTGCTTTTCACGAAGCCATAGAAGAAGGACGTATCGTCAAAAATGGTAAAAAACAAACTATCGCCATGGCTGGTTTTGGAGCTGGAATGACTTGGGGTGCGGCGGTTATTGAATTCTAGAGAACATCCTTGATTAGCGTTTTTCAGCGAGCTATTAAGACTTAGCTCTATAATTATCACTATGGTAGAAATGAATCGTAGAAATTTTCTTAACGCGGCCGCATTTACTGGCTTAGGTCTTGGACTCAGTAATGTACTTGGCGCTTGCTCTAAAGGAGGAAAGTTTAATATAAACGAACTCTATCCCATTTATAAAGACGGTCAATATCAAGAAAAAAACTTTGAGCACCTGACTAAAAACGATAAACTCGGCTTAAGCCCAGAAATTATAAAAAACCATCTAGGACTATATTCTAATTACATTAAAAATGTAAACCAAGCTGAAGCTGAGATGTCAGTAGGGAATATTACAGAATTCGGGATGAAGCATCTAGCCTTCTCTCTAAATGGCATGGCTTTACATGATATCTATTTTACGAACATGAGCACAGAAGAATCTAAGCGTAGTTCTAGCCTGAATAGAGCTATTGATAAAACCTTTGGGTCCTTCGATGCCTACATGAAAAATTTAACAGAACTCGCGATGAAAGTAGAAGGCTGGTCAGTAACGGGTCTTAATCTACTTAACGGTAAAATTTTCAATTACGCTCTGCAAGACCACTCTGCTAATTTCCCTAATTTTATAGTTCCGATATTAGCCCTAGATGTTTATGAACATGCTTATGTAGCCGATTTCAAGAAAGAAGGTAAAGCGAAGTATCTTGAAGCTTTTACGAAAATTATTGATTGGGATATAGTGAGCCGCAGGCTTGACCTTGTTAAAAACTTAGTCTAAGTGGCGTGTAGCGAAACTCCAATTTCTGCGTTTTCGTCGTCCTCATGATCCTCATGTAAGCTTGATGAATCAAGCTTGTATTTCCGCTTGCTCGCATATGAGACTTGTCTCGCATGCTCGGCATCGCCGGAAATTACCCGCAGTACACTGCGGTCATTCGTCCTCCTCGGCCTTGAACTTGTTCGTTTGGCTACACGCCCCTAAGAGACCGCTGAACAACTCCATCTTCTGCGTTCATGACTTAATCGTAAAGTCACCGCTCCAGCATATTCTATAGACTAGATTAGTAGCAAGCTCACTTGCTATATCCATGATATTTTCACGAACATCTTGACTCAGTAAGGCTTCCAGCCCTAAATTACCGAGAGAATCACGATCTTCTTGAACATAATCTATAAATTCCTCTCTCTTCTCTTCACTTAAATTTAAAGCAGCAGCATCTTTAATATAAATAGTCGTCAGCTGATGCTCTGCACTTAATTTCTTTAGATAATTAAAAATCTGAATATTGATCTCTACTAAATGCCCAAGCTGATAATTCAACAAGGCATTCATGCCGATTAAGGTTTGTACTGGATTAAGAATAGTTAAAACTAGCGTTTTTTCACTATCGATTTCCTCTATACTCAGACTCTGTTCAGGTAGCTGGTTTAAATTCGCTTGATAATATAACTGTTCTCTTTCTATGACCTCTAAACGATTTTCAACAGTTAGCCTATATTCTTCAACGAAATCCAGAAGCTCATCTGGTTCGTCTAAATTATCAATAATAAAAGCTTTTAATTCAGAGCCTTTGAGTTTAAGCTTCTTAAATTCAGCAATAACTTTCTCTACATCTAGAATAGATGGGGCTAACTGAATTACCTTAAAGAAACTAGAAAAATAATCAGATACCTTATCGGTAATGATTTTACCGAAAGGTTTACAGGATTCTTTTATCTCCGTGCAGGTCTTTAAATATTGAGCGTTTAAGTCCTCGACTAAAGCTGACTTTTCTTCTTCTAAAAGAGATTTTTGGAATATTTCGATTAAGGTTTCCTCATCCATGTCTTTACTCACTAAGCCTTTAATAGATTTTTACAAATCACTAAAAATACACAACATCTTTCATTATAAGCTCATATCAAAAGGTGGTGAAAAAGTGATTAAGAAATTATTTTATGAACTCTAAAGTAATTGGCTCCAGCTTCATAACAGAGTTCATTATATCTTTGCGTTAATAAATCCAAATCCATATTACGCTCTGCAAGAGTGCTATTACTTTCACACTGCTCACGAACTCCATTTTCTGCGTTTAAAGCAGCGCCTAAAAAAGACTTACGACTAGCTCCTATAAGTATTTCAGGATTAAACTCCCGAGACCGCCACATGATTTTATTTTCTGCATTTTTAAGTTTCGGCAAAATCTCAATTAAATCATAGCTGTGATTATAATTTTTACCAAAACCTAATCCTGGATCAAGAATTACCCTAGCTAAGTCAATACCATAATTTTCACATAAATCTAAAAATCGAGAAAAAAAATCTATTAAATGCATTTCAAAAGCGGCTTTCTCATTTTTAGCCTGAGGATAATCACTTAAATAGTAATCTTCTGGAACCTCTAAAGCCTTTAAACTTGGTGGCACACCACCTTTCGAGTGCATCGCTATAAGTTTAATCTTCTGTTCTTTATCATACTTAGAAATAAGCTCAAGCTTACGCTCATCAGTAAAGCCTTCTACATCATTTAAAAAAGATATTTTTTCCTTAAAGAAAGGCTCTAATAGTAAGGCTTCCATGATTTCATATTTGCGAGTATCTATAGATAAAGGGAAATCATATTTACTACAAAAAATTTTTAAAAAATTTTCCAAACGCTGATATTCTTCAATCGCTGATACAGGCTCCGCATCAGGGCGAGTAGATTCTGCCCCTACATCTAAAGCGTAAGCTCCACTTTCCATAAGCTTCTCTGCTTTATCTAAAAGCCAGCCAAGATCACAAAAATCCTTAGAACCATCTGAAAATGAGTCTGGAGTTATATTTAATATCGCTAAATACTTAGCACTTTTCATATTTCCAAATCTAGGCACGGTTACCGAACTCCGATTTCTGCGTTAGTGCCATCTCTGGGGACTGCTTACAATCTTCAATTTCTGCGTTTTTTATAGCCACCTAAAAAAAAGAATAGCACTGCTGTAAAGAAACTTATGGGATGCTTTTTAATAAAAGTTAATATATTGGAACCAAGTTCAGATATATTATGCTTAGTGCTGCGAATATAGATGAGTTCTCTTAATTGCTTAAGATTACCATTTTTATCATCATCTTCAAAGATAGGATTATACATAGCTTATATATTTTTTTGCCACTTTTATTAAAATTTAAAACAAAATCTGATTACCCATTAGCTTAAGCTTTTTGAAATTGGATCTTGTTTGTCATACCCCAATGATGCCTTACATAGGTAAGCGTGGCTAGCACTTAAGCTGTTTTTTGGGCATCTTCATCGGTAATCAAAAATGCTAATGAATCCAATGCTGCAAATATTCTTCCGAATGTTGCTTTTGACGGTGTTCCATTGGACAGGCTTACTTCTGCATGGTATTTATCACACTTTTAGAATGATTTTGCCCTCGGTAAGACCACTTATAAGCGAGCTCTGGCATTATTCAAAATTCATCTATTTTCAATAATGCGC
>CANHDW010000003.1 GCA_947459525.1 Candidatus Caenarcanales bacterium
ACTATTAATTATTACAATACCGAAAGAATGCATACCGCTCTTAAAGCTAGTCCAAATGAGTTTCTTGCTGCATATTATCAACAAACTGCTTAATTAAACTCATACTCCTAAAAGTTTAATTTCTTAAGTCGTAAATTAGGAAGTTGACACTCTTTATCAACAGGTTCAACATAGCGTAAAGAAGCCTCTCTAATATCAAAATTTACCTTATTAGTATTCAGAAATTTTTTTTTAATATATTCTGCAGCGAATAAATTTTCTAAATTGGCGGAATAACTAGCTACTACCGCGATACGAGCTATGGGTGATTGAAATTTCTTTGCAAAATTAAACAAACTTTTAAAATGTGATTTCTGTTCACTGAAATCTTTAATGTGTTCATCATCAGCCAATCTCCAATTAAAATTTATTTTTTTCTTTGTAGCACTACATTCATGGAATTGATCTTTAGACACTAGGCTAATAAGAGGAATGTCATTAATAATTGCATCTGAAACTCCTAAGTTTGTTGGAGCTGTATAGAAGGTAGCTTCCTCTTCAAATAAATTTGATTCAAAAGCTTTTCTAATGTCAATATCAAAACTAGATTTCCAAGTAGCACCTTGACTAGATAATTCGTCTTTAAAATAAATAGAGAAAAAATAAGATATTGTTTTTACATCCATAGTCCTGATTATAGTCTGGAAAATTTTCTAGTTTTTAACTCTGAGGAAAAATGACCCCTAAAAATTTTTTTTAATTTTTGCGAAGCTAATTTAAATGAAAGATCTTCCAGAATCTATTAAACATCGGGCTAATCTTCTTCAATACATTGGCTTTGGGTTATTAAGTTCTTTTGCAAGCATGATTTTTATGGAATTAACTAATGCTAATTATAGGATTGAAGATATTGGTATATTGAAATTCATAATAGTTTCTAGCATAAGCTTAGTTGGCATCATTTGCATCTACCGCAGCATTGACATTCTAGATGAGTGGTACTACCATTCAGAAAATAAGGAGAAGGTTTATGAGTGAGTCTAATTTAGATTATGTGACAACCATGGTTATTGCATTTTCATGGCTACTTTTCTTGCTTATCCATCCTTTCTTTCGCTTTTATTATAAAAAGAAAAAACTAGGTCGCTTAGACCCAAATAAAACTTTCTTCCAGAATCTTTGGGATGCAATCCTACCTTAACTCCACCGATTCCACTAAATCAATAACCCCAATATTTTTCTTAACCTCTTTCCCAGCCACCATCATAGATAGGATAATAGGCAATTTACTGTTTTCGGGTATTTCATCTAGAGTGATATTAGCAATTATCATTTTTTTGTTAATCAAATCCGCTTTCTGATTATTGATTTTCATATTCGTGATATTTTTTTCTAAATTAAAACCATAAGTTTCTATATCACCTATGCTAATAAACATTTTCTTGGAATATAATCTAGGATTAGGTCCTAGTATTTTAGCTTTCGTGATTCCAAAAAAAGGTAATAAATCATCTTCTTTGGTGATGCTTATCACAGTGCTAATAAGCTTAGTGTCTAATTCTTTACCGAAATCAGCTACAAGCTCAGCACTTAAAACTTTTGCACTCAATTTTCCAGCATAGTTAAGCCTTTTAAGCTTTCCTTTTATTTCTATAGTTTCTGAATTACTGTCCTTAATTACAGCAGAGACGCTTTTAGTATTCAGAAGATTAGCTGTACTCGTCTTAAATGAAACATTAATAAGTGAACCTTGCGGGTCGACATTCTTAAAGAAAGTCTGCCTATTTATATTAATCTCTTTATCAAGCTCACAGTATTTTTTAGGATCTACAGAAAGTTTAATGCTTAATGCTGAGAGGTTATCTAAATGAGGTCCAGTGATTTTTATAATGAAATCATCTGCCTGTAAGGCATTTAGAGAGCTTATGGTAAAAGTGAAACAGAAAAGAATTAGCAGGAAAATTCTTCTTTTACTATCAGGCAGTTGCCTAGTCTTGAACTTTAGGTCTGATAATATTCTCACAGCTTACTTAATTCCCTCGCGAGCAGAGAATTTAAATAATGCCCGCCCTGATTACTGATCACCTGCATTTGAAAACTTAGTGGATTAATTCCTGAAAGATAAAGATCACCGATGAGATCTAAAACCTTATGCCTACTAGGTTCGTCTGGAAATCTTAAAGGCACAGTGAAATCAGTTTCAGTAATACCCACTATCCAGCCACTTAAGCCGAGCATCTGATTTTCAGCTTCAGTACTGAAAGTTCTAGCGTTAGCGACTTCGTCTATCGCATCTTTATCTAAAGCCCAAGTGTAAGCCTGCTTTCCTATTTTAGGATGATTCCAATCCATCTGATAAGTAGCGCTGAAATTAGCATCTGTAGGAATGGCTTTAATATATTTATGTGTTTGATGAGGATCTTCGATATAAATTTCTTCTTTAAGCTTTATCTGTGATTCTTTTACAGTCTGAATTAGATTATGCTTTTTAAAAAGCTCTAACCATAAGTTAGCAGAACCATCCCCGAAAGGCAGTTCTTCATTATCTAGGTAAACATCTATATTATTAAGATTCGCTAGAGCGCAAGCTGCTAGAAAATGTTCCGTAAGGCAGATAGAACCTGTACCATTACTTAGAACAGTGTTTCTCTGTGTGCTGGAGATATTCTTTACATGAGCGAGTATCGCGGTATCTTCAGGAATATTTATTAACTCTTGTTCAGGAATATTGATTAAATCTCTCTGAACAAAAAATCTAATCCCTTTATTAGTATTTTTAATAATTTTAGCTTTTACATCAGCTCTACTAATAAGTCCTTTAGCGGATATCTCAAGACTTTTAAAAGTCGCATTAGGTAAGCCCATTCTGAAAATTATATACTGCCAAGAAAAAATTATTCTTTTTTCTGAAATCTGATAAGTTCCTAATATCTTAAAAGTGTTAAAATCTTAGTTCGCGTGGCTGGGTAGCTCAGTTGGCTAGAGCAGAGGATTCATACCCCTCAGGTCGGCGGTTCGATTCCGCCCCCAGCTACCACTTATTAAAAAATTTATGACCAAAACCATAGCCTCTTTTGGAAAAATACTTTTAATCTGCCTATTAGTTTTTACCTTAATCTTGACTGGCGTTTATGCTTTTTTTGAGTTTTATTTTAAAAACAACTGGGCGAAAATCGTAAAAGAGCAGATCGTTAAGAACACTGGGCTGAGTGTCGAGTTTAATCAGGTGAGATTCAGTTTTCTGAGTTTTATTAAGCTAAATCCTAGTCTAGTAATAGAAGATATTAAAATCGGTGAAGCTTTAACTGTAGATAAATTTTATATAGAAGCGAAATTAAAATCTTTACTGAAAAGAAAGCTGCTAGTAGAAGCTCTTCTAGTTGAATCACCAGTATTTACTTTAGTCGAGAACCAGAAAAGGGAAGTTTCCTTAAAGGGCTTAGATTTCACTAAATTACAGGAACTACTAAAACCTAGTGAAGATGATCTAATGCGCGAGGAGATGAATACTGGAGATAAAGGTCTTAAGAGTCTTAGCCTAGATCTACTGAAAATTAAAAACGCAAATATCCTTTTCGAGCCATATAAAGGAGCTCCACTTAGATTTAGAAATTTAAATTTAGATATTAAGGATATTTACATCAGTGATAAGCCAAGAGAAAAGCTCTCTGAGATAGATTTTCATACGAATTTCTTTGATAAGGGTGATTCTAAGCTGAGCTTTAAAGGTTCATTAGAGACTATTCCTTTAGATGTAAGCAGTATTCCAGTGAAAGGATCTTTAAGAGCGCAGATTAATCTTAAAGATTTACCTAAAGCTATGCTGGATACTTCTGCTAAGCTGCTTGCTTTTAATGGTTCACAGAAGCATGTAGATATTAATGCTAGTTTGCGTGGTGATATTTTAAAAACTCTGTATGGCTCTGGCACTCTTACTTTAAATGATTTTAGAATAGGTGCGGCTGAAAGAAATCTTTTAAAGATAAGCTCCCTATTAAATTTAAATACGGCTATAAGTTTAATAAAAAACCCTAATCTACAGTTTAATGTCAGTAAGGGTTCTATGAAGATTGAGAGTGTAGATAAGAATAAAAATGCTACAGGAAATTTAAATTTTACTTTAAATACTAATATAGATTTAGTGAGCTTTGCTATGCAAGTCAGTTCCACTGGGGCTTTGAGTGGTCTTAAAATTCATGAAGTTCTGCATGCTTTTGATCCGAAGTTTAAAGCACCAGTAGAAGGGACTTTTGAGATACCTCAGTATAGACTTAGTTTCAGTGGTAAAACTCCAGAGCAGCAGTCTAGAAGCCTTATAGCTAATGGTAAACTAAAATTCACGGATATTAATATCCCAGTGATATTAGATCTGAAAAAGAAAAAAGATAAATATATTAAATTCTTACCTATAGACACTACTAGTATAGATAAAGCTTTAGAAGGACATTTCCTTGCTGCAAGCTCTGATTTCTCTGTTGTGAGCAAGCTTATACAGATGAATAATCTTTTAGCTGAAAGTAAATATGCGACTTTAAAAGGCAGTGGCAGCTCAAGTTTTAAAGGCTTTTTAAATTTTGATTTAAATTTAACTGTGCCAGAGAGGCTTATGATGGCTTTTAATGTTCATGGTGAATCGAAAAAACCTAAAGTTAAAGTAAGAGATTTTCAATTGATCGGTGATCAGCCTTTAGCATTACCGAATGGTTTAGGACTTAAAATCACTCGCGAGCCTGTAGCTAAGGCAGTTACGGAGAGAGTAGATAAAGCTGTTAATAAAGTAAACACCAAGCTTGATTCTATTCCTCTTACAGATGAGACTAAAGCTAAAGCGAAAAAGAGTATTAATAAGCTTTTAGATTTAGGGGCTAAATATGGGGTTTACACTAAACCAGCTCAGGGTCCAGTTCCAGCACCTGCTCCAGTCTCTGTGCCTGGTACTCCTGTGACCGATACCAGTTCGAGTGCTGCTGCTGCGCCAGCAGAGACATCCGTTACTCCTTAGTTAAATCATCTCAATTATTAGTCTGGTTTCCAGAAATTAGCAGTTTCTGTCCAGAATTTTAGTAAGCTTTTAGTGGTACCGATCTCTGTGCGAAGAGCTGCAGCAGATATTCTGCCAGCATCTGTATTAATGCCAAGAGCTACTGCCATCTGTCCTTCAAGATCAGAAAGTATTTCATTGTGTAAATCGATAAAATGTTTACTTTGCTCATAGCGGTCAGGTAAAATACCTTCTTTATTGTTAAAACCGAACTGTCTCTCTAATTCACTGACGACATGTTTAGTTATCTTCATCTCAGTATTCAATGCAGCAAAACTAATTTTACTAGCATCTGTATCAATAGCTAAGGCTTCTGATATCTGATTTTCTAAATCAGTGGCGATATCTAGATTCAAACCATAAAGAAACTTAGCTTGCTCTTGATTGATATTACCAAAGTCTATTTGGGTTTTATCTACAAGCTGATTCATCACATCTAAGCTGTCACCATATACTTCTGTTAACTTATCACCCTCAGCTAATTCTTGTCTTATTACTGCTGCTGATTCCCTTCCGGCAGCAGTATCAAGGCTTAAAGCTACTGTTAATTGATTTTCTAGATATGGTGTAGCACTAGAATTCATTTCTTGAAAAAACTCTAATTGTGCTGCACGCATTATTGGACTAGGTCCCCGCGGATTAACGAAATTATCGTAACTCATGGTTATGCTTTCTGTATTATCCAGTAGATTATCACCTTTAATATCTAACTGCTCTTGTAGTTGACTAGCCTTGGTCGTATCACCAGATTGTATTGCTTCAGATAATTGATCGAAAATACCATTGTAAGCGTCAAAAGCAACATCAAATGGCTTGTTTTCACCTTCCAAGTGTGAAAGAAATTTATCCAACTGAGGAGATCTCATATCTACTACTAATTGATCTGTCGTTATAGGACCGTTGTTTGTAGCATTTATTCCGACAGCACCAACAAATTTATTAGCTTCATTAATTAGTGCCATTTTTTCATTTAAATTAAGTTTCCCATCTGTGTCTTTATCAAATGATTTTAGAATAAACTCTTTCGCATCTTGTTCTTTAACTTCCTCTGGCGAAGGGGAATTATTTAGTGCTTTAAATTTAATTTCCTCAACATCATTTTTGATATTGATAATACTACCAGAAGCTCTGTGAGTGTAGGTCTTATTACCTGCAGCGTCTACTCCTAATCCATAATCTTCTTCACGACCTGAAAGGATAACTGTATCATCGCCACTACCACCCCTAATATCTAATAAGCCCGTGCTGGTTCCAGCTGGACTAGTATTAACGATGATGGTATCGTTACCCGCACCACCACGTATTTTATTACTTCCCATCGTGTCTGAGATTATAATATCGTCACCAATACCACCTCTGATGGTGTTACCAGTGCCATTGCTATTTCTAATCACATCATTACCTATGCCGCCACGAATAGAGTTATTAGCTCCCAAGCTGTCAATGACATCATCCCCCCGACCAGCATGAATAGAATTACTTGAACCATTATTGACTATAATGTCGTTTCCCCAACCACTGCTTATATAGTTGGAATTTACTTTAGAAGCATTTACGCCTAGGGTATTATTGGATATAACATCATCTCCTAGACCCGTTGTAATTGAAATATTACTTTTATTGAAATTATTTTTTGTGTCATCATTTAAACTGTTACCAATATCATATTCCCCATTTGGAGTGATACCTAATTCTTGTCTGAGTCCATCTGCACGTTGTAATACTGAATTGGCTTGTTGTTGAATAGCATCTTGATTTGCTGTATCAGATTCATTAACCTTGAATTTATTACTCAGGTTAGTTAAATCTACGTTGAGGTTTGAAAGTCTATTGTTCAGCATCTTGATCGAATACGTAACACGCATAGGTTAAATATAAGTTAACTGGGGTATTATTTTGAATAACTTAATTGCTACTATTCATTAATAAAGCAAGTTTCTCCACAAGTTCTGCTGGATGGAAATTTGAACTGCCCCCAATTATTACCATTCCAGTATTATCATTATTTGAGAAATTAACGTAAGTACTAGTACCGGGTATGGAACCTAATTTTAAAATATGCCCATCATTTAGATACCAGCCGAGTCCAATTTCACTAGAGCCAACCTCGCCCCCTGTAATAGAATTTTTCTGAACTTCTTGAGCTAATAACAGGGCAGATTCTATGGGAGATAGCTCTAAACCTTGTTCAGCTTTGTCTTTAGCTTGCATATTAGCTTGTAAGAATTTAACTAAATCTTCCGTTGTTGAATGGATGCCACCACTTCCGACAAAGGTATCGGTTACACCTGCGATTTTACCTTGATTAAACCCTTTTGCTAAATTTGCACTCTCGCTTGAGGATAAAGTTATTTTAGTTGTATCTAATCCTAGCGGGTCTAAAACACGATCATTTAGAAGATTTTCAAAGGTTGTTTCTGGAATATATTCTTCTCCAGATTCTTGGGTATGAGCAAAGGCTAGGGCTTCTTCTAATAAACCATAACCATAATTACTATATTTATATTCTTTACCTGGTTCGCTTGCAAGTGTCGTAGATTCTACAAATGAAAATAAATCATCGACATCTTTACTGTCGGTGGGGTTCGTTGCAGGGTCTCTTAAGCCCGATGTGTGGGTTGCTAAATCTTCAAGAGTGATTTCTTTACCATTGTATTTTGGTAACTCAACGCCCGGGGGAAGGTACTGCTGCACTGGATCATCTAAATCTACTTCACCGCGTTCAACCATGTCAGCAAGTAGGGTTGCCGTTAAAGTTTTACTTACTGAACCGATTGAGAATGTAGTATCTTCTGTTGGTGCCTGTACTCCATTTTTGGTATTAAGATCTGTGTCACCGACACTGTAGTACTTGGTTTGATCTCCATTGATTAATGCTATGGATATTGGATAATTCTTTCCTGCTGAGTTTGCATATTCATTTAATAAATCTTGTACTGCTTTATCGCTTGGGAAACTTTTACTATTATTACTTTCTATGGCTTCATAATTTCCAGCCCAATACTGACTCATTTCACCAGTATTAAGATCGCCCCCGAGTACACCATCTTTATCGGTATCAAACTGTTCCCAGACATTTAAAAGCTCGTCAAAGTTTAATTTCCCATCTTTATCCGCATCATTTTTACTCACATGCTCATTCCAAGCACCTTTATTCCAGCCGAAAGAAGCCATTTCTTTACCATCAAGGCTGCCATCTTTGTTTTTATCCCAAACATTATTGAAATTCACTTTATATTGTTCTTTAAATTTTATATCCTGTGCTGAATCACTAGGATCTTCATAATTTCCAGCCCAATACTGACTCATTTCACCAGTATTAAGATCGCCCCCGAGTACACCATCTTTATCGGTATCAAACTGTTTCCAGACATTTAAAAGCTCGTCAAAGTTTAATTTCCCATCTTTATTCGCATCATTTTTACTCACATGCTCATTCCAAGCACCTTTATTCCAGCCGAAAGAAGCCATTTCTTTACCACCAAGGCTGCCATCTTTATTTTTATCCCAAACATTATTAAAATCAGCTTTATACTGCTCTGTAAATTTTGTATCTTGGAATGTTTCCACTGCACCGCCATCTGGGTCTCCCATATCTTGAGGGTTTTCAGGAAAATGATCGCCATATCTTGGTCTAACAAACTCTCCAAGCTTATCTGTTAAGTGATAATCTACAAATTGTTCATTTAGTAAACTTACATATTTATTATCGGGGTCAGCAGATTTATATCCTTCTTCACCCCAGAAGTCAAACTGTATGTCATAAGCTTTGATTTCCTCCTGTATAGAATTTGTTTTTCCTTCTAGCGCACCATCTTTAGGATCATGCAGGTCTACATGAGCAAGTTCATGTATGAGTAAAGCTGCAACTACCTCAGCTGGAGCTTCTTCTAATAATTTCTTATCTAATTGTACTTCCTGCTTATCGCTACCTAGATTTTTAACTCGTGCCAAAATATTTTGACCAGTTACCGCTTTAGCATCAAATGATGATATTTTAGTATTTTCAAGATTATCAAGTATGCTAGAAAGTTCTGGATTTTCTACAATGTAATTTGCTATTAATTCTTTCGCATCATCTAGCTTAGTGCCTTTATTGGGACTTTGACTTCCCTCAAACTTCACCTCTTCTATACCACTGTCAATCTGTATTTGTGAGTTAGTAGCTTTGTTCGTTTTATTATCAGATTTGATGACATTGTTTGAACTATCAACAATCAGCGTGTCATCACCAATTTTAGATTGATGATTCGTCGTAATACCTAATTCACTAGCCCGCTGTCTTACGGTATTAGTCTGTTTTTGAATATCAGCCTGATCAAGAGAAGAGTCTCCCTTTGTAAGCTGTTTATTCAAAGAGCCTAAGTCTGTTCTTAGGTTATTGATCCTTGGGTTAAGCATGCAAGCACTCCAATTAGAGACTGATCTTCAACATCTCAACCAGTTACATAACACTTATCCCTTAAACATTGGTTAAGAGAGACTGCTGCATGTCGTGCAGTGGTCTCTAAGATGTACTAGCATCTGGAATGATTACTAAAATACTGCTCAAGAATAATAGAAGCAGCATGCATATCTATAAGCCCTTTATTTTTTTCAGTGATATGAACCCCCATATCTAAAAGCCTTTCTTTAGCAGCACTACTAGTAAGTATTTCATCTTCAAAGCATATATCTAAATTAGAAAACCTTTCCCGAATCAGCTCTGTAAAGCTTTCTACTTTAAGAGTCTGCTCGCTTTTATTTCCGTCTCTGTGCTTAGGAAGACCGATTACTAGTTTAATAACTTCATACTCTTTCATCAATGACTCAAGGGTTTTTATAAGTTCAGCTTTAAGCACAGTTTTGTAAGGTCTGATGCCTAGTCCAAGAGTGTCACTGGTGGCGATGCCTACACGTTTTTCACCTATATCTAAAGCTACTATTTGTTCCATGTTTTAAATCTCCATTTTAAAGATCATTGCAAGGTCTGTATAAGTCTCTTTTGTTAAAACTTTGAAAATGAAATAATAGTACTGTAGTTGCAGATAGTACATTTAAACTTTCAACTTTAGGATTAATCGGAATATTTAGTGTGGTATCGCAGGCAGAGAAAGCTTTTTCACTTAGACCTTTTCCTTCATTCCCCATCATTAAAATTATTTTTTCGTTGTTTTCGGGCTTAAAATCATAGTAAGCATGTTTAGCTCTAGGAGAGGTCGCAACTAAAGTTATTTTTTCTTGAATATTTAAATTCATTTTTAATTTCAAAAATTCTTCTAAATTTATTTCATGAAATTTCACATGAAAAACGGCTCCAGCACTGGCTCTGATTAATTTAGGATTATAAATATCCACGCAGTTATCTAGGAAAATATTCTCACAGCCACTGGCGAGTGCAGTTCTAATGATGCCACCTAAATTACCCGGGTCTTGGAGGTTTTCACAATATAGGCTAACTTTCTCTAAATTAGCTAAAAGATTACTTAAAGGAAAATCAGCTTCAATTTTATTATTAGAAGACTCTTGCTGAACCAATTTTTTAGAAAATATAGCTAGTGCTTCTGCTGCCGTTTCAGTGCTAACGATCTTTTTCATAAGCCCCTCTGGAATTGAAAATATTTTTTTTACGTTATTAGTAGTACTTATTTTTTTAAAAGCTTCTTGGGCAGAAAGATTCAGCTCAATATTATTTTGTGATTCTTCTTCAAGGATATAAAGATATTTAAGACTGAAATCAGCTGCTAGAGCTTCATCTATTAACTTAAAACCTTCAACTATAAACAGATTTTCTTTATCTCGGCTCTTTTTCTCCAAGAGAGACCTAGCGAGCTTAATAAACTGATTAGTGTCACTGGTTACTTTAGTAAACAAAACCTTCGTCAACTTCAGGATGAGGGGTTACATTATTTAAAGTGCAGTGGCGAATATAGTCACCAGCGACTTTATCGTAATTTTTTTTATAAGATTGGGAATCTGCCATGCTGTCTAAATAGTTTTTAATATGCTCAGGTACAGTCTTTTTAAAGGAAGAGCCAGATTTGAGATATAGGCTTTTCACTGCAAGTCTAAGATTCTCTTTAGTACCCCTGAACATTACAGAAACCTTATCACCAATAAATCTCAGGCTTAATAGGGTTACACTATAGTTTGCTAAAAAACGCTCTAATTGGTCGAGGGAAAAATTAGATATACAATCCCTTTCCAATTCAGCACTTGCATTAACTTTCATTCTATTTATATTTTATAGCAAAATTTTGAATTTGTAGCTTAGATAAATTTTAGAAAAAAAAGTTAAATTATGCTGCTAGAGCTATTGACAAAGCTGTACAAAAGCTGAGAATCTGATGGTGAGTGTGTTTGCTGCTGATGCATATTCTCAATCGGGGGATTTTTACAGTAGGTGGTCTGATGCTTGTGCAGATAAACCCTTTTTCTAGAAGCTTGTTACTAACAGTAAGGCATTCATTTATATCTTGAAATTGTATGGTGAATATTGGGCTGCCGAAATTTGTCCAGTGAAATTTGTTTTTAATATTAGCCTCATTCTTGGCTTGAAGATTAGTAAGTAGCGAGTCTAAGTATTTAATATTATTGAAAAGCTTTTGACGCAGATCATTCTCTTGAATGATTTTTTGGATATTATGCTGAGCTATTTTCATTAAAAACGGCGAGCTCGCTGTTGAATAAACGTAAGTGCGTGCTTTATTACGTAAGAAGTCTATCAAGAAAGATGATCCAGAGATATAGCCACCTTCAAGACCGATGGCTTTAGATAGAGTGCCCATTTGAATAAGGTTACTGAAATCGTGCTTGGGATTTTTTTCTTTGTATTCACTGATAAGCCCTGCTCCAGTTATGCCATAGATGCCAGTACTGTGAGCTTCGTCTATATATAAAAACGATGAATATTCGTCAGCGATAGCTTTTAAATCACCTAAGGGGGCGATATCACCATCCATGCTAAATACAGACTCAGTTATGATGAAAGAGTTGGTGTATTGATGACGATATTTCTGGATAAGTGTCTTTAGTTCTTGACTGTCATTATGTGCAAAAATATATTTTCTTACATTATGAATTCTGAGAGCATCCCACATACAGGAGTGTGCAAGTTCATCGATGAAGACTACATCCTCTTTATCTATCAATGCAGACAATGCACCAAGATTTGCTAAATAACCACTACTGAAAATGATAGTATCTTCACAGCCTTTCCAGTTTGAAATGCAGTCTTCAAGCTCCTTATGCTCTAGGTGCGTGCCAGTTGTTAATCTTGAACCACTGCTGCCAAAGGGGATTTGAGCGACATTTGATATTCCTGAAATGGAGCATTCCGCAAGTCCAAGATAGTCATTGCTTGAGAAATTTATCAGTTCTTTCTGTCTTGAAAGTCGCTCATTAATTGAATTTTGATCTCTGTATAAATTTTGTTTTTTAAGATCATTGATTTTATCTTGAAAAATCCTGTCCATTATTTAGATAGTCTTAGTGCTGAGTTCAGAATTTTGATTTTTAAATAGAGAGATTATATTTTCTGTAAAAGCTTTAAGGTACTTATTATTTAGTTCTTCTGCTGTAATATTATCATCAAACTCAATGGTAATGCAGTCCAGTCCTTTGTCTTTAGAGTAAGAACCAAGTGAGCCAGGAGTTGGATAGCCGATATCTTCGGTGAATTCCAGTTCTGTATCGCGTGCAAGTTTTATCGCAAAGTCTTTATGAGTACCTAGCCCATCATAGTTGACTTGTGGGGGATTTGGGAAGCGAATGAAATGGTTAGTATGAAAACTAATAATTAAATCAAAATCAAGACCCTCTATTAATTTAGTTAAAAGCTGAGTTTCGATTTCACTTGCAGGAAAGTCACCAGGGTAATAGGGGTTTTTTTCACCATCTATTCTAAATTTTGCACTCTGCCAGTTTTGGCTTGGCATATTACGATTTAAATCTACGTCATTATGGTTATGACGAGTAAAATTTTTCAGGCCATGTGGATTTAATGCGGGAATTGCGATGATTTTAAAATCTTTAAGTTGATCTATATTGAGCTCTAGATCATTAATTTGGAGAGCAGTTTCTTCGACTGAATGTGCTGTTAGTCCAAGTAATTGAGATATTGACAATATGCCTATTGATCTTTTGTTGAGATCAGTATTTATAGAGCTATGCACTACTCCATTTTCTGAATTTTCATCAGTCTCATCTATAGATAGTATTTGGGTAAGTAGACTGTTCAAAAAGGCAGAACTTTGAGGCTCTACTCCGTGCGTTCCTGCTACTAATAATAGCCTCATTGGCAACGGTTCCCTTATCAACTCTCGCTCCTATGCTTTAATAGGAAAAATGTTTTGTAGTTTCATGGCAAGTCCCATGTCGCCCTTAACTTTTAGCTTACCTTGCATAAAAGCCATTTGACTATTGAGTCTGCCTTCGCGAATAGAGATCCAGTCTTTATCGCTCATTGCTATTTCTACACTAGGATTTGGCACCGCAGTGGAACTGAAATCACATTCCTTATCTTTTATTGAAAAAACCCATGTTCCGCCCTCTGGGCCAGAAATATTAAATTGATAAGTCGCAGCGATTCCTGCTGCTCCCTCTGGGTTGAAATGCTTGTGCATTTCTTCGAAAACTTCACCAATAGTCGCCATGATTTTTATCTTATCACTGAATTTTCAAAAGATTGCAAACCTAGTAAGTTAATTGCTAGAATAGTTAGCCTGCTTAATTGTCTTGACTTGGGACTAATAATGTAGATGGTGAAAATAATATGTCAATAGAAATAAAAGAAGCAAATAGCGTGAATGATACAGTAACAGAAGCTGAAAAATTGGAGAAGCTTGAGGCGAAGAAAGCTGAAGCTAAAGAATTATTAAGAGCGCTGGTAGCAGCTGGTTCACATTTAGGACACCCTACGCGCAAGAAGAATCCTAAGATGGATGCCTATATTCACTCTGCGAAGAATGGCTTACACGTTATTGATGTTTCTATAACTGTCTCTAATATGATGAGGGCCGCAGAATTTTTAAAAAAACAAGTGAAACTTGATAGAAATATCCTACTAGTAGGTACTTCTAAGCAGGCTTCCGAGTTAGTTAAGCTTGAGGCTGAGAGAGCTGGTATTTTCTTTATTAACCAAAGATGGTTAGGTGGATTGATTACTAACTTTGACATAATTAGATCTAGATTAAATACTCTTAGAGAGCTTGAGCACTCTAGAGATACTGGTGGTTTTAAAGGTCTTGGCAAAAAGGAAATCGCATCTATTAATAGACAGATTCTAAAACTTAATAGATCGTTAGGTGGTCTTAAGAAGATGAAGGGTAGACCAGATGTGGTTATGGTTCTTGATCAGAAGAAAGATGCATTAGCTATAACTGAGTCTAAGAAACAAGGTAATATTACTATAATTTCTTTAGTGGATACAGATGGTGATCCGACTGGTATAGATTTTCCTATCCCTGCTAATGATGACTCTATTAGTTCACTTAGCTTCTTGCTTAAGTATTTTATGGATGTGATTTTGGCGGCTAGGCAAAAAATATCTAAGAGATAAGCTATCATATTTTTCGAGAGATAAAGGAATTTAAAAGAAGATGAGTTTTGGAGCAAAAGACGTAGCTGAATTAAGGGCGATGACAGGTGTTGGCATGATGAAGTGCAAAGAGGCCTTGACCGAATCTAATGGAAATATAGAAGAAGCTGTTAATTATTTACGTAAAAAAGGTATAGCTGGTGCTGCTAAGAAGATAGGAAACATCGCTGCTGAAGGGATTATCGCTGTTGCGATAGCGGATGATAAAAAATCTGCGACTCTTATTGAACTTAATTGCCAGACTGATTTCGTTGCGAAGAATGATGATTTTATTAACTTTGCTAAGAAAATTGCGAAGATAGCTTTAGATACGAAGTCTAATAATTTGGAAGAAGTTTTAGCTGTGAATTTCGAAGGAAAGCCTCTGAGCGAGACTATTCTTGAGCAGATTTCTAAAATTGGTGAAAAGATAGAGCTTAGAAGATTAGCTTATTTAAAGACTGATGGCGTGGTAGCTCCATATATACACCCTGTTGGTTATAAAATTGGTGCTTTAGTTGCTTTATCTACTGCTGCTGCGACTGAAGATAAGGCCTTAGATATTGCTATGCATGTGGCTGCTAGCAATCCAGCTCCAGAATTTAAAACCAGGGCTGATATTTCTGCTGAGGTAGTTGCTGCAGAGAAGAATATAGAGATGCAGAAAGATGATCTTAAAGGGAAACCAGATGAGATTAAAGAGAAGATTGTTGAGGGTAGAATCAGTAAGCTACTTGCTGTGAAGACTTTAGATGAACAGCCGTTTATTAAAAATCCAGACCAGAAGGTTAAAGATTATTTAGGCGGAGCGATTATTGAGGCTTTTGTTTTACTTAAAGTTGGTGAAGGTATACAGAAAAAAGAAGATAACTTCGCAGATGAAGTCGCTTCTATGATGGCTGGATCTTAACTTTAAACTCTGGTATTGCCGCAGTGGCGGAATCGGTAGACGCGCTTGACTCAAAATCAAGTTCCCTTAAAGAGTGTCGGTTCGAGTCCGACCTGCGGTACCACTAAATTAAAAAAGGGATTAATATATCTATGTCACAAGATCAACACAGGTTAAAGTCCCTAGATGCGCTGAAGACTTACGACTCAGGTTATCAGGACATTTTTTATAAAAGAAGCCAAAAAGATAGGTTTAACAAATATTTAAGTAGATATCTTCAGGGTCAATCTCTTGGCCTGCATGATGAATTAACTAACAGACCAGACTTAATGGACTCTTTAGATATTAAGAGTTTGTTTATTTTAAATGCTTTGACCTATGAAATTCATTTAGAGGAAAAGAATCTCTTTGCAATAAAAAGAAATGAATTTATAGCTAACTCTCTTGTAAAGAAGCTTATAGATATTTATACGAAGATTTATAAATATGTTCAGTTAGATGAGGAATTAGATAAAAGATTTAAGAATATAGATTTTTATACTATTGCCAACTTATTACCAACTGTAATCGTTTACTATACTGATTTTATATTAGTGAACCAGCTTGAAGAGCTTTATCCTAAAGCATTTGAAATATTATCTAATAAAAATTTATTTGATAATTTAAAAGAAGAATCTTTAAAGCCAGAGAGGTTGCGTTTACTTGCTCTATATCATAGACGTAATAAGGATTTGGGGAAAGCTGATGATGTGATGCTAGAGTATAGAGAGCAGTATCTCCCGGACTTAACCAAGAAAGTTAATTTAAAGAAATTACCAAACAAGCATAGTTACCCACCTTCGGAAGTGGTTAATAATCTAGGTGTCCTTTATCAGGAGATCAAAGATATTCAGACAGAGGTCTGTGACCTAACTGGGGTTAATGAAGACACTTGTTTCTATTATAGTTGTTCAGAATGCTGTCATAATGACTATCCTGTACTCTATTATTCTGAATATAAATATTTGGTCCAAAAACTCAAAGAAGAAGGACGTGATATCGAAATTTATAAAGCCAAGGCGAGAGATATTCAAAGCCAGCATGTAGAAAAGTATGGCTATGAGCTAAAGATCACGAATAAACATAGACCAACTAAAGAAGATGCGAATCCTAATGATTTTAAATATAGTTGTCCTTTTTTAGGTGAATCGGGTGGCTGTTCGGTACACCAGATTCGTCCGATGATGTGCAGGGCCTACGGTCTTTCTACTTCTGACAACAGAAATGTTCAGTCTTGTAATTATTATCTAAAACAGCATCAGTACAATTCCAATTATGAGAACATTCGTTATGTTTATGACGTCAGGCCTTATGTAGCTTTAATTGAGGCTAGCGATGCTTACCAAATCAAGCAGGATCTTAATGAGAGTAAAAATCTCTGTGGTACTTTTATTGCTTGGCTGTGTAGTGATTATTAAAAGCTCGCTCAGGAAGAGACCACTGCACAACGTGCAGTTTCAAGGCTGAGGAGGACGAATGACCGCAGTGTAATTTCCAGCGATGCCGAGTATGCGACACGAGTGTCGTACGCGAGCAAGCGGAAATACAAGCTCCGCTTACTACAAGTACATGAGGATCATGAGGACGACAAAAACGCAGAAAATGGAGTTGTGCAGTGGTCTCAGGAAGTGTATTCTGCATTAATCTTCACATAGTCATAACTTAAATCATTCCCAAGAAAATGTGCAGAATTTAGAGCTTTGTTTTCGATAGTCGATTTATTTTTAGTTAAACTTATAACTATCTCTACGTGCCTTGCTTGTTTCAATCGCTTAGCGAGTCTATCTAAATCCTCGCCAAAAATCTGTGCAGAAGCATTTTTAAAAACACAGCTATCTAATAGATTTACTTCAATTAAACTCATGTCTAAACCTTCTAGTAGAGCTTCTTCCCGTGCGAAAGCTGCAACTATGCGCCCCCAATTGGGGTCATTACCAAAGATGGCGGTTTTAACCAACATTGAGTTAATAATATTTCTGCCGATTTTTTGAAGATTTAACTGACTGATAGGTAAGTTTTCTAGCTTGAGGTCTATGATTTTGGTTAAACCTTCACCATCTGCGATAATCTGATAGCAGAGTCCTTTGCAGACTTCTTCAAGAGATGCTTTGAATTCTTCTTTGCTGATTTCTTCTCCAGTAAAATTATTTAATAGGAGAACCATATCATTAGTACTGGTATCACCGTCTACGCTGATGTTATTAAAAGTAGTGCTGACGATTTCACTTACAGTTTCCTGCATAAATTCCGTGGCTTTTTCATTATTAAGACCTAAAATTTTTACATCTGTAATAATAAAGCCAAGCATGGTCGCCATGTTTGGAGCTATCATGCCAGAACCTTTACAGATGCCAAGGAATCGCTGTTTCTGATCCTGACTGATCTTTGGAACAGTATCTGTGGTCATAATCGCTCTGGCGAAATCATAGACAGCTTCATAAGATTTAGAATTTTTCTTTTCTTTTATTTTTTCTGTGAAAACCTTTTTAGCGTGACTCAGGTCAAGCTTACGTCCTATAACCCCCGTACTCGCCGACAGTACTTTTGGACACTGCTTGCAGTCTCCAATTTCTGCGATATTTTCAATAAAATCTTCAAGCAGTTTCCTTAAATCATTATCTGCTTTAACCCCTTCTTCTCCAGTGCAGCAGTTAGCATTACCAGAATTGGCGATAAGACCATGGACGGTTTTAGATTTTAATTCTATGTTATGTTCTACGCATACAGCTTTCATCGCATTTTTTGTAAAAGTACCAGCCCAAGAACAGGGTTTTTCTGAAAATAAAACTGCCATATCTAAATTATTTATTTTAGAGACAGCTTTAATTCCCGAGTGAAAACCCGTGAGGGAGAAGTATTTAGGTAGTGATGGTATGTAGGCTTTAGCTAAAAGAGTGTAGCCTTCTGCACAGTAGTAAAGGGCTAGAGGCATTAAAGCATAACTGTAAGCTTGTATGCCCTGTGCAAGTAATAAGGATTTCTCTTCTTCAGAGGGTATTTCACCGTCGGCAAGAGCAGCTACTTTAATTCCTAGGCACTGCTGCTGAACTCCAATTTCTGCGTTTTCGTCGTCCTCATGATCCTCATGTACGTTAAGTAAGCGGAGCTTGTATTTCCGCTTGCTCGCATACGACACTGGTGTCGCATCCTCGGCATCGCTGGAAATTACATTGCGGTCATTCGTCCTCCTCAGCCTTGAACTTGCACGTTCGGCAGCAGTGCCCTCTAAGGACTGCTGCCGAACTCCAAGTTCTGCGTCTTCGTCGTTAATCTGGGATGTATACAATTCAGTAACAGGGATAAAACCTATATTCCTAGGACTAGAACCTGTTAAATTCAGATGATCTACTATCCTCAGTTCTTTTCCAGCAAGCTCTTCTGTAAGTGGAATTACAGGGATAAATATTTCTTTGATTTTCATCTTTCCATTAGCCATAGTGGTTGAAATACGGAAGAAGCTGTACCATTTTCACCAGTTAAAAGATTTTTTATAGAATCTTTCTGTGACATCTTCATGCCGAAGAGACCCTCTAGGGAAGAAAATTGACCACCATCCCAAGTCTCTCTGAATGCTAGGCTGTCAGCACCTCTTACTTTATATTTAGTTTTTAATAAATCTTTCAGAATAACTTTAGAGTCTTCTAATGTTCCAAGATGATCGACTAGACCGACTTCTTTTGCTTGAGAGCCCGTATAAATTATCCCTCTTGCGATAATCTGAAGCTTATCTATTTCGATACCCCTACCAGCATGAATATCATTTAAAAATTGATCATAACTGTTTTCTAGGAGCTTATTTAAGATACTTATTTCTTCAGGTATTAATTCTCTTTGACTAGAGCCTATATCCTTAAATTTACCTGCTTTAAATGTCTGGTCTTTAATACCAAGCCTATCAAAAAAACCTTTAAGATTCACGCCCTGACTGATAACCCCGATGCTACCAGTAAGAGTACCGGGGTTCGCGACGATGGAATCAGCGGCACTCGCTATGTAATAGCAACCACTGCCACATATGTCTCCCATAGAGACTAATACTGGTTTTTTAGCTTCACGAAGTTTTTTTACTAATTGATAAATTTCTTGACTAGCTGCGACCGTTCCACCAGGACTATTCATTCTTAAAAGAACTGCTTTCGCTTTTTTATCATCTAAGGCTTTTTGTAATTCTTGTTTACAGCTAATGGCATCGGTAGCAGAGCTAAAAGGACTACTTTTCGCAAATCCATCATAAATAACACCTTCAAGCCCAATGATTGGAATGTAATCTTGATAATTACCGATTTGAGATAATAGTTCCTTCTTAACTTCATTTCCAGAATGCATCTGCCCTTGTCCGTCTTTTAAAAGAACCATACCAAGGACCGAAGATAATAAACAGAGAGCTACCAATGTGATAACTACTATTATCTCTCTTTTTTCTTGCTTAATTAAACTCATATCAATTAATTGTAACGCTATTTTAATTTTTAAAGCTCTATATTGGCGGCAGTTCTATGAATTTTGCTACAATAGGCTAGCAGATGGAAGAGAAAAAATTAAAAGCAATGGTCCTTGCCGCTGGAATCGGTTCTAGACTCGAACCACTGACTAGTATTTTACCAAAACCACTTGTGCAGATAGCTGGAAGACCGGTGATGGAGCATATACTCCTCTTACTAAAGAAGCATGGTATTACAGATGTAGTGTCTAATACATATCATCTTGCACCGAAGTTGCACGATTATTTTGCTGATATTAAACAGAGAGAAGGTATTGATATTCATTTTATACATGAATCGAAACTCTCTGGCGTTGCTGGTGGTATCAGGGCTTGTAGAGAATATTTGAAAGGTTCTACTGTTTGTATTATTATGGGCGATGCACTTACTAACGCTGATTTAACTAAATTATTACAAGCACACCAAAAAGCAGTTAAAGAAAATAACTGCAAAGTTACTATCGCGAAGATGCAGGTGGAAGATACGACGCATTTCGGTGTAGTCGTGACTGATGGTAAAGGTCGGGTTATTAATTTTCAAGAAAAGCCAAAGCCAGAAGAAGCTCTCTCTAACTGGGCGAATACTGGTATTTATTTCTTTGAGCCTGAAATTTTAGATATGATTCCTAGTATAGAAGAGGCACCTGTATATGATGTGGCTCATGATCTTTTCCCGAAGCTTTTAGAAGCTGGAGTCTATATGCAGGCTGTGCCAGTGGATGCAGATACTTATTGGGCTGATATTGGCACACCTCAGCAGTATATTCAGACGATGAAAGATATAGCTTCTGGTGCAGTGAACTTTGAAAGCTTTAAACCTTTAATTCGTTCTCAGGATATATCTCCACTAGCAAGTTTGATTGAGGATAATGAAATTGGTGACAAGACTGTAATTGCTGATACTGCTAGTTTAAAAAACTGCGTGATCTGGGATAATGTAGAAATCGGTGAGGGTGCTGATCTTGAAGATTGTATAGTAGTTTCTGGTGCGAAAATTAATCCTTATGAAAAACATAAAGGAAAGATTCTTGTAGCAGAAATGCCTGTTGCTGCTAAGTAAAAGCTTTGTTCTTTTTCAACAAACTATTGAGACTGAGACATGTCATAATTTCTTATGTATGATTATCGGTGTTCCTAAAGAAATACTTGCACATGAAAATAGAGTAGCCATGACTCCAGATTGGACTCGGACTCTTCATGAAGCTGGACATAATGTCTATGTTCAGGCTGGTGCTGGTGTCGGTAGTAGTTTTCATGACGAGGCTTATAGAAAGGCTGGAGCGGTTATCCTGGATACAGCGGAAGAAGTTTTTAAAAAATCCGATATTATCGTTAAGGTAAAACAGCCTTTAGAGCAGGAGTATAAGTTAATCGAGGAGAGACATATACTCTTTACTTATTTACACTTAGCTTCTAGTAAGGCTTTAACTGATGCACTTACTCGCACTGGGGCTCACTGTATAGCCTATGAGACTATAGAAGATAGATCTGGTAGATTACCGCTCTTGAAGCCGATGTCAGAAGTGGCTGGGCGTATGTCTGTTCAGATCGGGGCGAGATTTTTAGAAAGAGGTGTTAATGATCAGCATCCAGGCAGGGGCATTCTTTTAGGTGGTGCTGCTGGCGTACCTCCTGCGATAGTAACTATTCTTGGTGCTGGTATAGTCGGCAGAGCAGCTTTGAAGATAGCCGTGGGAATGGGCGCGCATGTTAATGTTTTTGATAATAATTTAAATGCTCTTTCAGAGATAGATGATTTATACGGTAGTAGAGTAGCTACTATTTTTAGTACTTCTTCTGCTATAGAGAAGAGAGTCTTAGAATCTGATTTAGTTATAGGTGCTGTATTAATTACTGGTAAAAAAGCACCTATGTTAGTCACTGAGAGTATGGTTAAGCAGATGCGTTACGGTTCAGTAATCGTAGATGTGGCTGTAGATCAGGGTGGCTGTATAGAAACTAGTGAAGTTACTAGCCATGATAATCCGATAATCGTTAAACATAACGTGCTTCATTATGGTGTGGCTAATATGCCTGGTGCTGTGCCTAACACTAGTACTCATGCACTGTGTAACTCGACTATGCCTTATTTATTAAAGCTTGCGAATCGTGGTATTTCTGCATTAGATGAAGATCCAGGTTTTAAAAAAGGCTTGAATATAGCTGACGGTAAGCTTTTGATTGATATTTAAGGCTGCTTGTTGCTAGGATCGACTTTTGATGAATTTTTTATCTGCTGCGTTTAATTATTTATCAAACAATTCACTTTTATTTACAAGCTCAACAAGCCTTTCTCTAAAATTTTTCTGAAACTCATCAGAATTTATATCCTCGGTCCACATGATTAAGGCTGACTCTAGAGTATCTTCGTAGTATCTTTTACGAATGCCCTGTCTTTTAAATAAATATTTTTCATAAAGACCTTGAGCCTTAATATTACTTACTCTTACTTCAAGAGTGAGTGCTTTAATATTCTGCTCTAGAGCTTTAAAAATTTGGGCTATGAGAAGGGCCTCTGCGACACCTTTTCTCGTATGGTTTTTAGCAGTAGCTATAGTTGTAATGTGCATTTCATCTATAATCATCCAAGAGCCGAGATAGCCTAAAATTTCATTCTCATCTTTATATAGGACATTATAGTCACCGACAGTATTATCTAACTCACTGACGAAATTATCTCGCGTCCAATGCACTTCACCATAGGCATCTGCTTCTATGATAGAGACCTCATCTAAATCTGAAAGCATCATTCTGCGAATTTTATATTCGGGTTTAAGTTTAAAATAAGAATAAACGGTTTCTTGCACTATTTTAGGTTCTATCTCATCAAGCGGCTTTAAGACGAAATTCCTGCTAAGCATTCTCGGGTGAGGAATAGTCAGTTCCGCAGAATCTAGTTTAAGTCTATCAAAAAGCAGAATATCTATATCTATAATTCGTGCTGATTTTCTACCTCGCTCCGCTCTATTACAGTCGATGTTTAATTCAATTCGCTGTAATTCTTTTAAGAGCTCTATGGGAGATAAATTTACAGATATTTTAATGACGCCATTCAAGAAGGGATTCGGACCTGCTTCTTCTATAGCGGGATTTTCAAGCCAAGTCGAGCATTTTAAAATTTTAACTCCCTTGCACTCAGCTATCTGTGAAAGAGCAGTTTCTAAATTTTTTTGTCTATTCCCTAGATTAGATCCTAGAGACAGGTAAGCGGTGTGCATGGCATTCTTTAAATATCGAATTAATAATCCGCCGAAAAATGCTTATCTAAAGTAAAGGAAAATAACAAATCTGCAAGCGGAATATATAATGTAAATTATAGGAAATATAGTCATAGGATTTGCAGTTTTTTATTCCTTAATCGCTTTTATACTAGCTTCATTGTTTGGAAGCTTTGCTAATGTGCTTATTTACAGGCTTCCATTGGGGCTTTCCATTGCAAAGCCAGCATCCTTCTGCCCTGCCTGCAATCATAAATTAGGCTTCTGGGAAAAAATTCCGATCTTTAGTTACGTTTTTTTGCAAGGAAGATGCTTTCACTGTGATACTAGAATTGATATTCGCTATCTAAATGTTGAGCTTCTTGTGAGCCTATGTTCTATTCCCTTTATATATAAATTAGTTTTTGTGCCGATTCGGGCTTTCGTTGAAGTAGGCATGCTATTACCAGAATGTTTAAAAAGTATATTTTCTTTTTTATTTATTTTGGTCTTTTTAGTAATAGCAATAGCTGTGGCTGTTATTGATAATGATTCAGCAAGAATCCCACATTCTTTAAGCTATTCTGGGATTATCTTGGCGATATTTTTCGCAAAGATTTTTTTAACAGTGCCGTTTATAGAGAGTTTTGCGAATCTTGGTTTAATATTAGTATTCTTTGATGCGTTTAATCATTTCGCTAATAAAATAATTTATAAAAAATTCGCCTTGCCCATCTGTCCTAGTGCACTTACTTTAAGGTTTAAGTTTTTAGAAAAGTATATTTCTTTTATTTATATCTCCCTATTTACCTTTATGCTTATTTTATTTTTCGGAGCTCATTTCATGGGACTGAAGATACTACTCTGCTATTTAGGTTTCGCTTATTTTATTAATGAAATAGTTTTCGATTTTTACTTATTTCGTTTTTATTCTCCTAAGTTAATTCATGAGCAGGAGGAGGAGAATAAAATTTACGATAAAAATAGTGAATTTTTCTCATCAGCTGAATTTAAGCCAAGTGAGCTTAAAAATGCTTGGGGTGGTGGGGATACTATTATGATCGCTTTTATTGCCATGATAGGGGGTATAGAATGCTCATTACTTAGCGTGGCTGTAGCTTTTTCAGCTTTATTAATTTTTCGAGTGCTTACGAAAGATAAATCTAAGACAGTCCGTTTGGGGCCAGCATTGGCTCTTGCCGTATTTGTTGCTATTATACTAAGAGTTTGAAAGATAGTAATCAGACTTTAATAATAGATTTTAGTTTAGAGAAAATACTCGTCTCTATAAATTCTGTCGTCCGTAAAACCCAAGTCCACAGTGAAGATTTTTTTAAAAAACCTAAACAGGCTCACCAAGATTTAAAACAAGAACTGAAATCTTATGGCATTAGCTCGGCTAAGGTCATTTTTTCTTTACCAATTCGTTATATAACCTATCAAGTTATCCCGCTTCCAGATGAGGCTCCACAAGATGAGAAGCTGAAGCTTATGAGTATTGAGTTAGATAGGGCTAATTTTCTAGATCTATTTTCTTGTGAAAGATTAAATGTTACAGAAAGAATGGTCGCTGGAGAGAGAATCTGTGACTATCTTTTAGTAGCCCCACAGAAGACCGTTAGGCTTAACTGTCAGAGTTTTTTAAAGAAAATAAATTCTAAGCTTTATAAATTCGTCGCTAATTATAATCTTTTTAAACCAGAGCGAGATTCTGAGATTTTATCAGCGTTCACACATTCGTCTAATATGGAGATAGTATTCTGGAGCTATTCTTTCCCTATCGCTATTTCTAATTTAAGTTCTACTAATGACCCAGCGAATGACCTGAATCGTTTTTTAGATATTTATCAGAATGATCTTGAGAATAAAAGTTTAAGTATAGAAAATATAGATATCTATGGTAATAATCTAGGTGAGTATTCTTTTAGTAATTTAACTCATAAAATAACCCTCAGAGAGGATTATGAAAGCTTCTTAATAGAGAATCTTCCTGCTGTAAGCTCCTTTCATGATATTACTAAAAAAGTTAAACTTCCCTCAGAGCCTTTTAGGCTAGATTTCCCGAATCTTACTTATTTATTTGCGGTGATATTTTTAGCCTTTAGTTTACTCTTGGGGTTGTTTGCGACTCTACAGAATATGAGTTTAGACCAGAAATACTTAGTGTTCCAAAACGAAGTCTCTCGGTATGAAAGGCAGATCGCTGAGAAAAAACGTATTAAGCAAGAGATAAGCGATTTAGAAAAAGAAAGAGAATTCTATTATTCGATAACTAGAAGGCGAGCACCTTGGGATTTAATCTTAAAGGAACTCAGTAAATTAACCCCTAAAGGTTTATGGATAGAGCGTTTTAGCGCAGCTAAAAATAATTTAGTGATGATCGGTAAGGCAGAAAAAGTAAATGAGGTTTCAGCCTTTGCTGTGAATTTAAGTCATAGCTCAAAGTATTTCTCTGAGGTACTTTTAAGTGGCTCACGAGATTATAGTGATGGACTAGTTTATAAGGAATTCCAGATTACGGCGAAGCTTAAGGCGCCAGAGGATTTTTCTGTGCCAGTAAATTAGTTCTTACCTCTTCTAACGTCTTTAGGGTATGTATTTCTGCTGCATTTAATTTAATAGGACTTTTGCTGAATATAGTTTTGCCGGCTCTATTTACTTCTAGTGACTCCAATTTAAAAATTTCTTCCAATTGCTTTAGCCTTATAGCCCTCATAACAGGACTAAATTCTAGAGAATTATTTAAATCTTGTAAAGTAATCGGCAGTGATTTTTGGGTTGTTAGTTTGGTGAAATTATGATAAATATTCAATTGATTTAGCATAGTTCTGTAACCTAGCCTTTTTCTAGGACGATTATTAATCAAGAATGCTATTCGATCAAGCTGCTCTTGAGTCACTTCTTTTAGACTCATGCCTTTTGGTAAAAACTGTCTATTCCTAGTAAAATAAAGTTTATGGAAAAGAAAAAAATTTTAGTTTTACTCGCTGGCTCTGGAGCGAAGGATGGCAGTGAAATTCGTGAAGCCGTGCTAACACTGACAGCGATAGAGAAAGCTGGAATGAGTTTTCAATGTACTGCACCTAACAAGCTACAAACAGATGTAATTAATTTTATGGATGGCTCTGTATTAAATGAAGAGCGTAATGTTCTTGTGGAAGCCGCTCGCATAGCTCGCGGCGACATACTTAATCTTGCAACTGTTTCCATGAATGATTATGATGCTCTTGCGATTCCTGGTGGTTTTGGGGTAGCGAAAAATCTCTGTAGTTTTGCTTTAGACGGGGTGAAAGCTACTGTTGATGCAGATGCTAAAAGAATTATTCGCGAAGCATTTACTATGAAGAAAGCTATTTTAGCTATCTGTATCGCCCCAGCTTTAGTCGCTCTTTCCCTTTATGATTTAGAACCTAGTATCTTAGTTACCCTAGGTCTTGATGATGGTCCTAATCAGGCTCTTGAAGCGATAGGTGTAAGAGCGACTAAATGTTTAAGTACGGAATGTGTAGTGGATGAAAAGAATAAAATAATATCTTCGCCTGCTTATATGGATGATGGAGCGAGTCTCGTAGACTTAGATATGGGGATTAATAAAGCCATTATAGCTTTTAGTAATTTAGTAGAGGATTTAGAAACTGTTCAGGACTAAATATCCTTTATTCTCGGATCTATCTTTTTTAAAACCAAATCAGCTAACAGGTTCCCTAAGACTAGCATTAAGCTTCCTAGTAAAAGGTTAGCCATAACTATATTAATATCCTGTTTTCTTGCTGCTTCTAAAGTAAGTAAGCCTAGCCCAGGGTAAGCTAGAACCATCTCTATCAAGGCAGAGCCAGCGAATAAGCCAGCGAACTCGAAACCAAATAAAGTAATTAAAGGGTTAATCGCATTTCTTAAAGCGTGTTTCCAGATCACTATGTTGAATTTCAGACCTTTCGCTAAGGCAGTTCTAATATAAGGTCTATCTAATATCTCTAGTAAATTTGCTCGCATCTGTCTCTGTATGCTAGGTATGCTGAGTAGAGTAAGTATGCTTACTGGAATAAAGAGGTGTCTTGTTATATCTATAAGGCGTTCAAAAAAATTCATCTCATCTATAACGACACTTGTAAGTCCGCCAATAGGAAACCAGCCACTATAAAGAGCGAACAGTAACATAAAGATGGCGAGTATAAAACTGGGCATCGCCATTAAAGAGGATAGTAAGAACCTAACAGAGAGATCCAGTACGCTGTTTTGCTTAATCGCACAGATTATTCCAAGCGGAATAGCGATAAGCCAACTGAAGAAAATCGCACAGAGATTTAAAATCAAGGTATTTTTTAAGGCTGGTATTATGACATCTATGACTTTTTGATTAGCTTGAGTGTAACCGAGATCTCCTTTAATTAAATTACTTAACCATGTTAAATACTGATAGAAAAAGCCTTTATTTAAGCCTAGTCTTTTAGATTCAGCTTCTATTTGAGCAGCTGAAATCGCTGGATTTAACCTAAGGTCAGCAAGAGGATCACCAGTCTGTATCTGAATTTCTTTAGTATCAAGATGTATAAAAGCTATATCTAACTTTATTTTAGGGATTTTAAAATCAGCTTTCATTAAGCTAAAAGTTAGAAAGCTTATAAACAGTGAAAGAAAGATGAGGTGAATAAATCTTTTAGAAATATAAATTAAATCACTCATGGCTCGTCTATTTCTTTAGTCGCCTCAAAATTAATAATATCGGATCTAGTCATTATACCGATTAGCTTTTTAGGATTATGTCTATCGACGATTAATAATCTGCCTATATTATGCTCATGTAAGCTAATAATCGCTTGGTGCAGATTATCATCTTCGGTAAGTATGATAAGTGATTTTGACATTACCTGAGAGACTTTAGTATTTCTTTTGAGATTTTCTTCTAGAGCCTGTTTCAGGTCATTACGGGTGACTATGCCGACTAAATTCTGCTCAGCATCTACTACAGGTAATGCACCGTGTGTGGTTCTTTGAAATACTCGATTTAGAGAACCAAGTGAAATATTCTCCTCCACGCATTCTGGGTCTAGGGCCATAGCCTCTTTAACACTAAACTGCTGTAAATAAGAGGGACTGGTGTATTGATTTAGCTTTATACCTTGGCGGGAGAGCAGGTTTTCGTATATTCCACCTAGATGTAATTTTTCAGAGGTTACATTTGCGATAATACAGGAAAACATTAAAGGCAGCACTAAATCATAGTTACCAGTTAATTCAAAAAGCATAACTATGCTTGTGATGGGCGCTCTAGAAATAGCTGTAAAAAAAGCCCCCATCCCCACAAAAGCGAAAGTCGAAGGATTTAAATCAAGAAAAGGAAATAATGAATTTAAACTATTTCCGAACATGGCTCCAAGTAAGGCTCCTAGAATTAATGAAGGTGCAAATATACCACCAGGAACGCCACTACCACAAGCTACTAAGGTGAGAATATATTTAAACAAGAATATTAATGGGATCATCCACCAAATATAAGCTTGCGCCAGCGTGCCTTCTAGAGTAGCGTGTCCTTCACCTATAGCTTCAGGTAACCATAGGGCGACTATGCCTGTTAAAAAACCAGCTATGCCACCATGCGCCCAAGCTGGAATGAAACTTAATTTCTGTTGATAGAAATTTAAGGATTTTAAGATGGATTTTTGGAAGCTGATGCCAATAACACCACAGACTATGCCTAATATTATATAAAGAGGAATTGAGCTGAGGCTCATTCCAGAACTGGATTGAAAATGAAAAGCAAAGAAATCGCCATAGAGTAATCTACAGGTGATCGCAGCAGAGACCGTGCCGACTATGGCGGGTCCAAGAGAAGTGCTGGAAAAATCTTTATCTAATTCTTCGATAATAAAAAGTACGCCAGCAATGGGAGTATTAAAAGCAGCAGCAAGACCAGCTCCAGCACCGCTCGCCAAGGCTCTTTTCTGATGTTTACTATTCATTAGCCTTGCGATTTTACCGCCTAGACCCGCACCTATATGAATGGTCGGTCCCTCACGTCCTAGTGATAAACCTGAAGCGATGCCTACTATAGCTCCGAAGAATTTAACGATTACAGTTCTTAGTCTAATCGTGATGTTTGGGTTATTTAGAGCGTGCTTAACTTGTGGAATGCCACTGCCGCCAGCGTCTTTAGCGTATTTCTGAGTAATAAATCCAGCGAATAAACCTCCAGAGGTACAAATGATAATCGGGTAGAGCCATTCATACCAGTATTCACGATGATAGAGGTTATAGTAAAAAAGGTGACTTAATTTTTCAGTAAGAACTCTGAAGGCTACTGCTATACAACCAACAACGACTCCTATTAAAGCTGCTCTGAGCAGGATCTGAGTCTTGGTGTCAAAGCTTTTTAAAAAAAGATATTTAAGACGTCGCAATTGAGCTTTTATTCTTCTTGTGTTTTAAATTTTATCAGAATAGGTGTACCGATAAAGCCGAAATACTCTCGAAGTTTTTTCTCCATAAATCTTACGAAGGTAGGAGGGATTAATTCAGGATAGTTCGCAAATAGCAGAAACTCTGGTGGTTCTGTAGTAATCTGTGTCGCATATTTAATCTTAATCGCTTTTTGTTTTACTATCGGTGGCGGCTGTAAAGAGAGGATATCTCTTAGAACTTTATTAAGTAGATTGGTTTCTATACGACGTTTATGCTGAGCACTGACTTCTATGGCTCTAGTCCATATCTTGTCAGTTCTAGTACCTTCTAGGGCTGATATAAATTCTATTGGTGCATAGTCGATGAATCTTAACTTAAATAAAAGCTCTTCTTTAAAGGCTTTGAGTTTAGTCTGATCATTCTTAATTTCAGGATCTACGATGTCCCATTTATTCATAGCGATTACACAAGCCCTGCCTTTACTCTGTATCAGCGCTGCGATTTTCTGATCTTGCTCGCTTACTATATCGTCTTGAGTGCTATCTAGAATTAAAATAGCTACATCACAGCGAGCTATGCTGTGAGTCGTTCTTATCGTCGAGTATCTTTCTATTTCTTCTTGAACTTTAGACTTTCTTCTGAGTCCAGCTGTATCTATTAACTCAAATTTATGCCCATGCCTATTTAGAAAAATATTTATGGAATCCCGTGTAGTGCCACTAACATCACTCACGATGGATCTCTCTTCACCGATAAGTTTATTATAGAGACTGGATTTCCCTACATTAGGCTTACCAATAAAAGCGATCTTAATAGACTCTTCTGGCTTTTCATCACTAGCTTTTAGTCCGACACCATAATTTTCAATAATATCGGTTAGCATATTATTTAATCCTACTGAACCGTGTAAGGCACTGAAGCCATAAACCCTGTCGAAGCCTAGCTTATAGAAATCATAAACAAGACTTTCTCTTTCTACGCTATCGACTTTATTGACAGCGACATAGACTCTATCAAAAAATTTCTCTCTTAAGATGCTGCATATCCTCTGGTCTTCTGTCGTCATACCAGTATTAACGTCGAGTAAAAATACTATCGCATCTGAATTTTCCATGGCGATTACCGCTTGGCGGTAAATATCGTCAGAAAAAGGATCTTGTTTATCAAAAGTTATTCCACCAGTGTCTAGGATAGTAAAAGGGGTGTCTTCCCATTCAAAAGTAACTTCCTTGCGATCTCGCGTAATACCAGCTTTTTCGCCTACTATGCATACTTGTCTACCAGCTAATCTATTTACTAGAGTGCTTTTGCCGACATTAGGTCTGCCTATCAGTGAGATGCGAATGCTTTTCATGTTTTGATTTTAGGATTAGGCTTAAGTGATCTAATATATGGTCAGCACTTAAGGATTTATCCTGCTTAATTAATTTTATAATTTCGAGTTCATTAGGATCATCTAATTTAGGATAAATTATATTAATTTCGCTTTCTTTGCTATTTATAGCATCAACGCCATTTGCGATTATCATATCCAGATTTTTTTCTATTAATTTTTTTCGAGCATTTTCTATTAGGTCTTCAGATTCGAGAGAAAAGCCTACTGTTATTTGGAATGGGCTTTTTAGGGAAGATAAATGCTTGATTATGTCGGGATTTTCTTTGAGTTCTAGGGTGACGGTATCTGCGGTATTATTATCTTTTTTAATTTTCTTCGATAAATGTTTCATCGGACTGTAATCTGATACGGCTGCTGCCATGATTACAGCATCTATCGATTCATTAAAGTTTCCTTCCATGGCTTTAAGCATTTCTTCTGATGAGCTAACTTTTAAAAGTAATAAATTGGGATGATCTAGTAGAGCGGATTTGATAGGATCTTTTCTATAATTTACTGTAGATACAAGTATGACATTAGCTCCACGATAGAGGGCTTCTTGTGCTAGTGCAAATCCCATTTCTCCAGAGCTGTCGTTAGAAATGAATCTAACGGGATCTAAATATTCTTTAGTTCCACCAGCACTGATAAGTATATTGTTGTCTAGCAAGTTCTGGGGTTTTCCTTTAGAGTTGAATTGTAATTTAGAATACTTAGACAATATCTTTTTGCTTAGTATTTTATTTACTGCATTGAGGATAGAGTCTAAATCTGCTAACCTACCTATTCCACTTGTTTTACAAGCCAAAGCTCCTGCGCTAGGTTGAATTACTGAATAAGCATAGTTATCTCTTAGCTTTTTGATATTATCTTGAACTCCTAGGTGTAGCCACATATTGGTATTCATGGCTGGAGCTATTACTACAGGGGCTTTAGTCGCTAGGATTATATCGTAGATTAAATCATCACTAATAGCATGAGCGAGTTTGCCGATGCAGTTAGCAGTCGCTGGAGCTATCAATATGAGATCCGCTATTTGAGCTAAATGTATATGGTCTATGTAAGAGTTATTGAGAAAGGGATTTACGGTTGATTCTTCGACTGTATGTTTAGAGTCTTTAGTAAATACTCTGTTGCAGCTTATGACTTCTAAGCTTAGTGCACTGACGAAGCTTGCAGCTGAACTGCTTAAAACCACATAGACATTAGCTCCTAGTTTTTTTAACTGGGAAACTAATTCGACAGACTTATAACTAGCTATGCCGCCAGTAACCCCAAGAACTATAGTCTTATTTTCAAGAGTTAGTTCCACTTGAGTTAGTAACGATTTTCTACTCTGTGTAGGTAAACTTCTTTAATCGCTTTAAGAATGGGTGGGTAAGGACTAGGTTCTTCTTTATCCTGCTCTTTAATTCTTTTAGCTACACCAGCGATTTCTCTAGTCATCTCATAGATATTCTCTTCGTAATCTATAATCTCACTTAAGAACTTATTAGTAGAATCACTCTGATCATTAGGCATAAGTCAAGTAATTATACCACAGCTTGAGCTAAAGACTGTGTAATGCTTTTATAAACTTCGCCTGGGCTGAGTTCCGCATCTAATTCAATAAATTTACCTGCTTTATAATTATTATAGAATTGAGTTAAAGGTAAACCAGTTTCCACTTCATAAGTGCTGAGTCTTTTTTCTATAATTTCAGGATTATCATCTTTTCTTTGGTATAGATCTGAGCCACATAAATCACAGCGGCCTTCTACTTTAGGTGGAGTGAATAGGATGTGAAACATACCTTTACAGCTCGGATCTTGAGTTTTAGAACACATTCTTCTGCCACTCAGTCTTTCTACAAGAATTTCTTTACGGACGTTTAAAGCGAATATATAATCGAGTGGGCTAACCTCGGCTAAGAATTTAGCTTGCTCTAATGTTCTTGGGTAACCATCTAACAGAAATCTATTAGTGGCTTTTAATTTACTTTTAACTATTTCATTGACGATGTCGTCAGAGACTAGTTCTCCACGCTCAACTATAGCTTTAACTTCTTTCCCTAAAGCAGATTCACTCTTGATTTCAGTTCTGATAAGATCACCAGTGCTGATGTGCTCAAGTTTAAATTCCTCTGCAAGCCGAGCTGCTTGCGTTCCCTTTCCTGCACCCGCTGGACCGATAAATAAGATTCTTAGGTTTTCCATCTATGGAGAAATTTTAACATGGGCGTGTAGCGAAACTCCAATTTCTGCGTTTTAAAGCAAAAGGCAGCAGTCACCATAACTAAAGAATCGATATTTTTCTTCAACGGCTATCTGGTAAAGGGTTTTACATTCCTCTATGCCAATTAATGTGCTTACTAATAGTAGTAAAGTGGATTTAGGTAGATGAAAATTAGTGAGAAGCCCATCTATAATTTTAAATTTAAAATTTCCAGGATAAATATATAAATCAGTCTCACCACGTAATTTACCAGTAATAGCTATGCTTTCAAGACAGCGTAAGCTAGTAGTGCCGATAGCGATTACCCTCCTCCCTTCGGCTTTGGCTGACTGAATTTTATCCCAGTTTTCAGAGATAATTTCATAAGTCTCGAAATGCATCTTATGGTCTTTTACTTCGCTTACGCTGACAGGCTTAAAGGTTCCTATGCCTACATCTAGATTTAAGTCTATAAATTCAACTCCTTTTCTTGTAAGTGCTTGAATAATTTCTTCGGTGAAATGCAATCCAGCAGTAGGCGCTGCAATGCTGCTACCTAGAGAGTCTTGTTTAGAATAGACTGTCTGATAGCGTTCTTTATCACTATCTTCAGCACTCCTTTGTAGATAAGGTGGTATCGGCATAGTGCCGTGATTCGTGATTATGTTTATAAATTGCTCATAGCTTTTGAATTCAACTATCATCATCCCATCTTCATTCGAAGATCGCTGCACAACTCCATTTTCTGTGTTTCCCTTGAAAATAATTATTTCTTCGGATGAGCCACTTATGATATAAGATCGAGGGTTAGTTTTAATTTTTTTCCCAGGCTTAGCTAGAGCCGTCCAGCAATATTTTTTATCATGGGACTGCTCGAAAATTCTAAATTCTGCATTTCCATAATCTCCATCATCCTCATGATCCGACAATTCTTTAACTAAAAGTATTTCGATAGCTTTGTTTTCAGGCTTCTCTTTATCTATCACAAAAAATCTCGCTGCTAGCACTCTAGTGACATTCCTCACTAAAATATCACCGGCTTTTAGAATGGAGCATATATCTTTAAAGGATTTATGTTCGATATTTTTATTAAGTTCTTGTGAAATAGTGCCTTGGAGATTTGGTGCTTCCTGGATTTCTCGCTTATAATAGAGCAAGCGAGAATTATCCCTTTTATCTAGTGGATACTTAGCGACTAATTCCTCTGGTAGCTCAAAATCAAAATCGTCAATTAACATAGTTCCTCAATGATTAAACTGAGTATAATAATCACCACATATAATAGAGCAAATTTGCTTGAGCAATTGTTAAATGATATTTTAGAGCAGCATGTAACTTTAGCTCCTGAAGAGCAGTCTATTGAATTAATTCTTGTTGATAATAATTCTGGAGATGACACTAAAGCTGTTATTTATAAATTTATTGAAGCGAATACTTTAAGCGTGAAGTATGTCTTTGAACCTATACAAGGTATTGCCGCTGCACGCAATACTGGAATAGAGAAGTCGCAAGGTAATCTGCTGGCCTTTCTGCATGATGATATTTCTTTGGATGAGGACTGGCTGAGAGAAGCTTATAAGTTAGCTTCTAATTGCTTGCAGCATGAAATAGGTGTCTATGGTGGGCGTTCTATACCTCTTTGGGAGGATGCTTTACCTGAATGGCTTGATTTAGAACCACCTTATGGTGTTGACCAAGATGTCTTCAGAGGACATAGTTATGGTGATGAAGAGAGATTTTATCCTTTCAATACAGAGTTTGGTAAGGCGGATTATCCATCTGGCATAAATGTTTTTATCCGCAGAGAAATTTTTATTAACTGTGGAATTTTCAGAGTGGACTTAGGAGCTAATGCTGAAGGTGGTCTTGGCTCACATGAGGATTATGAATTTTTTGATTACCTTGCTGCCATAAACATTCCAATGTTGTATGTGCCACAGTGTATAGTCTTTCACCCCATTAAACCAGAGCATCTAGACGAGCATTATGTAAGGACTAGTTATTTTAAAACAGGTAGAAGTCTTTATTGGATAGCTCATACTGACAGGCTTAAACGCTCTGCCCCAGATTTATTCCAAATTAATAGTGGAGATAGATTGTTTTATCCAGAGTTTACTAAAATTAAGATAGCTAGAATTCCTCTTTATCTTCATTTAAAGATATTTTATGTAGCTTGTGAATTGCTCTACGTCCTAGTTTTATTTGATAAGAAAAAGTTACATTATGTTACTTTTAAGCTTTGTAGGACTTTAGGCGAGATGAATGCAGCTGTTCTTTTGGCACAAAGAGAGAAAAATAAGAAGTTTAGTTTTAAAGACAGGATTATAAAAAAGAAAGTGATCGAATTTAGAGAAGTGTGAGAATCTTGGTTAGTGCTTTATAGTGTACGAGGTTCGCACCAGCTAGATTAATGTCAGCGATTTTACTATCGAAATCACATTCAACATGAACAGTATTAGGAAAGTGTTTTTTAAAATTTAAAATAAGAGACAGCTGTGCAACTCCATCTTTAATAAGATTTTCTAATTTCGGATCGCTCCAGCACTGGAAAGTTAATATCAAATATTTTAAAGTACTCTTTGAGATTTCGTTTGATTCTTTTTCTAGGTGGTCTAATATTAAATCAATCAGAGACTCAGTTCCCGCGGAAAATTTTATTAATTTGGCTTCTGGAAATACTTTCATGATCACTTCGCTCTCTAGCTTAGGGTGTTCAAAAACAAGAATATAATCAGGCTTAAGTGGGAGCAAACTGGACAACTCAGCATTTAAACCATTTTGAGCTTTGTATTTTATTTGAATGCTGTCTTGAACTATGTTTGACATCTCTTGTATTAATTTTTCTCTATGGCTAGCGCCTAAAGTGTGTTTTATAGTACTGTTCTTATCTAAGTTAGAACTGTGTTGGCTTTCTAACACTGTTATTTTTTTAGTTTTAAGCTGATTTTTAGTTAGTTTAATTTTTTCGATGGAATTTTCGATACGCTCACGCAAAGATTTACTGAAATGGCAGGTAGGGCTAGATCTCTCTATCTCTAAGGCTTCGTCTAGATTAGTGTTCCAGATAATTAGATCATTGCCAGCCTTTATCATTAATTCACAGATTCTTTTATAATCCCCAAATGCATTCAGAGCTTTCATCGTAATTTCATCAGTTACACACAGACCTTTAAACTTAAGTTCTTGCTGAAGAAGACCTTCTACGAAAAAAGGATTAATGCTTGCTGGTAGTTTTTCTAATATTTCCTGCGTAACTTTATTGTGATGAGAAGTATTTCCTAAGAGTTTTTTTTGAATGCTCTCTGGAAGCTTATAAATAGCGTGGGCCGTCATGACCATGTCTATTTCAGAGTTTATCGCTGCACGAAAAGGCTCTAGATGATTATTAAAGGATGATTCTTCGCTTAGATCTATGTAAGGTAGAGAATAGTGAGAATCTTTACTAGAGTCGCCATGTCCAGGAAAGTGTTTGGCACAGTTAAGCAAGGGGTATTTTTTTAATTCATTGATGATAGTGGTAGCCTGCTTGGAGACTAGCTTGGCATCGTTCCCAAGGCTTCTCGTGCCGATAATGGGATTAAGAGGGTTAGTATTTAAATCTAAGCAGGGAGCGAAAACTAGATTAAAGCCCAAATCAATTAATTCAGAAGCAAAGAGCTGAGTGTGTGAATTTAAATAATCAGGATTCTTTCTGCTAGCAGTACCTAGAGCATAGAGACTTGGCAAGCTTGCTGAAACTTTTCTAAGGCGCTCTACCTTACCGCCTTCTTGATCGACGCTAATTAAAATATCTTCGCCTAATAAATCTTTTAAATCGGCGATGAGTTTTTTTAACTGAGCGGTTTCTTCTATATTGGTATCAAAAAGAATTAATCCAGCTGGCTTTAACTCTAAAAGTTTACTTACGGTTTCTTTGTCTAAAGTGGCTCCCTTAAAGCCACAGATGAAGAGATTGCTGAGTTGCATAATGCTTTAATTATCTCACGGATATTTTATCATTAAGTTTTAAAGTATCTAATTTATTAGATATTTTGTAAATAATATTATTAAGTATCTAATTTATTAGATACTTAATAATATGGTGGGTATAATATCTGATAGATTGGATATTTTATATGGCTAATTCTGATTGGGCGAAAGTCTATTTAAATGATGATTTTGTTGGTTATTTAGAAGAACAACCAGGTGGAAGAACTTGTTTTACTTATGATGAGAGTTTTATACAAAGCAGTAATAATCCAGTATCGGTAACATTACCTTTAAATATAAATAAGCATTATTCTGAAAATGGCTTACATCCTTTTTTTGATAATCTTGTCGCAGAGGGATGGCTTGCACAGATTCAAGCTAAAGCTTTAGGTATCCGTGAAAATGATCGATTTAAATTATTAATGGCTTTTGGTTATGATTTGATCGGGGCTATGACGGTAGTCGATCCAGATCCACAGTATCAAATCCACCTTGATAAAAATGATTATGTAAAAAAAATAGCTGTAAAATCTAAAGCTTCTATGTCTGGTGTGCAGCCTAAAATACTAGTAACTTTAGGAGAAAATGGTTTCGTACCTGTCAATTTAGGAGAGACTTCTACGTATATTGCGAAGCTGAAAGGTAAGTATCCATTAATTTTAGAGAATGAATATCTTTGCATGAAGGTAGCTGAAATTTTACTCAGACCTGATGAAGTTGCAGAAACTCAGCTTGCTGAGATAGAAGGTATTGGTGAGGCATTATTGGTGAAACGCTTTGACAGGCTTGAAAATAAAACTAAAGTACATTTTGAAGAATTTGCTTCGCTGCTACACATGAAGGCTATAGATAAATATGATTTAAGCTATAAAGATTTAGCTGATTATATGAATAACAGTGAACTATGTAATAAAGTTGACGTTGAAAAGCTCTTTAGAAGGGTTTTGGCTTGTATACTTTTAGGCAATACTGATGCACATTTGAAAAATTTTGCTATGTTATATAATGCTGCTGGTCTAAAGTTAAGCCCTCTGTATGATATGGTTTTTGTGAGATATTATGAAGAACTGACCCCTAATCTAGCTTTAGGGTTTAATTCTAAACTTGACTTGCCCTTAGGCGATATCAAAGCTAAGCATTTAAAGATACTTTGTGCAGATTTTAATTTACGTGAAGCTGTTTTAGAACAGGCAGTAAAAGATTTTTCTTCTAAGTTGGATCAAGTCTATGATTTTATAGAAGCTTGTAAAAAGGTAAATCCTTCGTTGAGAAAAGCTTTTAGGGAGCATATTAAAAAAAGATGGAACGGCATATTCAAAAATATTTAAAAACTATAGTTACTGAGATTAAGTCTGAGCGAAAAAAGCAGAAAGTATCTCAAAAAAGATTATCTGCCTTAACGGGAATTAGCACTCAAACTATTTCACGTTTTGAACAAGCTGAGGAGAATATACAGTTTTCTACTGTACTTCAACTTGCAGATGCCTTAGGCTTGCATCTCGAAATTGCTTCACCAAGAGGTTTTCAATTGCTAGTTAAAAGACTTTTGCGATATGCTTTAGAGAAAGATATACCTGAAGTGGCTGATTTAATGCTTGATGAGGAGATTAGAGCTATCGTGCAGAGGGTGATTCAGTAATTTTAAGAGACTAGGGTTATATTTATTTAAATCAAAGACCATTTATTTAAATAGCTTTCGTATAAAGCTAATCCCTGTATATGTTCATCGGTGAAATCATAATTTAAAGTCTGAAAATAATTACTTAAAATATTTTTCTGTAAGTTTGTCTTAGAGTGGCTTATGTCTATTATTTCATCTAAATTTTCATTGAGTCCCATGGTTTTTGCTCTAATAATAAGGCTTTGTAGGAATTCCTCTTTCTTAGGGTTTAGTTTATGAGCCCATACTCCAAATACCATTGGCAGTCCATTTGATAAATCAAACCATTCTTCGCCAAGATCATAAATGTATTGATAATTCACAGCGTGAATATCTTCAGGTATTGGATTCGCTTCGAGTAAAGCTTTATCACCTATTAATAATTTATTAGGCAAACCTGCTCCCCTGCCAGAAAATTTAATAAATTCGATATTTTTAAGATCTAGATTATATTTTTCAGCTAATAGTATTTTTAATAAACCTACTGAACTTGCACTTTCTTCGCTTACGTTTATTTTAGGTTTTAAGCCATTCTCTTGTAAACTTTTTAGCTCTTTAAAGCTTTGATTAGAGAAGAATAATACGCTTTTCACTTTACCAAAGGCGCTGATAGAAATTCGTTTAAGTAATTTGTAGTGTTTTTTCCTTTTGAGATAGGCGAAGCTAGAAATAGGTGCTGCGTCTATTAGGCCTTCTGCAAAGAGTTTATTTAAATCATTTGGTACGCCTGTGTTAATCTCTATTTTAAAATCATCCTCTTTAGTTTCAGTGCTTTCATCTTTTAAATACTGAGATTGAATAATTTTATTTAAAGGGTAATTGAAAATTTCACAGTTAATATATGATATTTCACCAAGTTTAATTAAGGGAGAGTTATCCAAAGAACCTCTGCTCATCTGTATTTCAGTAATGTTCATATTTAGCTGCTATCGGCATTTTCCTGCCATAGCCGAAAGTTAATTCTTTAACTTTAATAATGGGTGGATATTGCTGTCTTTTATATTCGTTTCTATCTATCATGCCTAAGATGCTGAGTACAGTCGGTTCATAGAAGCCCATTTCGACTATTTCTGTAAGTGATTTTCGCTTCTCGACGTAATTCATAATAATGGCATCTAGCTTAGAATAAGGTGGCAGGCTATCTTCATCTTTTTGATTTTCTCTTAGTTCAGCTGTCGGAGCTTTCTTGCAGATGTTATCGGGAATAGTTAGTCCTACATCTAATGAAACGGTGTTTTGGTTAATGTAGTCTACGAGAGCATAGACTTCTGTTTTTAAAAGATCACCTATAGGAGCTATGCTGCCACAGGTGTCACCGTAAATAGTGGCATAACCTACAGCTAACTCGGATTTATTGCTTGTAGCTAATAGTAGAGAGTTTTCTGTATTAGAAATAGCTAAGAGTATATTGGCTCTGAGTCGTGCTTGAACATTCTCATTTGCAAGTTTGCTTATTTTGGGCACAGTCTCCAGCATCGTTTCATGAAGTTCCTTTATGCTAATGTTGCGGTAGTCTATACCAAGATTTTTTGCTAGCTGTTGAGCGTCTTTTAGGCTTTCTTTACTTGTAAATTTAGAAGCTAACATTATGCCACTGACATTCTCTTTGCCGAGGGCTTGAACTGCTAAATATGCTACTAGGGCAGAATCTATTCCACCAGAGAGGCCTAATATCGCTTTTTTAAAACCACATTTTTTAAAGTAATCTTGTATGCCGAGCTTTAAAGCTGAGAGTATTTCGCCATAAGCTTTTATATCGCTGATAAAGAGTTCAGTATTGTTTTCTTCGACTATGTTTAAGCCTAGATTGTCGTGAAATGCTTTTTCCTCATTCTTCATAAGAGACTCGATATCTATCTCCATAAGGTCTTCAATAAAAGAACGTCCCTGTCTAGTTACATAGCCGTATTTATTTACCACGAGCGAAGCACCGTCAAAGACTAGATGGTCATTAGAACCTACTTGGTTACAGTAGAGTATCGGTACTTGGTGTTTTTCAGCTGCATGAGTAATAAGGCTCTGTCTAAGTTTAATTTTATTAATGTAATAGGGAGAAGCTGAGCAGTTAATGATTAATTTAGCTCCAAGTTTAATTAATTTAGCGATGGGATCTATGTCATAGAGATTCTTAAGCTCATCTGCCCACAGGTCTTCACAGATGCTGATTCCTAGCTTATATCCACCGAAATCTAAAGTTTTAAATTCTTTATTAGATTCGAAATATCTTGTCTCATCAAACACATCATAATTAGGGAGTAAAGTTTTTCTAAATACGTCAGCTACTTTATTCCAAGTTATAAAGAACACTGAATTGAAAAGCTCTTTACCAGTAGTGTCGTTAGAACTTACTCCACCTACTAATATACCTAAATTCGCAGGGCAGAGTTCGGAGAGCTGTTTTAAATAGTCACCTTGCCTAATTAACAATTCTTTTTTAAATAGTAAGTCTCTTGCGGGGTAGCCGATTAAACTAAGCTCTGGAAATATGATTAACTTAGGATTAGAATCTTTTTTACTATTAACTATATTAATAATATCTACGTGCTTCTCGAAATTAGTTCTAAGATCGCCGACTATAGGGTTAATTTGTGCTAAAAAGGCTTTCATTTTATGCTAGTATCGTGTCCTATGATAGCTCAAGGTGCTTCTCTTAGTTCTAAATTAGACCAAATTTCTAGCCACTTGAAACCGCTTAGTTATGCGGTCGATGCAAACAATAATATTACAATAGCAGGACTTAAAGTAAAAGATTTACTTACTAAATATGGCAGTCCTCTATATATTCTCTGTGAAGAAACTATTCGTACTCGTGCAAGGCTCTATGTAAATACCTTTAAGAAATTTTATTCAGGCGAAAGCTTAGTTATTTATGCAAGTAAGGCACTTAACTGTAAAGCCGTCTGTAAGATTATAGATTCTGAGGGCTTAGGCATAGATGTGGTTAGTGGTGGAGAGCTGTTTACTGCATTATCAGTAGGCTTCCCGAAAGAAAAAATTATTTTTCATGGTAATAATAAGGCTAAAGATGAACTTAAGATGGCGATAGAGAATCAAATCGGCTCTATTATGCTGGATAATTTTTATGAATTAGAACTTATTTCAGAGCTGCTCTGCGAAGAATTTTCTGTAGATACGGTAGTGAACCTCTCTATTAGAGTGACTCCGGGTATTGAATGTCATACCCATGAATATATTAAGACTGGCAGAATTGATAGTAAGTTTGGTTTCGATCTGTCTCAGGTTGATGAACTTATTTCTAAAATACTGACTCTGAAAGAGAAGTATAAAAATATAAATATTAAAGGTCTGCATGCCCATATAGGTTCACAGATATTTGAAACTATGCCGCATAACGACGTAGCGGGAGTTTTACTGAATCAATACAAAAGCCTTAAGGATAAATACGGCATTAGCTTACAGGATATTAATGTCGGTGGTGGTTTAGGTATTAAATATCATGAACACGATGATCCTCCAGAGATTAATGACTGGGTGAAAGTTGTGGCTGATTCTATAGTTGCTAACTGTAAAGCACTGAATTTAGATTTGCCAAGAGTAATAGTGGAGCCTGGTAGAAGTATAGTAGGACCCGCTGGTATAACAGCTTATAAGGTCGGGAATATTAAGAATATTCCGAATCTGCGTAAGTATGTGGCTGTTGATGGTGGTATGGCAGATAATGTTAGGCACATTATGTATCAAGCTCGTTACTATGCTGAGGTAGATGGAAAGATTAATGACGCTAAAACTGAAAAAGTCACTATTGCAGGTAAATTCTGTGAGTCTGGGGATATACTGATCCGTGATATCGATCTTCCAGAACTAAATCATGATGATGTCCTTGTGGTCTATTCGACAGGTGCTTATAACTATAGTATGGCAAGTAACTATAATCGCGTGCGAAGACCAGCCATGCTACTTGTAAATAACGGCAGAGCCGATATTATTATAAGAAGAGAGACTTATGAGGACGTCCTACAATGGGATGAGCTACCTCAGAACTTATCTTAGAGAACTAGCAGAAAGCCTTTAAGGAGGTTGTACCACTATCCCAGCTGATAACACTAGTCTAGAGCTGAACTATTTAGATGTAGGCGAGCTTTTATATAAGTTCTTAGATATAGAGTTTAATACTGTAAGTCTTTTTACGGTAGCGATACAGCTTGCGATTTTAGCTTGGTTAGTATATCAGGCTTATGATCGTTTTAAAGGCACACAAGCAGAGAGAATCTTAAGAGGTTTAATTATGCTTCTGCCAGTAATGATGCTTTGCTATATCCTGAAACTTAGTATACTAACTAAGATTTTTGAGATATTTTCGCAGACTTTTATTGTGGGCTTGATAGTTATATTCGCCCCTGAATTTCGCAGAGTATTAATTCAGTTAGGTGGTGAGTTTAATCTTTTAAATTATATAGACGGCCATAAATCTTTAGATCAGCTAGAGAATGCGAATAAAAATATTGTCGCTTCTTTGGAGATGCTACAGAAAAAGCGAGTAGGGGCTTTGATTATCGTAGAAAAGTCTCAGGCAGAGCGTTATTATATTAATGCAGGTTTCCCTATTAATGCAGATATCTCTAAGGAGCTGATGATGACTATCTTTGATAATAAATCTCCTTTGCATGATGGTGCTGTTATTATTCGTGGAACTCAGCTTGCTCTAGCTAGTGTTATATTGCCAATGACAGAGAACCCTAAGTTGGATTGGCAGTATGGAACTAGGCATAGGGCTGCTATTGGTTTTAGTGAAGTTACAGATGCTCTGTGCTTCGTGGTTTCAGAAGAGACTGGTGATATTTCTATGGCAAAGCAGGGGAAATTAAAGCGATATGAGAGCCTCCTAGCTTTAGAGCAAGAGCTGAGTGATTTTTATCAGCATATTTATCATAATCGCAGTAAAAGAACGCAGATATTTAGTACTTTGGGTAAGGTTTTAAGGAAAAGAAAAAAAATAATAGCTAGCGATGACGGTGTTTGATAGAATGTTATGAGCTATGAATCAGGAACTAAAAAAAGATATTCTCGTCATCGATGATGATCCAGCTATACTCGAACTTGTGAGTTTTAATCTAGAATTGCAAGGCTATAATGTTGAATCTTGCGATAATGCTATAGATGGCTTGGCGATGGCTTTTCAGAAGCCACCACATCTAATTATTCTTGATTTAATGATGCCTAATATGGATGGTTTTACAGCCTGTCAGCGCATTAGACAGAATGATGTAACGAAAGAAACACCAGTATTAATGCTTACGGCTCTTAACCGCACTAATGATAAAGTGACTGGTTTTGATTCTGGCGCTGATGATTATTTAACTAAGCCTTTTGAGCTTCCTGAGCTTTTTGTGCGTGTTAAAGCACTTCTCAGAAGATCTGGAGCTATTACTTTAGCTCAGTCGATTCCTGAAGTTCTTCATTCTGGAGATATTACTTTAATGCCAGAATCTAGAGAAGTTAAAATCGAAGATAAAATTTTAAGACTTACGCCGATTGAGTTTGAAGTCCTACATTGCTTAATGCAGAATCATGGTCAAACAGTATCACCAGGTCTTATTCTTAAAGAAGTCTGGGGTTATTCACCTGAAGATGATATAGATACCATCAGAGTACATATCCGTCATTTAAGGTCTAGAATAGAAGCTGGGGTTAAGAAGTATATTAAGACAGTCTATGGTGGTGGCTATCAGTTAATTCCAGAGGGATTTTTAAAGAGCCATTCTGGGGCAGTCTAAAACTTGTTAAAGGCTGATGCACAACCTGTATCGGTCTCTGCTAGAATGTTCTTATGACTTTTCTTAAAAGATTATCTTTCTTGGTTCTTGCCTTAAGTTTATTCTTAACTGCAAGTCCCGTCTATAGCTCTCATGGAGCCGCTTCTAAAATTACTTCATCATTAATTTCTGTGCCTTTGGGTGGTTTTTTTGGTCTTGCACGTGGAGCTGTTTCTAAGTCTTCACAGTATGCTTCATCATTTTCTACAGAGTTCGGCGAAGGGTTGCTGCCAAGATTAATTGGTGTGCCAACGGGCTTCCTTATTGGTGGTGTCGCTGGTGGTGTGACAGGTCTTTTACGTGGTGTAATTAATGGTGTAAGTATTAGTCAGGACAGTCCCTTTTCAGCAGCTGCTATGAGCTTGGATGGTGATTTTATTGATTTCGATCCATATGATTTTAATGCTACATATTAATGCGAGCGATAGAGATTTACGATACTACACTTAGAGACGGTGCACAGATGCGGGGTATCTCTTTTAGCGTGAATGATAAGCTCAAAGTGCTGAGGCTATTAGATGATATCGGTGTCGCTTTCGTGGAGGGTGGTTGGCCTGGAGCGAATCCGAAGGATATAGATTTTTTTACTGAAGCGAAAAAGATTAACCTGAAAACCACTCAGCTAGTAGCTTTTGGCAGTACTCGCAAGGCTAATACTAAGGTGGAGTCAGATCCTATATTAGCTGCTCTTTTGCGAGCGGAAACTGAAGTGATTTGTATAGTCGGGAAAAGCTCTGCCCCGCAGGTTACCAATACTTTAAAGATTTCCTTAGGCAAGAATTTAGATATGCTAGCTGAAAGTATATCTTTCCTGAAATCAGAAGGACGCCGAGTGATAATAGATGCCGAGCATTTCTTTGATGGTTATGCGGCTGATTCTGATTATTCACTTAAGTTTGCTAAAATTGCGGTGGAGGCTGGGGCTGAGACATTAGTTCTCTGTGATACTAATGGTGGTAGTCTGCCCGAGCAGGTTTTTAAAATTACTAAAGAGATTATTGAGGCTTATGATAAAAAGCTTAAAATCGGTATACATGCACATAATGACTGTGAACTTGCGGTAGCTAACAGCATTAGAGCAGTGAGAGCTGGTGCTACTCAAGTACAGGGAACTATTAATGGATATGGAGAACGCTGTGGTAATGCGAATCTGATCTCTATAATTCCTAATTTAGAGCTTAAGTATAATGAAGAGAAATTAAAGTGTTTACCGAAGGATAAGCTAAAACATTTGAGCAGCCTATCCCATGCTGTCGCTGAAATTGCTAATCAGCACCATAATGCTCATCAGCCTTTCGTGGGAGCTAGTTCCTTTGCTCATAAGGCTGGTCTGCATGCTAGTGCAATGAAGAAGCAGGATTTTAGTTATGAACACATAGACCCTGTTCTAGTCGGTAATGCGACTAAGATTATTATCTCAGAGCAGTCTGGGGTGAGTAATATACTAGATTGGCTACAGAAGAAAAAGCTTTCTCCGAAGGCGAGTGATGAGATTATTGGGGAATTCGCTAAAACTGTTTTAGAGAGAGTGAAGAAGCTGGAGCACAAGGGATATAGCTTTGAGAATGCTGATGCGAGCTTAGAGTTAATGGTACGCAAGTTGATAGATGTAGAAGAGTCTGCTGAAACTAAACTCAAGGCTTATAAGCCTTACTTTAAGCTAGTGGAGCATAATGTATATATTTCAAATGGCGAGAAGACAGAGGCTACTGTGCGAATCCAAATAGCAGGTGAGGAAATTCACTCTGCAAGCGTGGGTAATGGTCCTGCTAATGCCTTAGATAAGGCTCTCAGAAAAGCTTTAGTAAGCTTCTATCCTAAGATAGAAGAGTTTCAGCTATTAGATTATAAAGTAAGGATTCAGGATAGTTCACTTGGAACGGCGGCCCTGACTAAGGTTCAGGTTAATACTGGAAATTTGGCTGAGGATTGGGATACTATCGGAGTTAGCACTAATATTATCAAAGCCTCTTGGGATGCGATTGTTGACAGTATTGAATATGGCTTGATCAAGTATGGCGTTAAACCCGTTGAATTAGCTTAGAGGGCTGCTTGCAATCTTTAAGGTACTTGTTGTCGAACTTTAAGCTCTGCATTTCTTAAAAAATTTTCATAAAAGATAATACCGTATGAAGGACTTTTAACTTTGTAATTACTAAATAGGGTTTATACTACTTCTTGTAAGCGTTTGATTGATTTAAAAAAAATTAGTTAAACGTGACTTCCTCACACTTTTCCAAGTTTATGTATTAAATTTGGTTGGCAAGTCCTTAAAACACCTGAAATATTTTGAGGTGTTGAATGAGTCCATTTGTTTCTATTTTTGCGGCTGGTGCTTTAGGTCTTATGGGAGCTATGAGATCAGCTTCTTCTAATTTAAAGAGAAGTCATAATCCCCAACAAGATGAGCTTCCATTGGGCAATCAGCCTTCCCCGCGTTCACTGGCTTCATCTATATCGCAGTCCGCTGTATTGCGGCCAGCTTAAACCTAAATAAACTAAACACAATTAACAAAGGCAAGAATGAAAATTTTTGCTTTTGTTTTTGGAGGCTGATGTATAGTGGGATTGCTTGTGAAAATATAAGTTCAAGGCAATGCTCGCAAGTGTGCAAGTTTAAGGCGGGGGGGCGAATGACCGCAAAATGTAGCAGGCTACTTGCCTCTTTAAAAGATTAAATTATCCTAAACTCACTTGCCTAGCTGCATTAGAGGCTGTATAATAATCCTTCTATAACTTTCCATGTTTCTGTACCAAACATGGTTGACGCAAGTCTTAAAATGTTTAATTTTTAAACAGTAATTGAATAAAAATCTTCAAATGTGTGAGGAGAGGTTTTTTATTTTTATTGTTTTCTTTTGAGGTTGATTTATACTGATCGAGGGAATCTTAAATAATTATAAACAATATAGTAATTATAAAGTCTCTGTAGTATTATAGTAAAAACCAAATTAATAACTTTCCGTGTTTCTGTACCAAATCCGGTTGGCGAGAGTCGTAAAACTTTTAAAAATTAAAAACTATAAATCTTATTTACTGTGTGAGGAGGGATTTATGTTTATATCTGGGGAGGTTCTTTTATGAACCCTTTGCTTATTTCTACTTTTGCAGCGTTAGGTGTTTATTTTGGTGCTGCTAGGTTGGCTCAATCGGCTGCTTCTACTAGTAGCAATCAAAGTGCTGGTCTTAATGCTGCTCTTAAAAATAATCGTAAGGCAGCAATGCAATTGTGTGCATATTAGTTCCGTATCATTTAGCTAAAAGCTTGAGCTAATTGCTTTTCCTGAGCTCTGTTTCTCAGTTGGGTTGTTGCTACTATGTTGTTAGCAGAACTAGCCTGAATTTTCTCTTTGAGCGTATTCTTGAGATTAGCTGCTGATGCGATGTTGCTCGTGAGATTAGAGTAAATCTTGTTAGCTTCTTGTGATTTCCTGAACCAATCTGTGACATTAAGTGGGGTTTTTAGAATGCTCTTCACGGCTAGGAGCAAGGTTTTCCCGATGCCAGTATCTTTATAGCTTGCTAAGTGATCTGGTAATTCCTTGGCGAAAACTTCTTCTTCTTTATCTTTGAATAATCCAGGTATATCCTTCGGAGTGCGTCCTGTTATTTTACTTGTGATTTGTTGAACAAGCCAGAATGGACTCGATGCTGGGCTTAATTTTATTACAGCTGGATAAGTACCCACTGCGGCGTGGAAGTTTTTACCCCACCACATCCAGCCTTTTTTAAGGACGTTTATAAGTTCAGATAGCGGAGGTTTTATTAATGAATGAGAAACGAATTGAGTATCATTGTCAATGGCTCTCTTCTCTGATTTTGGCATAAAGCTCTGTACGAAAGGTGGAGCGATGAATTCCACAAGCATATTCAATAGAATAGACTTGGTGGCAGGGTTCAATACCTCGCCAGGTAGTAGATTCGATAAGCCTTTCATGAAATTCTGACACATCGGCATTAGTAGTTTTTTCGGAATAATACTATGGAAAATGCCCATAAAGGATTCGCCTTTGCGAACTGCCGTGTGTGCGTAGCTGGTCATAGCGGAGTCTATGCGGTTTGCGTTACTGAGTATCATTGAGCTAAAGGCTTTTAGCGGAGTATTTGCATCTTGGAAGCCAGTCGCTTGAGCTTTTTTATCTAGTGTGAGTGCTGTTAAGCCAAGGCTGGCTAGGGATGTTATGCCGAAATGAATAGGGTTGAATTTTGCGAGTGATTTAATTTCTTCTTTTTTGCCATAAGAGTTTGTGGCATAGATGGTTTGACCTTCTGCATCTTTTAGTATTTCACCAGGTGTAATGCCAAGAAGGTATTTATTTACATTATTAACAAATGGATCAAGGACTTTTTTAAGATTAAAGCCCGCCTCTTCTTTGACTAATTCACCATTTCCTTTATTTATAATCTTAAATTTTTTTTCGCCATTTTCATCTTCCCCTCTTATCCACCCGATTAGTTTAGCTACACCAGTGTCTTTCATGGCTTCGATTATGAGTTGCTGCTCAGGACTCACGTCACCTCCATGGTTCGAAGAATTCGCGAGTATGTTATTCTCAGCGGTAATAGTTCTTAAAATAAAGGTCAGTGGTCTTGCGACCATGTCACCAATAAGCGTATTAATTATTGGATATTTTTTAGCAAAATGAGGAAAAACTCGACGAAAAGTAGCTATAGATTGATCTACGCCGATGTCTGTGATTAGGCGTGATAGGAATGAGTCAGAGAAGGTCTTTTCAATATTATTGTTTAAAGCGTTATATTCTATACTATTTGGGTCAATTTTTGCGCTTTCAAGCTTTTTGATCTGCTGAAGAGTTGCTTCTCTTTCCGTCTCCGAAAGGTTGCCGGTTTCAAGAAGATTCTTTAATTCTTTACAGTGCTCATCTAAATTGTTGGATAGCTTGGTCGCGTCACCTTCTTGAATGATCGCATTTACTACTGCTTCTGCTGAGGAACTCGTTAATAAAGCATTAGTCCAAGATTTTAGAACACTTTCCCAGACTGAATAAATAAAGCTTTTGTTCCAATTTCGCTCGCCATAATAATTATTAGCATGGTAGCCAGATATCGATTTATCGTAGATAGGCTCTTTATTTTTTTTGTTAATCTTATCAGACCTAGCAGAAGAGACTTCTCCCTTTAAACCTTGATTAAAAGCTTTAGCGGCGTTAAAAATCGATCCAGTTGGCTCTGGGCTTGTTGCAGTATTTGGATTTATTCCTTGTTCTAGAAAGCTCTTGTTTGTACCTATAGAAGTACTAACCAATCAGAGCCCTCCCTCGGAATGTTGGCGCTGAC
>CANHDW010000004.1 GCA_947459525.1 Candidatus Caenarcanales bacterium
GGTTCGCGCTAGCCATGCTAATGGCATAAAGTGAAGAGAGATGGAATTTCTTGCAGAAATTCCATCTCTCTTGATAAACTTCTCTCTGAAATCTAATTAACAATTTGCTTAAATTATTAAAAATTTAACTTCAGATCTGAATTCAGGAATATTACTAAACTATCGTGAATGTAAATAAGTTCAATAACTTATTTATTACAGAGGAGATTTTATCATGAATACACCCATTCCACCCGTCACAGCACCAGCCACAGAAGCTTTAAAACCCCTACCAATTAACACCGACAACATCCCACTTGCACCACCAGCTGGAAAAAAGCCTGAACCTGAAAAAATCTGCTTAGCTGATAAGTTTGGGGGAACAGTACAGAAATTACATGACGCAGGACCTTGGGGGCAATTAGTAAATATCTTCTTAGTACCATTCGGAGCAGCAGGAGTCTATCAAGATGGTACTAAAGATTGCCCTAGTAACTAAATACTTAAAACCCTTATCTCGCTACAGAAAATCCCAAGCTCCCCAAATATGCTATTCTAGTGACTTTGGATGAAAGTTAGCGTTATAGGAACAGGTTACGTAGGATTAGTTACAGCGACATGCTTAGCTTACCTCGGGCATGACGTAGCATGCTTAGATATAGATGAAAAGAAAATAGAAGGTCTTAAGCAAGGGCAGATACCTATCTATGAGCCTAATCTAGACCAGCTTTTAGAAGATACTAAAAAAACTAATAAATTCCCGATATTCACTACCGATCCTAAAATCGCCATGGAGCATGGCGAAATAATTTTTATCGCTGTCGGTACTCCTCCAAAGGAGAACGGGGAGCCTGATCTTCGGTACATTGAAGCTTGTGCTAAAACCATCGGCAAACACGCTAAGCAGGATTGTATCGTTATTAATAAATCTACAGTGCCAGTAGGCTCTGGGAACTGGGTCTACATGCTCATCGAGCAGGCTAATCCTAAGCTCAATTTCCATGTAGCTTCTAATCCAGAGTTTCTCAGAGAGGGTTCTGCGATATTCGATACTTTTTATGCAGATCGCATAGTAATCGGAGCAGATGAAAATTTCGCCAGGGCTAAGTTAAAAGAGCTTTATAAGCCGCTTATAGAACAGAGTTTCACCCCTCCAAACTACTGCCCAAGACCTCATGGTCAAGCTCATATACCTTTTATCTCGACTGATATCACTAGTGCAGAGATGATTAAATACAGTGCTAACAGCTTTCTTGCTATGAAAATAAGTTTTGCGAACCAAATCGCAAATATCTGTGATCTTGTCGGGGCTGATGTTACAGAAGTTATGCAAGGCATCGGTACTGATTCACGTATAGGCGGTAAATTTTTAAATGCTGGTATCGGTTGGGGTGGAAGCTGCTTCGGGAAAGATGTTCAAGCACTTATTAAAATAGCAGAGGAATATGACTATAATCCAGAGTTGCTGTATGGAACGACTAACGTAAATTATAAACAACGAAACCTAGTTATTAAAAGGCTTCAAGATCAAATGAAAATCCTTAAAGGTAAAAAAATAGGCTTACTTGGGCTTGCCTTTAAACCTAATACTGATGATCTTAGAGACGCGCCTGCTTTAGACATCGCTAAAGCCTTAATTAAACTTGGTGCGAGTGTCAGCGTTACTGACCCTATAGCTGCTGAAAACTGTAAAAAACAAAACCCAGACCTAGAAGTTAATTATGTAAATGACCCTTATGAATTAGCTCAAGGGAAAGATGCTTTAATCTTAGTCACGGAGTGGGATGAATACAGAAAGCTCGATCTAGAAAAGGTTTTCCGCTTTATGGGCGGATCGAAAATTCTTTTAGACGGTAGAAATATTTATAGCCCCGTTGATGCCAAGAAAATAGGGTTTAATTATATTAGTATCGGTAGATAATTGGAATGTGATCATGGCTAAAAAAAGTATTTTAATAACCGGTGGAGCTGGCTTTATCGGCTCGCATCTCGCTGAAACGCTGATTCAGGCAGGTGAAAAGGTTATAGTCGTAGATAATTTAGTCACTGGCAATATTGAAAATATCAGACCTTTACTAAATCATCCTAATTTTAAATTTTTAGAACATAACGTCTCTGAACATATAGAGATAGAGGATGAGCTGGATTGGGTTATGCATTTCGCTAGCCCAGCTAGTCCTATAGATTTTAAAAAATTAGCTATCCCTATTTTAAAAGTGGGCAGCTTAGGGACGCATAACGCACTAGGTTTAGCTAAAGAAAAAAAGGCTAAGTTCTTCTTAGCGAGTACCTCTGAAGTCTATGGTGATCCACTGATACATCCACAGCCTGAAAGCTACTGGGGGAATGTAAATCCGATAGGACCGCGTGGCGTATATGATGAATCGAAACGCTTTGCTGAAGCTATCACTATGGCTTATCACCGAGAACACGCTATAGATGTAAGAATTATCAGAATTTTTAATACTTACGGTCCAAGAATGCGTGCTGACGACGGTAGAGTAGTCTGTAATTTTATAAATCAAGCACTAGAAAATAAGGACATAACTATCTATGGCGATGGCATGCAGTCAAGAAGCTTCCAGTATGTAGACGATCTAGTAAATGGCATTATTAAACTTATGTCCGTGACTCATAATGAGCCAGTAAATCTTGGAAACCCTTATGAATTCACTATGCTAGAGCTTGCTGAAAAAGTTATCGCACTAACTAAATCTAAATCTAAAATTATTTTTCTTGAATTACCAGAAGATGATCCGAAGAGACGCAAGCCCGATATTAGTAAAGCTCAAGCCTTGCTAGGCTGGGAACCAATCGTGCAGCTAGAAGAGGGCTTAGTTAGGACTATCGAATTTTTTAGTCACGAGGTGGCTAGACCTGCATTGAAAGAAGTCACGCTCTAAAGCTCATTTATTGTATATTTAAAAGAACACTGAAGTAAAGTTTTCTGGAGTTATAGGTTGGTCGCTGATATTAAAGATTTAAAAATAGATTCTATGAGTTTTGGTCTGCATGCGATAGCCACAGATCCCGACTCTGGCATTAAAGTTTTTATCGAAAATGCCTGCCCCGGAGATGAACTCAAAGCAGAAATCTATGATGTCCAAAAGGACATGGCTTTCGCGCATATCGCTGAAATAAGCTCAGCGAGCCCTCTTCGAGAGGAAGACCCGCGCTGTAAATTACATAAAATCTGCGGCTCTTGTCAGTGGCAGCATATAAAATATGAAGAGCAGTTAAATTTCAAGAGAATCAATCTATTAGATGCTTTTAAGTTAAATAAAGTAAAGCTACCTCGTGAGAACGACGAAAACGCAAAGGATGAAGCTCTCAAGCAGCACCAAGGCATTTCAGTGAAAGGCTTAAATAATCCTTGGCACTTTAGAAATAAAGTTATATATCCAGTTGAGACAGTAAAAAGCACTGGTCGCCTGCTAGCTGGCTATTATAAAACCAAATCAAATGACCTAATCAATATTAAACACTGTCCTATACAGTATTCCATCTTCGAGGAACTTATGGAAAGTATTAAAGAGCTTTGCTCTGGAGAAGGAGTCGGCACGCCACTTTTAAGGCATATACTTTTAAGATCTAGCTATGATGAAAATGAAGTACTAGTCTCATTTATACTCAGAAAAAAACTTTTCAAAGCCCGTGATAGACACGCTATTAAAAGAATCTTTGATGTAATTTTACGTGAATTTCCTGAACTTAAAGCTGCGACGATTAACTATAATGATGACTCTACAAATGTCATTCTAGGAGAGGAAACTGAACTTATCGCTGGTGATAGAGATTATATAGTCGATAAATTAAAAGATATCGAAGTTAAGATTTCGACTAGCAGCTTTTTTCAGATAAATAATGAACAATTCTGTAATATTCTAGAATCCATAAAATCTTTCATAGAGCAATCTACAGGAGAGAATCACGAAAACGCAGAAAATGGAGTTTCACTACACGCCCAACAGGACCTAAAAGAGACTGACACACAAGGTGCAGTTTCAAGACTAAAAATTCTAGATGCCTACTCCGGCATCGGCAGCATCTCCCTAAGCCTCGCTAAAGCCTTTCCACAGCACAGCTTTAAATCTTTTGAATTAAACAATGCCGCCGTCATCAATGCCAAAGATAATATAGAGTTAAATAATTTAAATAATCTAGAAGTAGAACTTGCAAGTGCTGAAGAGTATTTCAAAGAAGAACAGAATTTAGATTTCGATATAATAATTCTAAACCCCCCTCGTAAAGGCTGTTCTAATAAAATTTTAGAAAATATTAGTAAAAGTAATGCTAAAGCAATAATCTATTTAAGCTGCAATCCCAGCACCTTAGCAAGAGATATAAAAATTTTAGAGAGAACTGATTTTAAATTAGAGGAGATAAAAGCCTTCGATATGTTTCCTCACACTTTTCATTTAGAGACTCTTGTGCTGCTCACTAAGAATTAGATTTGGGTGCTGCTCGCAAACGCGCAAGTTACAAGACTGAAGAGAGCTCTTAGACCACACTCAAAAACCGCTCCTCTAAATAATCCAGAATTATCTGCTTGAATTCAGTAGCTATATTCTCCCCTTCTAAAGTCTTTACCTGCTTCCCATCTATAAATACTGGAGCCTTAGGGCTCTCATTATCACCAGGTAGACTGATTCCGATATCAGCGTACTTAGACTCACCCGGACCATTTACTATACATCCCATAACTGCTATCTTAAGCCTTTCAGCTCCGGGATACTTTCCCTGCCAAGCTTTCATATTCACTTGAGTAAATTCATTAATATCTTCAGCTAATTTTTGAAAATAAGTGCTGCTAGTTCTACCACAGCCTGGGCAGCTCGTTATAGATGGCTTAAAAAAAGCTATGTCCATAGCCTGTAAAAGCTCCTGACAAGCCTGCACTTCTAAAGTCCTGTCTGCAAGAGGATTAAGCTTCTTATCATCAGCGCTAGGAGTTAGTGACATACGAATAGTATCACCGATGCCCTCACTTAAAAGAATCCCCATAGCAACTGAACTTGAAATCATACCTTTAATTGGAGTGCCTGCTTCTGTCAGACCTAAATGTAAGGGAAATTTACAGGCAGCAGCGACACGGCGATAGATATTAATTAAATCCTGCACCTCAGACATTTTCACACTAATAACTATTTTCTCCTGCTTTAATCCCTCTGCAATAGCGAGTTCCGCTGACCTTAGAGCACTTGCCGTCATCGCTTCATAAATGACTTCTTTAAAACTTATCTTTTCGCTATCTGGTTTTTCAGCATTAATTTCCATAAAATCACTAAGCAGATCTTGATCTAAAGAACCCCAATTTACGCCTATTCGCACTGGTTTATCTAAGTCTTTAGCGATATTAATAATCGTCGAAAAATTATAATCGTGCTTTTCACCATAACCGACATTACCTGGATTAATACGATATTTAGTTAAAGCTTCTGCACACTTTGGATATTTTGCTAAAAGTAAGTGGCCATTATAGTGAAAGTCACCAACTAAGGGGATCTGAAAACCCTGCTTATTTAATTCACTTACAATCAAAGGCACTGCCTCAGCAGCAGCTTCATCTTTAACCGTAAGCCTAACGACAGCAGAGCCAGCTATATATAATTCCTTAATTTGCTCGACAGTAGCAGTAACGTTTTGAGTTGGAGTATTAGTCATAGACTGAACTAATATCGGGTGCTGCGAACCCACAGCAAGCTTATCAGAGAGAATAACTTGATATGTTTCACGACGAAGCTTGAAAGTATTCATAGATATTTAATTTTAACAGGGCGTGTAGCCGAACGAACAAACGCAGAAATTAGAGTTTCACTACACGCCCAAGTTAACAGAAACTTAATAAGATCATGATACAGATAAGCCAAGACTGAAAATTTAGGTAAATTGGAGATATTTTAATGTCAAGTTCCTTCGAAAATTTTGATTTTTTCAGCAAAAAAGATGATTTACGCATTAGCTCAAATCAAAAATACACAGCAAAGCTAAATAACGGCAGCACTCTAAGTCAGCCATTAAAGAGCTTTAAAGATATTTTTAAAGATATAAATGCTCTTAGTGAAAGCGAAGAAGTAAAGCCTCAAAAAGAATAGGGGTATAATTTCTTAGTAATGTACGAGAATGTAGATTTTCTAACACTAGAAGAGTGCAAGGAAGTTAGAGAGAAACTTTTTAGCCTGAAAGAGTTCTGGATAGACAGATCTAGAGCTTTGTCACCTTTTGATGATGTCCCTTTTTACTGTCTTGGCGTGGCTAGTTATATAGACTGTATAAGACCAGGTGAATCGCACCTTTATTTCGATAACGCTAAATTAACTAATAAAATCATAAAAGAAAATTTCCCTCAGCTCTTTAAGAGGCTTGAGGAAACTTTAGCTAAAGAATTTTCCTGTGAAATTAAATACATAGATGACTTCGCAGTACCAGGGTTTCAAATTTATCTAGCTGACTGGTTTTTCGAAGATTTTATGGGACCTAAACACTGTGATTTTCATCATTATTTACTCGACTGGAAGAAATATGGTGTAGATTTTGACCCGAAAGAAAATCTTAGCTTCACTGCATCTATAAACTTACCGAAGTCTGGTGGTGGGATATATATGTGGGATAAAACTTATGATTACGAAACAGAACGTCTAAAGAATCTTAGCTATGAACAGCATCGCGATCAAATGTACAATATAGAACTCCCAGATGAAGAAAGGACTTATTTTCAGTATGAACTAGGAAAAATATTTTTCCACTCTGGTAACAGATATCACCAGGTAGCTGAAGTTCATGAAATGGAGAACGATGATGAAAGAATCACTCTCCAAGGGCATGCTGTAAAAGCTGGTAATACTTTGTATCTCTTCTGGTAATAACTATTGAATTAAAAGACTTTATTTTTAATTAGTTCGTTAACGAATTTTTAACCGAGCTGGTTTATAAACTTACTTGAGTGGTAAAGACGTTTATACAGTCTTACCTAATTAGTCAAATCGAGGTTAACATATGAGTGGTATAGATACAGGTTTAAGAGATAGATTAGAGAGTAACGTAAGCACAGCGGCTTCAGCCGTTGACACTTCAACTATTGAGCATGAAACATATAGCGCGACTCAGGCTGGTGCAGAGAGAAGTATTAGCGTCAAGGAAGCCGCTAAGGCTAATGCTCAGGCCACTATTGATAATCCGCCAATGCAGACTATTACAGAAAGTTCTAAAAAAGGCAGTAGCTCTAAGCAGGTCGTAGACGAGAATGCAGTATCTGCTGCTAAAGCTGATCTAGTTCAGTTAGGAACAGAAATCGCTGCCCTTGAAGAGGAAGCAGCAACTGCTAAAAGTGATGCAAATACCGCATCGGAAACTAAAGAAACTAGTCAAGGTGAACTTGATGAAAATGTTAGCCAATTATCAACTTTTAATGAAGCTGATGACTTATTAACCAAATTTAGTGATGCTTTTAGTGGTACTGATGGCTTCGCGAATAAAGGCGAAGAAGATGCTGCCTTAACAAGACTAGGTGATTATACAAATAAAATTAAAGAATGGGGCGATATAGATGATGACGGAATAGATGACGGTCAGCATTTCGCAGATGCAGTAAATGGTTTCCTCTATGGTGAAGGTGGTTACCTTAGCCAAGATAGAAAATATGAATCTGATTATATAGCAGCTGGTGAAGTCGCACCTTGGAAGCAAGTCGCAACAACTACAGAAAGTACTGATTCGTCAGATACTGGCGTAGCTGGTGATAGCAGTTCTGAAGAATTGCAGAGTATAGTATTTGGTTAATTACTAACATAGCTAGAAGGATAAATTAAGGAACTAAAAAATGACTAAAACTCTTGAAAATCCAAATAAACAGAGGATTCTAGATACTCTAAAGGAGCAAACTGCTAGATTCAGGCATACAGTAGAGAACTGCTTTCACTCACCGTTTAAAGCTTTTGAACAAAAGTACATAAATAGTGCAAGTTACCGCAAGGCTCTCAAGTTAGCTTGTGGCATAGAAGATAATTTAGAGAACGGTATGAGTATTAATAGCGGCACTGTACTCTTAAAAGGTAAATTCAGTGACTCAGATGGTCATCTCAGAGCATCATTCGATGTAGAACACGGGCAAGTCTTCTACACCGCTCATGACGAGGATATTTATAAATTAACTATAGAAACTAGACCTAGTAATAAATTTATAAATAATCTTGAAAAGCTTGATGAAGAGAGCATCAATGAATGTATTCAGCGTTACTCGAACCGCCTTTATATAGATCTCAGAGATACTGTTACTTTAAGAAAAGCTAAAGAAGTATTTTCTGATGATTATGTTTTAAAAAATTTACCACTTAATAGTGGTGCTGGAAAAGTCGCTTCTAGATTCGTTATCTGGCATATAAGGGCATATAGAAAAGCTTTCTATAGATATTATATTCAAGCTAAAAGTCTCTGGGAAGGCTCTGGCTTCAAGAATGCTCGCTCTCTTGTCAGTGAATTTAAACGCAGAGGAATTTGCGAGGAGTAAATATTATAGCAGGTGACTTTACTAGCATCATGCGAGGAGTTATGACAGAAGGAACTGCCCTGAAGGAATTTTACTGAAAACCAAAAGGATTATACTATGGCAAAACTAGACACAATCAGGCAAGATTCGCTCAGCGAAGTAACTAAAACTAGAGAAGCTGGGCAAGCAACGGGTGCTGGTATAGTTGAGAGTACTTTTGCTGAGACTAACGCCGATGAACTGAGAGAGCATTTAGAAGGTGTCAAAAAGCAAGGAGCCGCTAATATTGAAGCGGCGAAAGCTACATCGACAGAAGCAGCGGGACAGGCCCAAACTCAACAAGGTGGCACACAAGTAATGGTAGGGCAAACTATGATGGCTGGAGCAGGTGTCATGGCGGCATCTGGACTGGGAGCCATCGCTAGCGTAGGGACATTTGCCGCAGGTGCAGCTCTGGTAGCAACAGGTCAAGGGAACCAAGCAGAAGGAGGGCAAAAAATTGCAGAAGCTCCTCCGATGGTAGCTCAAGCTGCCGATCTCAGCAATCAAAGCGAAGGTCACTTCAATAAGGCTGAGCTAATTAAAAGTCAAAAAGAAACAGAACAAGCTGCTGCTGAAGATTCTTCTGATCCTGATTCTGCAAAAGAGACAGGAAAAGATAAAGGATATTATGTAGCCGATTCTGGTAATGCTGGGGCTTCTACTGATGATGAATTAGTCGCAGATCGTCTCACCGATGGTGAAAAAGCTATTAATGAAAAACTTGGCATTGTCACGGCTTCAGCTACGGATGGAGATGGTACTGCTGCGACTGATGAAAGCTCAATTGCAAGTCGATTAAATACGATTACTGGTAATATAAATGGTCTTGTTGACACAAAAGCAGATCAAACTGATGATGAAAAAGCCATTAATGAAAAACTCGGCATTAGTACTGCTTCAGCTACAGATGGAGATATTACTACTGCGACTGATGAAAGCTCAATTGCAAGTCGATTGAAAGACGGAGCTGGAGAAGTAAATGATCTTCTTGGGGTAGAAAAGGAGAAAGTCGGGTGAACAGTGGTCTTAAAACTATAGAAATAATTACAGAGTTTTCTAAAGATTCCTCTGCTGATCATGATTACAAGTCTCTAAATAATTTAATTTATGACTTATGTGTAGAGAATGGTTTAAGAGATGAAACAGCCATACCTAAAATATCAGAAGCTGATTATAAAACCCTAGAAAAGATGCTTGCAGAATTGGGAAACGAAAGCGTTGCTTTAAGTTTTGAATCTTTTAAGGTAGAACATATCGAATTAAACCAAGAACCTTTCTCTTTTGCGGCTTACATAGAGCATCTCAGGGAGAGATACTAAAAAATCTTGAAAAGATAAAAATGGCAATATTAGAAAACAAAGAAAAACTCGATTATTTTATACTAGAAGATTATGAAGCTGCTAGTGATGAGTTAGTGCGTTCTAATATAGCTAAATTTAAAAGAGTAATTCTTAAGCAGCTTGCACAGCATGCAAGAACTAATGAATCTGCTATTTTAGATATTAATGACCCTAATTTTAATGAAATCCTGAAAGCTACAGTAGATAACATTTTCACTGCTGCTGGAAAAGCTTTATTCGATAACGACATACTGAGTTTGCAGGCCTATAATAGCTTCGGCGAAACCATAGCTGAGTATTACTTTATTCAAGATGAAGATGGTGAAATACACCAAGTCTTTATTTGTGAAGATGATGATGGTAGTATAATTCGTGATTATTTCGGGAGATTACAGCTCAGTGATACAGCTCAGCCAGTATGTGTAAATTCAGACGGATCACCAGAATATGAGCTCTTAGTATTAAGCTTTAAAATTATGAATCATCTAAAATTTATGATTTCAGGTGAGGATAATAATGTAACACCTCTAACTAAAATTACAATTAATTATGCGACTGATGAATTAAAAGTCGAGCCATATCACTTAGATAGTGTTCATGATATGAAGAGATTTGCTGAAATAGTTAAAAATTCTGGATTCTCAATGAAAAAATCACATCCAATACTTTCAATTTTAGAAATAGGCTAATAGAGACTAAGCCTCAACTCCATTTTCTGCGTTAGAGATGACATAATATGTTTATGGTCATGAAGCGAGATCCTAGTGGCTATGGTAATTTACTAGGTGCAGATTTTGTTGAATATAACGCTGGCAAATGTGTCGTAGAGTTAATCATAACTAAAGAACACCTAAACATTGGTGGCACTGTGCATGGTGGAGTAATTAATGGTCTTTTAGATATAGCTCTTTCAGCAGCAGTAACATCAGCCATGCTAGATAAGGCAGAGAAAGTAGTTACATTGCAGATGAATGTAAATTTCCTTCGAGCAGGAAAGCTTGGCGACAAACTCATTACTACAGCCGAAATCGTAAAAATGGGTTCAACTATAATTTATGTTGAAGGTGAAATAAAATCAGCAGAAGATAATAAATTAATCGCTAAAGCAAGTGGAGATTGGTTTGTCAAAAATAAGTAAATATTTCCTACTTTTATTAATTTCTGGAATATTAATCACTCCATTAGCTCTAATCATTCTTACAAGCCTAAAGGAACAGGCACAGATATATTCAAGCACAGCAAGCCTTTTACCAAATCCTTTAACTTTCAAAAACTTTATAACTGCTTTTGAAGCTATTGAATTTCTTAAAGCCTTTAAAAATACTTTCTATATAGCCTTTTTTAATATTTTTGGTGTAGTAATAGCTTCATCTTTAGCAGCTTACGCTTTTTCAGTGCTGGAATGGAAAGGTAGGGATCTTTTTTTCAGTATAACTTTAGGAACCATGATGCTCCCAGAGATGACTTTATTAATACCACAGTTTCTTCTTTTTAAGGAAACTGGCTTATATGGAGGCTTTCTACCACTTATCATTCCTTATTTCTTTGGTTTACCTTATTATATCTTTCTTTTCAGGCAGTTTTTTTTAAGCATACCGAAGACACTAAGGGATTCAGCTAAAATAGATGGAGCCAGCGAATTTACCATATGGCTAGATATTTATATGGCTCTGTCTAAACCAATAATTATGATAGTCATTTTATTTCAGTTCCTAATATCTTGGAATGATCTATTGAAGCCCAGCATATTTCTAATTTCTGAGAAAAACTATACTCTGTCTCTCGCTTTACAACAATATCTTTCACGCCTAGGTGGTGCAGAATGGGGACCCTTAATGGCTGGAGCGATTATCATGGTCTTGCCTATTCTCATAATCTTCTTTTTCTCACAAAAAACCTTAATTAAGGGAATAACAATCTCTGGATTAAAAGATTAATTTACCAATTTATGAGTACAGATAATAACTCAGGCTTACATCAACGCTACTTACAGGATCAAACCTCTCACTACAGTTCACGCCTAGCTGAATTTGGCTCTATTGCTCAAGCTGATAGCTGGACTAGTAAAGAAATGTCTACTTTTTATTATAAAAAAGCTACTGCGATGTTTAAAGACTATATTAACTACAACGTTTTTAATTCAGAAAATAAATTAAAACTTCTTGATATTGGTTCTGGGAATGGCTTTTATGCAGAATATTTAAAAGAATCTAAATTACTTGAAAGCATAAATTATACGGGAATTGAAATAAACCCTAAATCCTGTGAGGCGGCTCAAGCTAAAAATTTAGCTGTAAATTTTATTAACGATGATTTTGCACAGATGAAATTTGGCTTTAAACCTTTTCATTTCGGTACCATGATAGGCACCTTTGCAATTTTTGACTCACTTAGTAGCTCTGAAGCTCAAGCGTATATTTTCACCAATATTCAAAAAGCTTTTAACTGCTGTGAATATGGTCTTGCACTCTTAATTTCGAAATTCCTGTTAGATGATGGATCCATCCAAAAATTTTTTAGTTCATTAACTCAAATTTCAAGCAATATTAATTTCGACACTAGTCTTTTTGGAAACTATATAGCCGTATATTTATATCAAAATAGACACTCAACTGAATTTTACAATCTCAGTAAAAACAACATGGGCGTGTAGTGGAATTCCAATTTTTGCGTTAGCCTTGAACTTGCACGTTTGCGAGCAGTGCCAACATGGTAAATTACTAATATGAGAGACGAACAAGCTTACTTAATTAGCGACGCAGAATACCTATCCCCTGCACTAGGAAGAGTTTTTCATTTCGTAGCTAAAAGAGCCTCTGGGTCATATATTTATGATCTGAATGAAAAGCCATATCTTGATATGACGAGTGGCATTGCCGTAAATCAGCTTGGGCATTCACATCCAGAAGTAGTAGAAGCTATAACCAAACAAGCTCAAGAAAGTATTCATACTAGCTGTGTCGTTCACTATCCCGCCAACATCGAACTAGCTGAAGCTTTAGCTGGAATTATGCCAGGTGACATTAACAGCACTTTTTTCTGCAATAGTGGTGCTGAAGCAGCTGATGGTGCACTTAAATTAATTAAAATTCTACAGCCCGGGCGTAATAATTTTATAGTTCACCGCGGCTCTTTTCATGGAAGAACTTTAGGAGCCACAGCACTTACCACATCTAAAGCCTCTTACCGTAAGTACTTTGACCCACTTATCCCAGGTGTTAATGTTATTAATTTTCCTAATACTTTCGCCTGTAAAACTATAGATGAACGCCGCAGTTTTGAAAATCAGATGCATAAAGAAATAGAATTGATGTTTGCGACACATGTCGCTCCAGAATCAGTCGCTGCAATATTCATAGAGCCAGTTTTAGGTGAAGGTGGTTATTTACCAGCACCGATAGAATACGTAAATTATCTAAAACATCTTCGCACGCTTTGCGATAAACACGGAATATTATTAGTCTTTGATGAAGTCCAAAGCGGCATGGCAAGAACAGGAAAATGGTTCGCCTCTGAGCACTATGGAGTGGTACCTGATATTCAATTAATGGCGAAGGGACTTTCAGGTGGCTTACCACTAGGCGCCTTTGCGACCAGAAAAGAACTCATGTATAAAATGCCTCCAGGGTCACACGGTAGTACTTATGGCGGTAACCCTATCTGTTGCAGGGCTGCTTTGAAAATGATCGAAATAATTAAACGAGATAAAGTTTTGGATAAAGTTTTGGACAGTTCAGAGTATATTTTTAAATACTTTGAGAATAAATTCCCGGGTTCTAATTCCCACAAGCTCAGTGACACTGAGATACACAGCCCAGTTAAAGTTAGAGGTCTAGGTTTAATGATAGGTCTTGAGTTTGCTTCAGGTGAAATTACTACTAAAATTAAAGAATATGCTTACTCTAAACAAGTCCTGGTCTTACCTTGCGGAGCTTATGGCAATATTATCAGATTAGCCCCAGATTTAACTATGAGTGAAGCTGATATACAGAAAGGCTTAGATATCATTGCTGAAGCTATAAAATTATACTGTTAAGCTCGGTACTCGACAGCCTTTCCCACATTTTCATAAATAAACTAGCTAAGTAGTGCTTCTTCACGAGATAATAATTACTTATGACAGCGGAAATCCAAGATAACTTATTAATCAATAAAAATCCCCGTAATCTTAGTGAAATTATATCTGAACAGACCATATCTACCGATTTTGAAATCGATAAAATGGTTTATAAATCAGTTAAAGCTTTTAAAACTTGGTCTCAGATTCCAGCACCAGAAAGAGCTAAATATTTACTTAAATGTGCGAAAAATTACATTGAGCATAAAGAACATTACGCAAAGATATTACACTCAGAGAATGGAAAATCGTTAGAAGAAGCACGAGGAGAGATACAAGAGGTTATAGATACACTGGAATTCTTTGCTGGTGAGGGAAGAAGGCTATATGGAATAGTCGGAAATTCTGAAATGCCTAATAAATCCATCTATACTATAAAACAGCCTATAGGACCAGCTTTATTAATTACAGCTTGGAATTTTCCTGCTGCTGTACCTAGCTGGAAAATAGCACCTTGTTTAATTTCGGGTAATACCTTCATTCTAAAACCATCTGAAAATGCACCTTTAAGCGGTAAAATTTTAGTTGATGTTCTTAATGACTGCGGCTTACCTGAAGGAGTCGCTCAACTAGCGATAGGTGGAAGTGATGTATCAAGTAAATTACTAGCTAAAACAGAAATTAAGATAGTTAGTTTTACTGGTTCAACAGCGGTTGGACAGATTGTTGCCGAAAATGCAGCTAAGTCTTTTAAAAAATGTGCTTTAGAATTAGGTGGTAAAAATAGCTGTGTGGTTTTAGATGATGCAGACTCTAAATTAGTAATAGAAGGATTAGTCTGGGGAGCATACGGCACTGCTGGTCAACGCTGTACTAGCACTAGTCGATTGATTATAAATAAACATAAGGGCGATGAAATAATACCTACTTTAATAGAAAAGATCTCAGCTTTTTATGATAAAGCCCATAAAAAAGGGGCTGATAACTACGCCCCTATCATCAGCCATAAGCAGTTATTAAAAATAGATAAACTAGTCCAAGAAGGTCTAGATGCTGGTGCTGAACGAATTTGTGGTGGAAAAATTTTGGATGATGGTTCTAACGGTGGCTATTACTATGCTCCGACTATTTTAAAAATTAAAGCCTCAAACCCTCTCGCTAAAACAGAAATATTTGGTCCAGTCCTTTCCGTACTTGAATTAGACGAAAAAGACCCTGAAAAATTTCTAGATGAAGCCCTAGAAATCGCAAATGATGTAGATTATGGTCTATCTAATGCTATTTACACTCAAAATATAAATCTTGGCATGAAAGCCTTACACAGATTTGAATCTGGTCTAGTATACCTTAATGCACCAACTATTGGAGCAGAATGTGGCGGAGCGAGCTTTTTTGGTGGCTGGAAGCAGACGGGCAATGGCTCTCGTGAAGGAGGCTATGCTGCTTTAGATACTTATACTCAGTTTAAAACTATTTCTATAGATTATTCGGCGGCTTTGCAGAAGGCGCAGATTAGTAATTATCAATAGGAGGCTTTTGCATAGTGCTTCGCTTCACCCCACACTGCGTGTGGGTCCCCGAGTTCAGCTCTTCACTATGCAAAAGCCGTAGGGGGGGATTCATTATGTTAGGACTGTTTCTAGGTCTGGAGAATATGCTATGCTCCTACCTGCATCTCTAATTTTTTTTAACTCATCTGCTTGTACACTTAAACTCGAAGCAGTTGTTTCTTCATTCTTAAAAGTTAAACCCAATGCCTTAAACCATGCTTGATTTGTAGAATCATTTCTAGAGTTTAAATTGTTTAAGTCACTAACAAGACCTCCAACTAGCTTTCTCAAAGATTGGGTCTCTGGAGCTTCATCTGGAATTAACGCTACATGAGCATCTCTTAGCTTACTTTTTATATTTTTTATTTCTTCTTTCGGCAGTGAACCACTCTCTACTTCCTGTTTCAATAATTCAGCAATCTCAACTTGCTCTTCTGGTGTTGGTTCTTTACCAGTAGCACCGATCTGTGAAAGCTTGTTTTGAGCACTAATAGGACTTGACACAGAGAGATACTGCTTCAAAGCCTCATCCGCTTCCTTCTGCAAAGCTTCTTGAGTAGGATACTTCCCACCATCATTTGAATACGGTTCTAGACCGCGACCAGCGATATAAATAAAACCATCCGCATCTTTATAAACTTGGTCAAAACCTGCGTACTGATTTCTAATATTCGGTGTATACAATTTGCTTAAAGCTTGATACTGCTCGGTAGCCTTCTGCGAAACCTCTGGATCATCAGAATTAAGATTCTCATTCAAGTCTACATTACTAACAGTCTTGTGGCTCAATAAAAGCTCAGTGAGTCTCTCTGCGTTTGTTGGTTCTTGACGCGAGGAAGAAGAGATAGTGACCTGATCAGCAGAAGTATCTACTACCTTGGTATCAGCTGATTCACCCACAACAGGAGCGACACCAGGAGTTTTAGTAGTCTTCAAAGCCACTAAAGCATATGGATTATAACTATTATCAATACCTGCCATTTTATACTTAGCTTTTTTACTTCTACTAACATTACACATATACCTTAAGAATCAGTTAATGAGTAAATATAGAATAGCTTTATTATACTAAGAAAGCTAAAACTTTAGCTTTTCATTTTATTCAAAAAACGCCTCTGCAGAAAAATCACCACAAAAATAAAAACGAACTCTATAAAAAAGTAACTTAAAAGATTAATCATCAAGCCTTCGGTAAAACCATAAGAATGTAAACCCACACCAAGTAAATTCACACCGAACCAAGACAGCATAACCACCATAGTTCCGATAATGGCAAAAACAGCCACACCAAAATCTTTGATATAGCCAGCTAACCTAGCGTGCAGGGTAATCGCCGTCCAAAGAATAATTAATAAAGCTCCATTTTCTTTAGGGTCCCAGCCCCAGAAGCGTCCCCAGGATTGATCTGCCCATATGCCACCGAGCATAGTGCCGAGAAAAGTGAAACAGAGACCGAATCCTATCATTCCTAAAATAATCTTATTTAAAAACTTTAGATCTATCTCTGAAACAAGAGTGTGATGTGACTGAACTGAAACCATAAAATCATGATAAGGATCATCTGCTGCAATGGTCTCATTCAGCGAAAGATGGCGCTGTCTTATTAAATACTTAATTAAATAAACATGTCCGATTAAACCGGCTAAAGAAACCCCGGCATAACCTATCATTTCTGCTATAACATGGGTACTTAACCAAAAATTAGAATCTAAAACAGCGATTAAAACCTTCATGCTATCGCCATCCGTAACGAATTTAGAAGCGATTAACAGAAGAGCGAAGGCAGATAAACTCCCCAAGAAAGTGCTTATCTCTTTTTCCTTGGTAATGAATTTTAAAATTAATCCTAGTAAAGCAGTCACAAAAGCAACAAAGACAAAAGTCTCATAGAGATTACTAACTGGTGCTCGCTCTAGAATAAAGATTCTCAGCGTAATAGCGAGAGCGTGAAGCGCAAAGCCTATTAGGAAGAATACAGAAGCAAGTTTTCCAGTATCATAACTTTTAGTAATAATATTTAAAAAACCTGAGCTTTTGTCCGAAGACTTCCTTCCATAGAATGCTATAGACCTGAACACTAAAAGCAAAAGAGAGAGTAAATAAAGAAGCTGTGCCTTGACCAAAGGATTCACTCTGTTGTAAAGCAGTTCTAGGCTTAGCTTTGGCTGTGATTTACTTAAAGACTTTATGTAAGTGAAACTCAGCTCATTTAAAGTTTTCACTGATTCTTTAAACACCTTAATATCAGCAGTATCATAAGCCTGCTGTAATTTCTGACAAGATATTAATGAGTCTAACTGAGTAGAACTAGCTAAAGTTTTGATCTCATCAGACTGTGACTGAATTTCATAAAAATAAGTCCAAGGGTTGACAAACTCTAAATGCCCTTCTTGATCCACAGCAGTGTCCTTAGGTAGCGGATTTACTAAGATAGCTGTGACTTCTTCTCTTCTGAAAATATTTAAATACTCTCTATAACTCTCTATCCATGAATAAAGTACGAAGCCTAGCTTAACAGCATCAGGTTTTAAAGCAGATGCAGAATTAATAATCTGCTCTAGCTCTGAGGCTTTACCCACAATATTAAATAAACTAATCTCTGCATTTTCATCACCCTCATTAATTCCTAAGGCTATTAATAATTCAGGCTTAGCCAAATCAGCGAGCATAGGTTTTCTCTGAAATAAACTGAAACTACTGGCTATCTGAGTAAATTCATGAAAATTATTAGAAACTCTAATTAACTCCTTCTCTACTAAAGATCTTTTCTCCTCTGGCTTGCTCTCAGCTTGGGCAGCAAGCTGATTTAAAGTAGAAATACTCTCACGCAATTCATCATAGCTATAACGACGATGCGAATCTACAGCTACATTAATCGCAGTTAAAACTTCTGGGTTATTAATTAAAAAAAGCTTAGCTGAATAGATTAAATCTGGCTCAAAGACTGCTGCTGTAAGCCATTCCATATAAGTGATTTTTTTAGTTTTATTAACAGACTTTAAAGTAGGGGATTTACCCGCACGAGTTTTATTTTCACTGAGATTTAATTTAATAGAAGTTTTCCCCGAAAACTGTAAAAGCTTAGTTCTAGCATAACTATCAAGAGGCTTATATCGCCCTTGATCTAAAATTAAAAGCCCTGAAAATGGCTTAGAGAGACTTTTTATCTTTTCTAAATTAGGCTCATCTGCTGAAACTCCACTGAAAGACAGTAAGATTACCAATAATAAGAAATAACGCAGAAAAGGTAGTTTTAAAACGGTCTCTCTCATGCTGTTACTCCTAAAGATCTCTGCCTAGAGAATTTTAAAAACTGCATAATAAAATGAATAACTAAACCTAAAGTAGTTAAAAAGCTAGCTATATAAGGAACTAATCTACCAGCATTTTTCACTACAGCAAAAGAAGAAAACTCTTGTCCATCAGAGTCTATACCATAGCTAGATTGGAAGAAAGTATAGTCCTTATACCTAAAAGGCTTATTCATAGATATTTCTACCTTTCGAGACAGTTTAGAACCTTCATCTAAAACACTAATCGTACTAGCATAAGCCTTAGCTACCTGAGTATTAGGATGTAGATCCCTTCTTACATCTTCAAGCCTAATAGCGATCGGCAATTCTGAAACTATTCTTTCTAGAATCATTTGATTTAAAGTACCATCAGTGTTTTTACTAGTTAAAACCTTATAATTAAAGTCATCTAAATAAACTTTCTCCTTACTTTGAATATCAGTAAATATTAATAGTGGCTGATTCTGTTCAAAGTCTTTAGCTAAAGGCAATTCCTTAGCGATAGTTCCAGCGAAGGGCGTTTCAAAAACCTGACCATTTGGGTAAAATTTCTCAAATCTAAGTGTAGGCAAAGCTTTTTCAAAAGAAGCTTTGACACCATTTGATAAATTTTTAGAATCTATTTCAAATGGAATAATAATCTCTGAAGACTTTTCCAGGATGCGGACCTGCCACTTATAATAATCAGCAGCCTTGTTCGTCTGCTCACCTTCCCTTACAGTGATCAAGGATTCTTTACTGTAATAAAGCGTGTAAAAACCACCTAAAAGCAGAGTCACCAAGCCTAGATGACTAATAAATAAACCGAGCTTAGACCAACTGTAGTGAAATTTAAATATAAGGAATGCCGTTAAATTAATAAAAGCTAGCCACATAATCAAAACCACGCCTGGTAAGACTAGAAAACCATCTACGATAATTAATGAATCAAAAAATTTCTTCTGAGCCAAGTAAAGACCGTGTTCTGCCTGATAAAGAGTCCCAAAAAAAATAAGCAACATCAAAGACACTAATATAAATAGGGTCAATTTAAAAGAACTGAGTAATTTTATGTAATGCAACAACTTCAAAGAAAGATCTGAACCTTTACAGTAGCTAATCTTATCATCCTGCAAGTATATAAGAAATCACGCCATTACTTAAGAAATAACCTTTCTCGCTTAGACTGAATCTGTCTGGATATTCAAGAATAAATCCTTCACTAATTAAGGTGTTTATTTTCTCTCTATTTAATAAACTTAAAATCTCATTACGCTTCTCAAGACCACTACTTAGACGAAGCCCAAGCATAATCTCCTCTTCTAAAGCTTCTTTCTTGCCTATAAATTTATAATCTTCGTATATAGTTCCAGTTCTTAATGCCTTCTGTATAATATCTACTGGCTGAGTAAATAAACGAATGTATTCTTCTATATCACGCGTGTGTGCAAAACGATAACCCCTTAAATAGCCATGAGCACTAAGCCCAAAGGCCAAGTATTCATCAGCCTTCCAATAACACAAATTATGCCTAGATTCGTGACCACCCTTAGCCCAATTACTAACTTCATAACGATTTAACCCTCTCTCTTTAAGCATTTGGTTGCAGACTTCATACATTTCAGCAAGAGCCTCTTCCCCAGCTAAATCTGGATGTTCAGAACTACCATAAATACTACCAAATGGTGTAATCGGCTCAATGCTTAATGCATAGGCAGAAAGATGTGGACTCCCTTTCTCTAAAGCTAGTTCTAATGTGGATTTCCAATCATCAAGGCTTTGATGCGGTAAACCATAAATCAGATCAAAGCTCCAAGACTTAAAATTAACTTTTTTAATCAAATCAATAATCTCAAAAGTCTCTTCAACTGTATGACCTCGGGCAAGTTTACTTAAAATATCCTGGTTAAATGTCTGAGCTCCGATACTTAACCTATTTATGCCGATATCTTTAAAAGCTTGGAGTTTCTCTAGGTCAACAGTACCTGGATTCGCTTCTAGAGTGATTTCCGCATCATCACTAAAAATTACATATTCTTTAAGTGCATTTAATATTTCCTCTATCTCTTTTGCTGAATGAATACTCGGCGTACCACCACCAAAAAACACTGTATCTATAGTAAATTCACTTGCAGATTCTGCACCTCCATTACAAAAAATATTTCCTAACAGCTCACCTACAGCTCTAATTTCAGTTTTTAAAGCCGCTAAATAAGTGGCTTTCATCTCAGCACTTTTATTTGCATAAGAAGCGAAGTCACAGTAAGGGCATATACTTTTACAGAAGGGCAAATGAATATAAACACTTCTTGCCTTTAAGGCTTTTTCTCCAATATTCATAAGTTCATATCTTTAAAGGGTTATTAATTTATCGTAAACATTTTCTGTCTCTATTTTTTTAAGTAGCTCAAGATTTTTTAAATCAATTACACTAATTATCTTATTTTCCAAGCTTGGGATCACTAATAAACTTTCATCTCGATTAAAAGCAAAGGTCCTAGCAGACAAAACGTCGGCTCCTAAAGATTTTTGTAATAAGACTTCTTTAGTTTTAAGATCTATTTTCGTTAGGAAGCTTTCCTTGTCCCGATTAAAACCTAAAACTAAGATCATCCTGCCATCATCAATGAAAGAGACTTTTTGCGGAATATAGTCTAAATCATAACTCTGCATTAATTCTTTACTAATAGAACTATAAACATTTACTTTACCTTTAATATTTTCATCTTTAATATGCTCACTTGCAGTCACCAAGAGATCCTTATTAATAATAAAATCAAAAATAATATTCTGTTCATCACCTTTTTTATACTTTAAAATCTGTGCGACTTGATAGTTACTGCTGTCTATAAAACTAATTTCATTCGCTCCACGAGAGTTAACGACTAATAATTTTGCGGTGTTACTCGAAAAATCGAAAGGTTCCATTTCAGTAACTAGGTTGGATAGCTGTATTTCACTAATAATTTTCTTATTACTTGTATTTATCGCATAAATTTTAGAATCTTTCTGACTTAGAGCATAAATAGTTTTATGCTCTAAGTCGAAGTCTAGTAAGCCATTTTCGTGTATAAATGGCTTCAAGTCAGCTAATTCTTTAAACTTAAAGCTATCTGCTTTAAAATTCAAATCTAGCTCATAGATCTTAGCCGTATTATAATCTGCTAAAACTATACTCTTTTTAGTCTTATTAATTTTACTTATCCAAACCAAATCCTTATCAGCCTTCAACTCCTCAACACTAGCGGGGTTTTCAGCATTTTTTGCAAGCTTAATTAATCCAAAACCATTATTTAAACTACTGTAAGCTAAAAAACGAATTTCCTTAACTCTTTCAGCAGCAAGAAGTGTCTTAAGCTCTAGTTCTTTTACTGTAGATAACTGACTATTACGTAAAGGTATAGGCAGCTCATCAGAAAGTACCCCTAAATCACGTGGCAAGGAAAAGCCTTTAGGGACAAGAAAGTCTGAAGGAATAACGAAAGATAGAATTCTATCTTTAATTAGAGGAGCGTATTCGCTATAACCCTTAATAGTATTATTTTCAATTGGTGTATAGATATAAGAATTACCAAAAAGCAAGTCACCATCAGGGGACTGCTCCAAATCTTCAATTCCTGCGTTTTCGTCGTCATTAGGATTAATTAATAACAGCCACTGTTTATTTTTGGTTTCTAAAATTCCATCATATCTAAATTTAGCTTCAGGATAGAGTTTCTGCACCGCAGACTTAACACTAGCAGGAACTTCTGTAGCTTTAAGATCCAGAAAAATACCAGCCAAAAAACTACTTAAAAAAAGTAGAAAAATAATTAGACTTTTACTTAAAGCATCAAAAACCCTTTTAGCATAAGGAGTTGGGACTCCTACCTCTAAACCCTTTTCAATAATTAAACCTAAAAGTTCATCTATCTCAATATCTTTACCCGCTTCTAAATCTTGCAACATAGAAGTTTTAAAACTCGCCCATTCTTTTCTGTTCGTAAGTTCCCAATGCTTATTCGGCAAATCCACATCCAGAGCTATTCCAAGTGCATTAGCAACTCTAGTCGTCTCATTCATAATCCCTAAAGCCTCCTCTCTAGCTTGTGGGTGACTCGTAATACCACCCAAATCAGCTCTATATAAAGCACTTAAAGGATTAAAAGCGGAGTTCCATACTAGCTTAGACCACTGATCTTTAATAATTTCGTCAGAGGTTTTAGCTGTGAGTCCCATGTCAACAAGCACTTGGTGAATTTTTTCAACACGACTAGAGGGCTGTTCAGCTCTGAGTTCACCGAATTGTAAACGATATAAATTTACTGGATTATATATTTGAATATAGATTCCAGGTTCTACTGTTTCAGAAGCGACATTAGTTAAGCAACCAAGCACGGAACCCTTTCCTAGAACAGATTCAATTCTCTCTTCATTGCTAACTCCATTTTGCACAGAAAGTACTACTGTTTTATTATCGAATTTAGTTTTAATATCCTCAGCACAGTGAACACTATCTTTAGATTTAACGCAAAGCATTACTAGCTTTTCTTCTTCAGGATTAATTTCTAATTCAGCATATGATGTAGCTAAATCAAAATACTTTTTATCTACTTTTAAACTTGATGTATCACCGCCAGTAATAACAGTTCTCAGCTCAATATAACCATTTTCGTTTATCGCCTTTATTACTCTAGGTCTAGCAATTAGGCTTAATTTATGATGGGACTCCTCATAAATTCCATTTTCTGTTTTCTTTGCAATAGCCTCTGCTATTAAACTTGAATAAAAGCCACCGACTGATCCTATTCCATAGACTATGATGTGCATATCCTGATTATGACATGCACGCGATGCTAAAATGAAGTTAAAGATGTCACTTGATGAAAAGCTAATGTTTGACCTGTTCTCAATAGAATTTCTAGGAAATAGTCTTCAGAATATTTTATTTGCGGTACTTTTATTTTTTATCTTCAAAATATTTCTAAAGCAGATAATCATCCGCCTTATTAAACGATTAGAATCTGTTACTAGTAAAACTAAAATCAGAATTGATAATTATTTTATAGATATTTTAGCTAATATTCATCCACGCTTCTATGATTTTTTAAGTTTTTATTTTGCCATAAAAACTTTAATTCTCAGTATTCATTTAGAGAAAGTCTTAGATGGCTTATTAATAGGGATAGTAATTTTACAGGTCATTAATTCATTAAATAATCTCTCTACTTATTTACTTAAAAAGCTTTTTAATTTAGATCATATAAGTGAGGAAGATAGGACTGTATTTGATGGTTTTACTTTATTAATTAAAATAATTTTATGGATTACTGGTTTGCTTTTCTTGCTTGCGAACTTAGGAGTAAATATTTCTTCTCTTGCAGCAAGCTTGGGCATAGGTGGTATTGCTATTGCCCTTGCTGTTCAGAATATATTAGGGGATTTATTTAGTTCCTTCTCTATTTATTTTGATAAGCCTTTTGCGGTTGGTGACACTATTATAGTCGATAAATATACTGGAGTAGTTAAGCGTATAGGCTTGAAAAGCACTAGAATTCAGACTTTGCAAGGTGAAGAGTTGATTATAGGTAATAAAGAACTTATAGGTTCTAAAATACAGAATTTAAAAAAAATGGAACGTCGCCGCGTTACGTTTAGCATTGGACTTGCTTGTGATATTTCTGTAGAGCAATTAAAAATAGCTAAAGAAATAATAATTAAGGCTATTTTAGATAGCGAAAAGGTAGAACTTGAAAGAGTTAATTTTTTTGAATTTTTAAATAACAGCTTGATTCTTGAAGTAGTTTATTTTCATAAAAATGCAGACGCGCTTGAATACCTAAATGAAAGAGAATTAATTAACTTGAAAATCAAAGAAGGCTTCGATAAAGAAAATATTCACTTCGCAAACCCTGTGAATAAAAGCACTACTGGAACTTAGTTATAAATCTTCGTCTTTCTTTTTATCTTTTTTATCAAAACCATCTTCATGGTCTTTAAGGCGGTCGGTCATTTGTTTTCTTAATTCTTGAATATCATCTGGAGTCATAGCAAAAGATCTTTTTAAATGTTCGATAATTTCTTCTCTGCGCTTAGGATCAGTATCACTGCCTCTTAAAGAACGCTCAGTGGCTTTCTCTTCTTTTAATCTCAGAATCTTTGCCTTAAGCTCTGGATCATCTATGGAATCTAAATCTATAGAATCTATAGTCTGAAAATCTATTCTCACTATCCCGCTTAAATAAACAGCTGAAACGATAGCACCCCAAAGAAATGAAGCCTGCCATATTTCAATCGTTAAGTCCCTTTCGATAAAATTACTATAAACTGCATTCCAAATAACCTGAAGGAAAAAACTAGGTATCAAGATGAAAGCAGAAAGTCCTATGACTAACATCAATGCACTTATTAAATTTAGTTGGAATAATTTCACTTAGTTCTATTACCTTTAATCTTAGCAAATTAAGTTAAGAGATCATAAAGCCTGCTGAAAGTAAATCTTTAAGATCTAATACCCCGATGGGAGAATTATTATCATTAACTATTATTATTTGTCCGATTCGATGTTTTTCCATTAACTTTACAGCCGTAATAGCAAGATCATCAGGTGCCATAGTACGGGGCGTAGGCGTTAAAATATCCTTAGCTTGTTTCACGAAAATTTCTTCTGCGTACTTTATCTGAGCACGTCTAAGATCGCCGTCTGTAATTACACCAATTAGCCTACCTTCTGGGCTTAATACCGTAGTAAGACCTAATTTTTTAGAAGTAATCTCTTCTAATATATTCCAGTAATTTGAGTTAATAAATACACTGGGTATCTGTGTTTCTCTTCTCATCAAGTCTGAGATGGGAATGATACTCTGCCCAAGACTGCCTAATGGATGTGATCTAGCAAAATCATCCTTTTGAAAATTTTTCTTTTTCATTAAAGTTACAGCTAGGGCATCACCTAAAACTAAAGCCGCAGTCGTGCTACTCGTAGGAGCTAGCTCTAAATGACAAGCCTCTCTCGTTATAGGAGTTAACAGTGTTACATCTGCATAATTTGCAAGTGTGCTTTCAGAATCTCCAGTAATAGCAATGATTTTAGCTCCAAGCTTTTTAATCGGTAGTAGAATCTTTCTCAGTTCATCAGTTTTACCGCTATAGGAAATAGCGATAACCACATCAGTTGGCAAGACCATACCTAAATCACCATGCCCCATTTCTGCTGGGTGAACAAAAAATGAACTAGTACCAGTACTCGCTAAAGTCGCTGCTATTTTAGCTCCTATATGGCCAGACTTACCCATGCCGGTCACTACCACTCTACCTTGAGCATTTAAAATCATATCAATAGATTTAACGAAACTCTCATTAAGACTATCTTCTACCTGCTTCAATGACTCAATTTCAATCTCAAAAACTTGTCTCGCTAATTCTAGTGTTTCGTTCATTTTTTTCTCGGTAGTCGTCATTTTTAGATTCCTGTCTCTGATTATAAAACCTCAATAATATAGAACATCAATGCTCAATTAGGTAAAAATCAGAACTATTAAACCTAATAAGAAATTCATCTTATGAATCTTCTCACTAAGCACGTGCAGAGATTGAAAATTTTCAGCATGTGTCTCATATGCAGCTAATATCTGTGGACTTAAAACATAGATAGAGTAAAAACTAATAGAAACTATGATTAACACTAAAGCCAAAGAAATCAAATTTTGTGGACTAAGCAGCATTTTATCTAGTAAAAAAAATTTCAGCAGAGAACTAATTAGTAAAACTATTACAGCTATATTTAACCAAGCATCATAACGGCCGAAGACATCTATCATCAGCTTGCCCGCTTCCTCTCGCACTAAGCTTTTAAAAACAATCGGAGCGACTATAGCTCCTATAGTAATAGTCGAACCAATTATCACGACTAATGACGAGAGCTTGAGAAAATTAATTAAGGTGTTAAATAATGCCATTTATAAATGCTTCAAACCTATAATTATACTTTATGAAGATACTTGCTCTTGACTCAAGCCAAAATTTACAGTCTTTTGCAGTCTATGACACGATACAAGAAAAATTCATTTTAGGAGAAGCCTTTCCTGGAAAATCTTCAGAGATAATAGAAAAGCTTAAAAATAGTTTTTCGCATAATCAACTTAAATTAAAAGATATAGGCTTACTTGCAGTAAATCTTGGACCAGGCTCATTTACTGGCATCAGAAATGCTCTCTGTATCATTAAAACCCTAGCTTTAGAACTTAAGCTGAAAGTCTTTACTACTAACAGCTTTGAGTTACTACGTTTAGAAAAAAAACTCAGTGATAATACGCCTATCGCCATACCAGCCTTTAAAAATAATTTCTTTATCTCCTTAGACTCTAACTATGATTCCCTAAAAACTAATTTCTTCAGTGCGATAATGACCGAGACTGCTTTATATGAATTTTCTTGTGAGAATTTAAGTGAATTAATAATTAGACTTCTTCTTCGTAAAAATATACTTAGTGAAACGAAAAGTGATTTTGACGTGCTTAAATTTGACCCAAATATATTGAAGCCTTATTATCTAAGAGAGCCTAGTGTGGGAAAGAAATAAATAAAGGCTCCCCCCGAAAACTATGTCTGTAGAAATTCCCTGTAAAGAAGATTATGCTCAGGCTACATCAGCTTTTATTCAAGAAGATTACCCGAAGGCCTTAGAATTTTACAGAAAATCTTTAACTATCATTAATGAAATACAGTTAGAGAAACCTGAAAAAGCAGATTTATATGAACCATTTGCTCGCAAACTTCGTTCGTACATAGCTGATATGACATTTGAGCTTGGCTTATTTAGTGAAGCCCGAGAAAATTATCTAATTATAAAGTCCTTACCCCAAGCAGCCTATACCTTTATTTTCGAAAGGAAATTAGATGAAGCTTTAGATTTATACCACCTAAGTCCTTATTCTCCAGCAGCGAAGTGGGGAGTCTTTCTCTGCCAGTTACTAAAAGATGAAATCAGCATATTTAATCCTGGTTATCTTTGCTACAGATTATTTTTAGAAACCACAGTTACATATTTCATTCGTTTTAAATTAAATGAATATCTTGAGTCATTAATAATCGCCTCTAAAGATATAGAACCAGTATTCCCAGAGTATTTAAAATGCCTAGGCTCTGCATACCTTGCTTGTGAAGACTATCCTGCTGCGATATTAATTCTAGAAGAGGCTTTAAAAGGCTGTGATTTTGATGCCGAAATTTTTTATAAACTAGCTCAATGCTACATGCTTACTAATGATTACGCTAAGGCAAAAGAAAGCTTTAAAAGAACACTTAAATTCTTGCCGAATCATATCTCTACGCTTAAATATTTAGGAAATATTAAATAGCTCCGCCGCATAACCTAGATTTAACATAAGAAGCGTAAAGAATTAACATAAGAGAAACCAAATCTTAGGAGTCAGATATGGAAATCGGGAGAATAGGAATAGACTTTAGGTCGACCCTGCCTGTATCCGAGATTAGTAGATTACAGAGTACGACTGCAAGGGAAGCCTCGACTAGTAATGTTAGTAAGAGAGAGATTCCAGCCGACTCTGTGTCTCTGAGTTTTATTGATACCGTGAAAAGTTCTAAGAAAGAGAATCCACGGGTGCAACAGATTAAAGAACAGCTAGCTAACGGCACTTACACGATACCTAGTGGTTCAGCTATTTTAGATAAAGTTCCACAATTTGCAGAATTATTTTAAGAGAATTAAGATCCAAGGGGGGAGATAACATGGAAAGAATAAATAATAATTGGAAACGGCTTTAAGAAGTAGTATAAAATATTTGCTAATACTTGATAAAATACTCTTATTATAGTATAAGGCTTTTTCTTTATAGGGTATAACAACGATATAAATCCATAGTGCGAGGTAAATCATGGGGATTGAAGGAATAAATCCTAATAACTACAGTAACTTTTCAATCGATACGTTCGGTGTAGGTAGCTCTTATTCTGGCTCATCTAGAGTAAAGCGGGCTAGTGAAGCGACTGAGAGTTCAGGATCGTTCTCTAATGTTGAGGGTGATGTCGCAGAGATTAGCGAAGAGGCTACACAGGGCTTCTTAGGACTAAGCAGTGACTCTGCCGGATCTACAGCAAGAGCGGAGCGGGTGAAATCACTCAAATCATTAATTGATAACGGTGAATATTTCAGTAAAGTAGATTCCTTCTCAGTAGCTGGCGATCCTGGTTTGATCGAAGCTGTATTAGGATAGATTTACTAAGTGCTTGTGACTTTTTAATTAAGGAACTGGCCGAATGAAAGAATTAACTGAAATATTAGATGAAGAGTGTGAAGTGTACTCCAAGTATCTTAAACTTGCGGGTAAAAAACGCGAGGCACTTATCAAAAATAATATTGATCTATTGCCAAAAATAACAGACATAGAGAGAAAGCTCTCGACTAAGATTTTGCAGCTTGAAAACAAACGTAAACTGTTTTTAAGAGAAGCAGGATACGAAACTAACGTCACCATTGGCGAGATTCTAGTGAGTCTCGCCAATGGTGACGAACATGAAAACCAAGAGACTCTTGAACAAACCGCAAAGAGACTCAAAGAGACTTTAGAACAGTGTAAAAAATTTAACGACAACAATATGGCTTTAGTAAGACAGTCTTCTAGTTATATCAATCATATGATTAAGGTATTTACTAAGTCTGATAAATCAAGTGAAAGTGCTACATACCAAAAGAATGCAGCAGGGAAAATTGAAAATATAAGGTTGGCCGATATACAAGGTTAGTTTTTACGGCCCTTAATTTCAATTACCTATGACAGCAGTTTTTCTAGTACTTGTATCAGTCTGTGTTTTCGGTGGCTTCATGCTCGAAGGCGGCCCAATACATGCTATTTATTCTGTTTGGCAAGAATACATAATTATTTTCGGCAGCAGTACCGCAATATTCCTAGCAATGTGTCCAGGAAAGGTTTTAAAGAGTATCCTGGCTAATCTAAGTAGACCATTTAAAGAAAGTCCTTATACTATGGACTGTTTCGCAGAGTCATTACAGATGATGTATGAATGCTTCATTAATTTAAAACGAGGCGGAATGTTAAGCATGGAAAAAGATGTCTCAGAACCCTCTAGCAGCACAATCTTCGCTAAATATCCCAGCTTCTTAAATAATCATCATGCGGTACATTTTTTTTGTGATTCACTAAAGCTAGTCATTAACTATAATTCCAAGCCTGATGAAATAGAAACCGTTATGAACGCTGAGATAGATGCACATCACGCTGAAGCAGCTATAGGACCTGGAGCCATTAACCGTATTGCAGATGCTATGCCAGCAGTAGGTATAGTTGCAGCCGTTCTCGGGGTTATTATTGCGATGGCTCACATAGATGGACCACCATCAGAATTAGGTCATAAAGTATCAGCGGCTCTTACTGGTACCTTATTAGGTATTCTTGCAGCGTATGGCTACTACCAGCCAATAGCCCAGCATATAGAATATTTAAACGCTGACGAATCACAGTATTATCAAATGCTAAAAGAAGGTCTAGTCTCTTATTTAAATGGTGCGGAGCCATTAGCTTCTGTGGAAATCGCTCGTAGAACTATTTTCCATTATAATCGTCCAAGCGGTGCTGCTCTAGAAGATGCTCTAATGAGCATTAAGCCTCGAAGCAAGTAAGTGTTCCATCATTTCTAAAGACTTTTCACCGAGAGAATTTTCTGTAACGATTAAAGCATTCCTAATTAAGCCTTTACGCTTACTCCTTGATAAAGGTGTTTCACCAAATTTAAAGAAGAAGATTTTATCTAGCAATTCATCAAAGTCTTTCCTTGAAAAGTTTTTCAACCCATCAGTGATTTCACCAAATTCGGAATTTCTATCCCTCAACTTGAAAATTTCTTTATGAGCATAATCTAGAAGTCTTTTCTCACCACTTTCTTCACAAGCTTTAAAAAAATATTTCTCAAAAGTTGATCTATCCAAAGATAGTACTAAAGGCAGATATAACCAATGTCCAACACCTGCTTCAGGATTGAACTCTCGAAATACCAGCTTTGAAATTGTACCTTGCGTAGCAGTCTTTACTTGAACGTACATATCTAGAGTAGAAGCTTTACGATTATAGGGACAGACTTCTTGACAGAGATCACAGCCAAAAACCCATTCTCCAATTCCCTTTTTCATTCCTTCGGGAATTTCCCCACGATTTTCTATAGTCCAATAACTTATGCATTTACGTGCATCAAGAAAATAAGGATCATCTAAAGCTCCAGTAGGACAGGCATCTATACAGCGAGTACATTTAGCACAAAGAGACGGCTGCACAATTCCATTTTCTGCGTTTTTGCCTGCCTCATAAATAGAGTTATGTTCGCTTTCCTCGGAATCTGGCTCAAACTCAAGATCTGTTATTAGCTCTGCGATAAATTTATAACTGCCAGATTTTTTAGAAATAAGAAGAGTATTTTTACCTTGAAATCCCAGCCCAGCCTTTACCGCAAAGCTTTTCTCCAAGAGTGGGACTGCATCCGTAAAAAAACGTGATTGGGCTACAAGATTCCTAAAAGCTTCTGAATGAAGGGCTAGTTCTTGGATTTTTTTTCTTAAAACCTTATGATAGTCTTTACCAACCGCATACGAAGCGACTCGTCCATAATCTAAAGATGGTCTTGCTGGAACTGGACTATAATAATCAGCGGTGAATACCAATAAGGTTTTTGCCGATTTTAAGAGAAATTCGGGTCTTGCGTTTATGGGCTCAACCCTAGTCATATAGCTCATCTCAGCGGCATAGCCCTTATCTCGCCATTCATGAAATAATTTTTCACTTTCTAACAGGGGCTTAGCTGAAATAAAACGCAAATCAGAAAAGCCAAACTGAGTAGCCTCTTTTTTTAAGACTTCCTTGAGTGACCCTAGCACTAGTAAAATCTCCTATCTAAATAGTCCAGAGATAGAACCGTTAGTATGAATCCTACGTATAGCTTCAGCCATAAAAGGAGCGATAGAAACTTGTCTGATTTTTTTAGAATTCAGCCATTCTTCTTTAAGTGGAATAGTATCTGTGATAATTAATTCTTCAATTGGAGATTCTTCTATGCGGCTAAACGCTGGTCCTGAGAGCACTCCATGACTTGCACAAGCATAAACTTTTTTAGCACCCTTTTCTTTAATTAACTGAGCGGCCTTAGTCATAGTACCTGCCGTGTCAATAAGATCATCTACCAGTATCGCGATTTTATCTGTTACGTCACCGACTATATTAAAAACTTCTACATGATTCTGTTTATCATGATGTCTACGCTTATCTACAATAGCGATAGGAGCGTCGTCCAATAATTTAGCGTAAGCCCTAGCTCTAGTTACACCACCTACGTCTGGTGATACGATAACCAGATCTTCAGTTCCAATAAAGCGTTTAATATAGTCAATAAGTATAGGTGCTGCATGCACGTGATCAATTAAAGTATCAAAAAAACCTATGATCTGCTCAGAATGAAGATCCAAACAGATCACTCTATCAGCACCTGCTGCTGCTATGAGCTTTGCGACTAGCTTACTAGTAATAGGCTCTCTACCAGCAGCTTTTCTATCCTGCCTTGCATAGCCATAGTAAGGCATGATGACGTTAATCTTCTTAGCCGAAGCCCTTTTCAGAGAATCTATAATAATAAAAAGTTCCATTAAATTTTCATTTACTGGAGGGTGTGTAGCTTGAATTAAAAAAACCTCACAGCCACGAATGCTTTCTTGGATTTGAACATAAATCTCACCATCAGAAAAAGGCTGTATTTTAATCTTGCCTAATTCAAGCCCTAACTCCTTGGCTATCTCTTCACCCAGCTTAGGATTAGCTCTGCCAGTGAATATCTTCACTGTTCCCTCACTAGCTAAATCAAATTGAGTCAAGTCGTCTGGCAATCCAAGTGTCTTTAACATAATATGTATTTCCAAATTTTAGCAAATTAAGAAATTTTTTGCTTATTTACTAGAGTTATAATTAATAATTATGTGTCCTAACTGTGTATTAAATTCAGCAGGAGCGTGGTCTTATCTGGGACCTGGGCTCATTTGCGGGCTTTTTCTTGTGGTTGGTGTCTTGTTTTATATAAAGACTAAGCAGAGTGGCGAATTCGACGGAGATGAAGAAGAAGCTAAATACAATGTTTTTGAGGAATAATTAACATTGAAAGATCTATGCTATGAGCATTTTTCGAAACATAACTAGTTGAAATAAAATCAGGCTCTAGCTTTAAATAACTTAAAATATTTTCAGGATTAATGCCACCGCTGATTTCGATAAAAACTCTATTCTCTGCGTTTTCAGCTTGCCAAGTTCTTATGTTTGCCATAATCGTAGACAATTCAGTTACTGAAAAATTATCTAACATTACGACATCAGCAAGACCTTCTCGAATAATAGATTCCAGAAGATGTAAGTTCTCTTGATTAATTTCAATTTCAATTTTCAGAGTTTCTCCACTTAGATTTTTAAGATTATTCTTGTCCACTTGCTCTCTAGTATGAAGAAGTGCTTCCTTAATATTTTTAAACCTAGACAGGCTTATATGATTTTCTTTAAGCATTACCATATCGCTAAGATTGAGTCTGTGATTGACTGCTGAGCCATCCTTAAAAGCCATTTTCTCTAGAATCCTCATCCCCGGATTCGTTTTACGAGTATCTAATAATTTAGTAGAAGTATTTTCTAGCAGGGAGCTTAGTTTTCTCGTTAGTGTCGCGATGCCAGTTAATCTCTGTAGAAAATTTAATATAATTCTCTCCGTCGCTAATAGCAGTATGGCAGAGCCTTTAATTTTTATTACACGGTCTCCTTTAAAAAATTTCTCACCATCTTTGAAATAAACTTCTAGGGCGTTTAGCGGAACTCCAATTTCTACGTTTTCGCCCGCCTCATGACCCTCATCTGCACCGCAAATAGTCCTCATCTTTGTAAAATTGTTTACTAAATATTCCTGTCCCTGATTTAAAATTTCAGCGACCAAAAAACCGCAGCTCATAATTCCGTCTTCTTTAGCTACGATTTCAGCATCAGCTTGCTGGGCAAAGTCTATCGTTAAAAAACTGCTTAAATCTCCATGGGGCTCTAAATCTTCTCTAACGCTGAGTAAGATAAGGTCTTGTATTAGATTTTTTTCTAGCTCAAGCAGATTTAAACCTCTAGGAACTGCTCGCGAACTCCAATTTCTGGGTTTTCAAGCAATCCCTTCTAGATTAAGAATCTATCTTAAAGTACCTTTAATAAAAATTCAATCTTTACTAAATAATTGAGTCCTTTTGCATCTGCTATAATATCAACTCTATTTAAAGGGCAAGCATGGCTAAGCAAAAGAAAATATTAGGCTACATAAATTTACAGCTTCAAGCAGGGAAAGCTAACCCAGCACCTCCAGTTGGTCCAGCTCTAGGTCAATATGGTGTTAACATTATGGACTTCTGTAAAGTCTATAACGAGCGTACTAAAGATAAAGAAGGCTATATCATCCCTGTTGTTATAACAGTTTTTGAAGATAGATCTTATGAACTTGAGTTTAAAGAGCCTCCAGCAGCGGTTCTTATTAAGAAGAAAATTAAGATAGAGAAAGGTTCTGCTAAGCCGCACATGGATAAAGTCGGGACTATCACTATGGCTCAGATTCTTGAAATTGCTAAACAGAAAATGCCCGATTTGAATGCTAATGATGAAGATGCAGCTTGTAAAATCATCGCTGGTACTGCAAGAAGCATGGGCGTTGTAGTTTTAGGTTAGTTTATATAATAAGGAAATTTTTGAGGTTTTAAAATGGCGAAATTAACGAAAAGACAGAAACAGATCCAAGCAATAGCAGAGCAGTTTAATACTGATACTGATGCTAGGCTTGCGATTGATACTTTAAAAAAGTTTATTAAAGATTCGGGTTCTAAAAATACTAATCAGACTTTTGAGTTATCTGTTCAGTTAGGAATAGATATTAAAGCTAATGACCAACAGGTAAGATCTTCAGTGGTACTGCCTTCTGGTACTGGTAAAAAAACAAGAATTGCGGTTATCGCAAAAGGTGAAAAAGTACAAGCTGCTAAAGATGCTGGTGCTGATTTCGCTGGAACCGAAGAATTAGTTCAGAAAATTCAAGACGGTTGGATGGAGTTTGATGTATTAGTCGCAACTCCAGATACTATGCCTCTTTTAGGTAAATTAGGTAGAGTATTAGGTCCAAGAGGTCTTATGCCTAACCCTAAAGATGGTACGGTAACTGCTGATGTAGCTAAAGCCGTAAAAGATCTTCAGGCTGGTAAAGTTACTTTCAGAGCCGAGAAAACTGGTGCTGTAGTGCATTTACCTATCGGTAAATCTAGTTTTTCTCAAGATGAGTTATTCGCTAATTTAGTTGCAGCTGTGCAAGAAATTAGAAAAAATAAGCCATCTGCTTCTAAAGGTACTTATATGGAATCAGTTTTCGTTAGTATTACACAAGGACCTGGTTTAAAAATAGATCAGAATACTTTAGTCGCAGTATAGTTTTTTGAGGTCATTCGTCCTCCTCAGCTTTGAACTTACACGTTTAGTAATAAGTGCTTTTAACGACAATACTTATGTTTTAGCTGAGGCGTGTAACTGTCCTCTACTGATTCTTCCTAAGAACTGCTCCTCGTATACACCACCCTTATTTGCATTATGAGCTGCTTGGTATGAGAGCAAAGGTCTAGAGATACCACTTCTTTTATCGGTGACGACATCGTTTTCATGTTTTCTTTTAAATTCCATAATGGCATTGAGTTCTTCTGGTTTAATATCACATTGTTTGGTTTTGAGAAACTCTTCTGGACCTTTATCTTCAAGTGGTAGAACCATTTCTTTAACTAACTTCTGATAAAAATCTGTTTTCCTTGCATCAAATATGCCTGTTTCTTTATCTATGCCAGACGTAAGTGTCATTTCAATAAACTTTTTCGGATCCCGTAATTCTGACAGAAATTCAGGCTGGTAACCAAGTCCAGGTCTATTACCACCGTTATTTTTAGGCGTATCATCTATAAGTAACGGCACGGGACCATCAATTTTTTTACCATCTTTAGCGGTAAATTCGCTGTTAGGCATTAAGAGTGGGGTCCATTTATCAGGCGGCTTCAGAGAAGCCGCCCCCAAGCCAAATTCTTTAATATGAGAAATAGTTTTAGACGGTTTCTTTATGAGATTTTTTAAAAGATATAAACTGCGATTAATAAAAGAGAAGCGTCTCTTATTCGGTGAATACCGACTTAACTCTTTAGCCTCCTCCTGAGTACCAAGCTGCTCTCTGCTTATTAAGGTAGGTTTTAAACTATCTAGAATAGGAGATTCGATAGCCTTTAACTTATCCTGGGCCATCTCGTAAGGATTTCTTGTAACTATGGTTGAAATATAACGATTATTGAGTATCTTTGGTTCTAACTCGCCTGTTTTTTCATTCTTCTCAAAAGCGAAACCTTGGTAAAGATCATAAGCCAGCTGTTGCCAAGCGATATTTTCAAGTAACTTAAGTTCTTTCCCTTTAACAGAAGCTGTTTTTATTAAACTTGAGAATTTCTCTGGTAAGCCAAGTTTTAAAAAATCTTCATTTGTTTTGTACTGTCCTTCGTTTTTCATGGCGATAATATTATCGAAATCAGTTGGCAAAAAGACTTTAGACTGAGGCAAGGTTATAATCTGATCTGCTGATGATTTAGCCGTCTCGGCTTCTACAGTCTCTTTTTTTCTAAACCAAGGGAGCTTAAAACCACCAAAGAGCCTTTCGAAGAAGCTTTTTTTAGTATCTACCTTTGCAGCCAAATCGGTTCCAGTAGTACGCTTTGCTTTATTAGCAGCTGTAATTCCAGAAGCTGAATCTATTTCAGGAGACTCTTTAAGCTCTGGAACTGTAGTTTCAAGAGTTTTAATACCAAGCTTTGCAGGAGGATTATCTACTTCTCCTACTGATATTGGGCGTTCACTGATTGATGCAGCCATATGCTTCGGGGAAAGTTTTAAAACACAACCCGAAATAAATTATACAATACGTAAATATACTATGCTTGAAATTCTTAAGGAAACTTAAAGCAGGCTGTCTGGGATATAGGCTTTATTTGACTCCACGGAACCTATTTGAAATTTATTGCGAATTAAATATTCACCAACACCACTCGGAGCTGCTCCGAAATCTCGTTCATACAGTTTTGTAATCATTGAGTAAGCTTGCTCATCATCATCAATAGCTTCAATTTTTAAAAAGTCCTCTTGGCTGATTCCGGCAATGAAATTTTCAATTATCGGCTCTGAGTAGAACATTCTCTATATATTCCCTTAATTTTGTGACTTTATGTATTCTAAACGATCTCTTGCATCCATTAAATATTCCCCTCCTGGAGCGACTTTTATGTATTTTTCATATAATTCCATAGCTTTAGTGATATTTTTCTTATCTTCAAGGATAAGTGCCCCAAAAAATATTGCATCAGACTGCTCGCGAGGGTTTATTTCAAAAGCTTTAGTATAAGCGTTTAGAGCTTCGTCTGGTTTCGCTATAGACTGATAGGCTATACCAAGGTTATACCAAATATCAGCACGCTCAGAATTGATTTTCAGCAATTCAAGGTAAGACACAATAGCTTCCTCATATTTACCATTAGTCTGAGCATTAACCCCTTTTTCTAAAAGCTGATCAGCTTTTTTATTAACGATGAAAGCTAAAGCATCTTTATAAGTCTGATCCTCTGGCTTGAGAGTGGCAGCTCTGATAAAACTTTCCTTCGCTTTGTCAAATTCACCATTCCCTTGATATGCAGTTCCTAAATTATAAAAAAGAGTGTCATCGGTAGGCTTATCCTCTGCGACTTTTAAATAAATAGCAATAGCTTCAGCTAAGAGACCTTGTTGTTGCAGAGCGATAGCTTTATCAAAGGCTTCTGATATTTGCGTTTCCTTTCTATCATCAATAAGAGCTTTTAAAGCAAGAATGGCTTCTTTATGATTAGGATCTAGCTCAAGAGCTCTTCTATAAGCTTTCTCTGCTTGAAACCAGTCTTTTTTAGCCTGAAAAGAGGTGCCGACATTGTAGTGAATATCAGCATTACGCGGTGATAATCTTACTGCTTTTATGTAGCTATCTATACTTTCATCATATCTGCCTTCTTTTTGAAAAGCTATTGCACGATTCAAAAATAAATCTAACTCCATCTGAACTTTGTCATTTTCTATTGCTTTAATACCATCAACCGCTAATTGGTTAGTGGGTTCTAGCTGCAAGGCTCTTCTGTAATTCTTTTCAGCTTGATCTATATTTCCCTGTAATTGATAAGCTGTAGCTAAACCTACAAAATTATTGGCGACACTAGGAGCCACTCTGATAGCAGCTAGCCAACCATTCACTAATGCTTGTTGAGCTGGGCCATTAGTCGGATCTAGTTCTATAGCCTGTTTGTAGTAATCTATACCTCTTGATATTTTCCCCTTAGCTACGTAAATATCTCCTTTAGCTATTATCGGTTCAGGGTTCCGTGGCTCTAAAAGCTGAGCTTTATCAAGATTCTTTAGGGATTTCGCCATAAAACCGACTTTATCGTCAATAGACCTTAAAGAGAGTACATGGTAAATCTTTCCTATCATTAAAAAGGCTCTAGGAGTCTCTTGTATTTTATTAATTTCATTTAGCTCACCTAAGGCTGCAAAAAAATTACTCTGGGCACGCTCATCCTCAGCTTCTATTAATCTAACCGTAGTGTCTTTAGGGTTTACTTTCTTTGTCTGTAACTGGGTTTCTAAATTTTTTCTTGCGATATCATTATTAATATCATAGTAAAGTGCTGTACGGAACTGGGTCATAGCTCCCTTGGGATCTGTTCTTTCTGCAAGATATTTACCGTAATTATTATGAGTAATACTAAGATTATTCGTGACTTCTAAATTATTATTATCAAGATTATAGGCATCCGAAAAAGCCTGAATAGCTAATGGATAATTTCTGCTGCTATGGTACTTAATCCCCTGATTAATTAAGCGGGAGACCTCCGCCTTTTTATCAGCTTCTGTCGACTGATATGGATTCGCCAAGCATCCTAAATTAAAAATTATAAGACTATAAATAACGACAAATAGTCTTAACCCACAACTCCATTTATACATAATTTTCAGCTACTACCTAAAAATTATATTCCCTTTGGAATATTGATAATGTATTATCTGGGTAGAAATACTTAATTAAGCTTTATTAATTCAATAAAATTACAAGTTAATGTTTTTTTAAGTTTTAAAAGATACTATTATATAGTAAGGCCTCGGGCTTTTCAGGAACGATCCGATAATTATATTAATCGTTTCATTTAAATGAACCAAAGATCAGATCCTAAAATAAATAATTCTTATTACGAGGTGGCTAAATCTCTCATTCATGCTTTGGAATTAAAAGACCCTTATACCAGTGGTCACAGTTATCGAGTCTATAAAATGTCTAAGGATTTAGGGAAATTATTTTCTTTGCCTGAACAATTACAGGTTAGTTTAGAAGGTGGTGCTTTATTGCATGATATCGGCAAAATAGGGATTCGTGATGCCATACTTCTAAAACCAGCCTCCTTGACGATGGATGAATTTCGCATCATGAAAACTCACGTGGTTTTAGGAGCCGATATTATTAGTCAATCTGACTCACTTAAACATTGCTTGGAACCAGTTTTATTTCATCATGAAAGGATAGATGGTAAAGGTTATCCGCACGGTCTTTCAGGGGAGGATATACCTTTAATAGCTAAGATTACTTGCGTAGTCGATTCTTACGATGCGATGACGACTAACCGTATTTATACCCCAGCTAAGACCCCCGAAGAGGCTATGGCTGAGCTGAAAAGATGTGCAGGTACCCAATTCGATACTGAAGTCGTGGAAGCATTTACAGAGTGGTGGCAGAGTAAATTTATAATTAATGATCAGATTATCGGTGTTTGCAGCACAGAAGAATTAAAATTAAACCTTAATCAGTGTCATTCTTAACTTCGGATTTAGCTAAAAAAACATACTTAATAGGCCTGACAGGTAATATCGGTTCTGGTAAATCTACCGCAGCTCGTTTTTTTGAAGAAGAAGGAATTCCTTCTATTAGCAGTGATGCCATTGTTCATAAGTTATATAATTCTGACAAAGATTTACAAGAATTTTTAATCAAGGAATATGGTTCTTTAGATAGAAAAGTTATCGCAGGGCAGATTTTTGGTGAAAAAGAGGAGCAAAGAGAGAAACGAAGGCTCTTAGAAGAGAAGGTACATCCTTTAGTAGAAAAAAAACTCAAAGAATGGGTGATAGAAAATGCAAATTCACCTATTTTAGTGAATGATGTTCCTTTGCTCTTTGAGGCACATTTAGAAAAGAGATTTGATTCTATAGTTTTTATTCAAGTGGATAAAGCCGTACAAATAGAGAGGCTCAAAAAACGTAATCCAGAAATGAGCGAAGACGATATATTAAATAGAATTAATTCCCAGATATCTCAAGAAGAAAAGATATCTAAATCAGATATAGTAATCCCTAACAATGCAAGTCTTCAAGAATTTAAAGATAAGATACTCAAAGTCATTCAAAACCTTGTAAATCAGAATAAAAGATAAATTTTTCAAAAATAAGCCTTTACAATATCCTAGTCCTGTATTATGATTTTTAATTAAGTGATACACAATTTATTTTGTCTTAACTAAACATTAATGTATAACGTGTAAATATATCAACATCTAGTTAAGACGAAATATTAGGGGAATTTAAATGATAGAAACAGCAAGTAAGAAAAAAACAGGTCCTAAGCCAAGATACGGCGAAGCTAAAACTATGGTGTCCTTTCGCCTAAGTCCTGAAGCCTTAATAATTATTAAGGGCATCGCTCAGGAAAGAAACGTAAGCCAAGCTGAGGTTTTAGAACAGTGGGCTAGGCAGTACAAGCTAGGTGGTAACATCGAAGAAGCAACTGGTTCATTTGCGATGTCTTTAGATAGAGATTTAGTCGCATCAGAAAGATAAACATTTTATCTGAGGGATAATTTTAACCGAGGTAGGACGAGAGTTTCACCTCGGTTTTTTTATGCGCTGGAGACGGCTGCACAACTCTATTTTCTGCGTTTTTGTCGTCCTCCTCTGCCTTGAAACTGCACGTGGTGCAGCGGTCTCCTTTCTGCCTTGAACTTGCACGTTCGGCAACAGTGCCAAGATTAGCGAGACCTATGCTCGATATTTAAAATTATCTGTTTTTAAATTTAAAATTACCTGTTTCTAAGCTTAACTAAAATAGGACTAGCTACGAAAAGACTGCTGTAAGTACCTATAAATAGCCCAAAGAACAGAGCTCCCGCAAAAAGAGTTGTACTAGAACCACCAAAGAAAAACAATACAGCAAGTACAGTGAGTACCGTTAAAGAGGTGTTTAAACTTCTTTGGAAAACTTGATTAATACTAAGTTCTGTAACTGCAGTAAAATCAAAAGCTTTGCTCTGTAATTTCTGATTTTCACGTATCCTATCGAAAACCACGATGGTATCGTGGACAGAAAATCCAAAAATAGTTAATAAAGCAGTAATAAATAAACTATCTACTTCAATTCCAAAAAATAGACCAAGAAAGGCAAATAAACCAACTGCGATAAATACATCATGTATCAGAGCGATAATCGCAGAGAAAGCATAATCTCTTGTAAATCTAGTCGAAATATAAATAACTATACCTAAGATAGTAATGATTAAAGAGGTTATTGCACTTGAAAATAACTCTGGCCCGATAATGGGGTTTACTGTTTCTATTGAATTAACAGAAAAAGCTCCAAATTTAACTTCTAGAAGATGATTGAATTTATCTAGTACTGGATCATCAGAAACGGCTTTGGTACGCAGAATTAGCTCAATAACTTCTTTTTGAGGTGCGACTTGAACAGTGCTGTTATTTAATCCAACCTCACTTAAAATTTGTTGAATAGATTCAGATGAAATATTTTGGTCTTTAAGTGTTTTTGTTTGAAAAACATATTCGATTTTGCTACCACCCGTAAAATCTAAACCTAACTTTACAGGACTAGAAAATTTAGCAAAAGAGAAAATTATAAAGATAAAACTAGTCAATATCAGTGATCCAGACAGGATAAACCAGATTTTAGAATTTTTTATTATCTCAAGTTTCATTTCTTAACCAAATCATAGAGGATAGCATATATTTACCTATATGAAGGAGGCACTTAATAATGCGTATATATTGCATTATTAAGCTGATTCTTGGGTACTAATTCAAAGAATGGGTAAATTCAACATCAGTGAAATACTGGTAGGTTTGGTAATCTTCGGGATTATCCTGATTATTATTATCCCTTTGCCGCCTATTCTTTTAGACATTTTAATTTCTTTAAACATCACATTTTCAGTACTTGCGATAGGGATTTCACTCTATATATCGAAACCTCTGGATTTCGCGAGTTTACCTACCTTTCTACTTTTAACTACAATGTTCCGCTTATCACTGAATATTTCAAGTACGAGATCTATTCTGTTACACGGTGATGCTGGAGAGTTAATCGAAGCGATGGGCTTATTCGTAGCTGGCGGTAATATAGTCGTCGGGGTAATTATCTTCGTCATTATTACAGTCGTTAACTTCATGGTTATTACGAAAGGTGCTGAGCGTGTCGCGGAAGTATCAGCTAGATTCACTTTAGATGCGATGCCTGGTAAGCAGATGAGTATAGATGCCGATTTTAACGCAGGTCTCATTACTAGTGAACAAGCTAAAGAAAAGCGTAAAGATGTAGAACGTGAATCAGCTTTCTTCGGGTCTATGGATGGTGCATCTAAGTTCGTTAAAGGTGATTCTATGGCCGGTATCATCATCACTATTATTAACATAGTGGCGGGTTTATCCATCGGCATGATGCAGAAGGGCTTAGGCTTTGAGGAAGCGGCTCAAAAATACATCATCTTAACCATCGGTGATGCGATTTCAGCTACTATCCCCGCTCTTATTCTTTCTATCGCAACAGGTATTATCGTTACTCGTGCTGGTTCTACTGCTGATTCTTTTGGTCAGGATTTATCAAATCAGTTAATGAAAAAGCCAAGCGCTTTTGCTATCGGCTCTGCGTTACTCGTTATACTCGGGATTCTACCTGGTATGCCTAAAATTTCTATGTTTATCATGGCTGGCGTTCTTGCATATCTTTCTTATACTTTTGCGAAAAAACTTGAGAAACCTGATGAGAATGATGATGTGGATACTAGCGTTGAGCTTAATGAAAATGTCGATCAAAGTGGTGCTCCGCGCGCAACTCCAGAAATGATGTACTCCTTATTAGAGGTAGATAAATTAGCTATCTGGGTAGGAGCTGATTTATTAGATATCGCAGACCCCGCTAAGAATGGTACTCTCGTGCCAGAGGTAGCGAGTTTAAGACACCAGCTTACTTTAAACTTAGGCTACATACTGCCTTCTGTCAGGATAATGGATGCACCAAGTCTATCTGCAAATGAATACAGGATTATCATACGTGATACGACAGTAGCGAGTGCTGAGATCTATCCAGATAAAATGCTTATCCTGCGTGAAGACTGGGATAATATTTATTCTGAGCCACCACCAGGCTCTATTCAAGGCTGGGAGCCAGCTTTACAAGAGGGAGCTTACTGGGTAGACCCAGACTACTTAGAACAGATAGACTGGGATAAACCTGCAGCACCAGCAGTAAGGGTAATAACCGCTCACTTAGCTGAAGTCGTCAGACGTAATATAGATGACCTACTTGAGAAGTCTGATGTAAGAAGAGTTCTTGACCAAGTTAAGCATACCGATGAACAGTTAGTCGATAATTTAGTACCTGGTGCTATTTCTTTAGGTGATTTAAGAAGAGTCTTCGTTAATTTACTTAAGGAAAGAGTCTCCATTAGGGACATTCACTATATTCTAGAAAAGCTTGAAGATTTAAGCGTCTCTATTAAAGACCCCGACGCGCTTTCAGAGAAACTCAGAGTTACACTCGGCAGGCAGATCTGCTTAGAGTTCGCCACACCAGATAGGCAGCTGCCAGCGATGGCCTTTCATCCTAGCTGGGAAAATAAACTAGAGCAGGCTTTACAGAAAGTCGATGATGCGACGGTTCTAATATTAGATCCTAAACAGATACAGAATTTAGTAACTATGATTTCTCATGCCTCTAGGCGTATTCTAGAACAAGCAGAAAGAAGACCAGTTTTAATCTGTGGTCCCTCACTGCGTTTACCACTGTTTAGATTAATAGAACAGTTCGATTCACACGTGCACATACTCAGCTACGCTGAGCTTTCCTCTGATTTTAATATTCAGGTCATGGAGACAGTCGGTACCGAAATGGATGTACCAGCTGTGGGCGGTTAAGAATTTCTTTCCAATAGCAGCTCTCATCGAGTAGGCAAAATTAGTATTACCTGATCCCAGATAGCATGAACAGAATAAAATAATAAACAAAAGAAATGCTAAGGATTGAAAAGAATCTAAACTTTTAAATCAAGATAAAAGCTTTACCCAGAGAGCATCTTCTCGCCAAGCTTTAAAAAATAAGCTAAAAACAAAAAAGACTCAGTTTCCTGAATCTCATCTAAAATTCTAAATTTATTTGATAGAGATATTATGCCCAGTTTTGAGGTTTTTTAAACGTGGTTTGAGAATTTTTTTTAAATCCTAGACCCTAGGTTCTCCACCCTAAAAACCCAC
>CANHDW010000005.1 GCA_947459525.1 Candidatus Caenarcanales bacterium
AAAAAGCTCACTGTGAGTCTGCGAGATTTGTACCTTATATTCTTCAGCTAAGGATTGATTATCTAAAAACTTTATTAATCTAGCTTCAGATTCTGTAAACTTACCGATCATAAATTCTGCTACAGCTAAAAGCCTTTCTGCGTCAGGAAATAATTTTAAGTCCAGTTTAGAAGCTACTTCATAAGCTGTTCTATATTCCTGTAAATCTAAATATATTTTTACTTTTGTATGATTAAAGTAAAAGGCTGCGTATGAACTTGGTAAGCACTTTTCTAAACCATCATCACAAAGGCTAAGAATAGATTTTAATTCTTCATTAAACTCTTCTTCCTCTGAGCTTCTTTTTAGTAGTAGAATTCTTGCATCTATTTCTGGTAAAAGAATATGCGTGAAATATTTAGAGATCTCTTTATCTTTAATGGTTCTCCAGAGATTTTGAATTTTGGGAATTAAAGATTTTAGATTACTAATGAGCTTTTCAGAAGTATATTTCTCAATTCCTAGAGGCTCACTGAAAAAGATACATTCATGAAGTAGTTCTCTCAAACCTAATTTTTGTAAATTTTTAAGCTCATCAGATGATTGAAGAATAGCTTCTAATAATTCTTTTGCTTTATTATAATTTTTATTTTTGTAATAAAACACTGCTAAAGATGCTTTATAAATAGGTTTTACTTTAAATAAAGGGTCTATTTCTTGAAGAAAAATCTCAAGATCCTTTTTTCTACTTAGGTTCATTATTTTCAAATTAATAGCTTGTTCATTTTCAGGGTCTATACTTAAAACTTCTTCTAATTCATCTAAGCCTTTTTCAGATTCATTTATGGTGAAATAAGCTTTAGCTTTATTTAAATGTTCTTCACTAGAGTCTTTCTCGCAGTGCGTGCTTACTTTTAAATAGTGGTTTGATATTTCATCTTTGATAGAAGTGTCAGCAAAGGAAGAATATTTAGTTTCAAAAATTTTTGCCTTCAATAGGGAAATCTGATACTTAAACTCTTTTGATAATCTATCGAAATTATTATCAGTTTTTTTTAATAGATCTAGTGAAGAGTCTAGCTTTAGGTCATCATAGTAATCGTTTGCTAGGCTGATTATAGTCGATATATTAAAATATTTTTCCTGCTCATCATTGGTAAAATAACGATGAAAAATATCTAGATTTGTATCTAGTAACTCAAGTAAATTCTCCCAGCCATAAATCTGAGTATTAAGTTTTAAACATTCATCTTGTAAATTTTTATCTCTATCAGCAGTAGTGGCGAAGCATATTTCGTAATTTTCATGGGGAAAGCTTTTAAATTTTTCTATATCCTCTTTAACTTCTGTTAGAGTCAGCTTATCGCTACGTACTTTACACTGAATTACTTTTTTCGCTTGAGGAAAATAAAGATCTATTCCGTGCTGTGCCTGCCCTTTTCTGCCATATTTATCTCCAGATGAATCTTTAAAAACAGCTTTAAATAGATCTAAACAAAAAGTCTCAAAATCTGATTCATTTTTAAATTTAGGTAATTGATATTGAGAGGGTTTCATTAAAATCTGATTTAATTAAAATATCTATTAACTAATATTCTATCCCAAAATTTTCACTTGAATTATTTACTTGGCTCCTGAGAGATAAAGTCTAAAATAACGGGTTATTTTAGACTTACCAAGGGTATAATTATGGGATAATATGTATCGTTTTGTCGAAGAGGATTTAAAGCTTTGGAAAAAAAAGAAAAAGCCCTTACCTATACTTTTGCGTGGTGCTAGGCAGGTCGGTAAATCCTTTACAGTAAGGGAGTTTGCTAAAAATAACTTTGATAATTTTTGTGAAATTAATTTTGAGAGAGATGAAAAGGCAAAATTATATTTCGAGAATTTAGATGTCAAGAACATAATTTTAAAACTCAGCTCTTTTACAAATACTAAAATCAGTAAAGGAAAGACGCTACTTTTTTTAGATGAGATACAGCAATGTCCCAAAGCCATTTTAGCTTTGAGATATTTTTATGAAGATATGCCAGGCTTGCATGTAATAGGGGCTGGCTCTTTAGTAGATTTTGCCTTGAAATCTGGTGAATATGCTGTACCAGTGGGCAGGGTGCAGTATTTTTTTATGGCACCCATGTCTTTTTCAGAGTTTTTATTAGCAGCGAATAAAAAGGCTTATCTCGATTATATTAATAATCTTTCTTTTGAGCAAAAAGATGATTCTGTGATGCATGAAAGGCTTTTAGAAGAATTTCGCATGTATATGTTATTAGGTGGTATGCCAGCGGTGCTAGAGGATTATTTTACTAATCAAGATTTACTAGAAGCTTTTAATAGACAGAGTTCTATACTTCTTTCTTATAAAGATGATTTTTCTAAATATTCTAAACACCATCAGTATAAGTATTTGCAGAGCGTTTTATTAAAAACTCCTCGGCTGATTGGTTCGAAGCTTAAATATTCACAGATTGATTCTGATTATAAGTCTGCTGATATTAAGGAGGCTCTGATTTTATTGAGTAGAGCTAATTTGATTCATTTGGTTCCTAGAACTAGTGGGGCTGGTTTACCACTTGGAGCAGAAGCTTCAGATAAGCATTTTAAAGCGATTTTTTTAGATATTGGGTTAATTCAAAAGCTACTCGGTCTTAATAATGAAATTATTAATGCTAGTGATTTTCACTCTATTGCCACTGGGGCTTTAACTGAGCAGTTTGTAGGTCAGGAGCTGCTGAGTTATATAAACCCTTACGATGAAAAAAAATTATATTTTTGGGAAAGGGAAGATAAATCTAATGCTGCTGAGATCGATTATTTACATGTCTGTGACGGTAAAATTTATCCGATAGAAGTAAAAGCAGCGAAGGCTGGGCGTTTGAAGAGTTTACGTATATTTATGGAAACTTTTAAAAGTCCTTTTGGGCTTAGGATTTCACAAAGAGAGCTTTCATTTGAAGATGGTATACTCTCTGTGCCACTTTATGCTGTATCGAATTTAGATCGCTTGATTAGGGAAGCTACCCGAAAAAAAGTCTAGGAAGCCTGTTCAATAAGCTTGATTTCTTCAGAATTTAATTCATAGAGTTTATAAATTAACTTATCTATCTCTGACTCGATTTCGTGAATTTCTGATTGTAATTTTTTGTCTTCATGATAACCCTCTTTTTCTGTTCTCAATAAGATTTTATCGACTAGTGTTTCGATGTTTTTAATTGTGCTTTGATTTATTTTATTGATTAAAGGTATTGGAATGGCTTCGACAAAGACTTTGAAATATCTACAGCTTTTATCTCCTAGTCCAGATGCAATTAGCGGAAAGTACCACTTATTAAGTCGGGAGTTAAGGACAGCTATTAAATATTTAATTTCATCGCCAAGAATCATGTAGACAGTGTTATTAAAATATAAATTTTCATTTAAGAAGACAAAAGACGGTTCTTTTGCAATATCACTCCAAATTATTTTTTCTTTTTCAAAATCATCATAATAACTGCATGCTCGCAAATTCCACCAATTCGCTCCTTGATCATCTCTAATAACAGCTTTTGTTTGGAATTTAAGCAGGTGATTATAAACAGCTGGAAAGAGTTTAGGAATATCAAGATCAAAACCAGTATTAATAAGCCAATTATCCACCCAAGTATAAGAATATTTACTGATATTCTTTCCTTTCAGTAGGGGTCTTATAATTTCTATACTCTTAGGATCTGCTTTACATAAGCTTTCTTTGGTAGCAGTATCTATGATGAATGCTTCATTTAAGCCAGTTAATAAACCTCTTTGCATTCGTATATTCCAATTCCGAAGAGGTTTACCCAATTTTTCTATTTTCTGTTTCAGCTTATACTCTGCATCATTCCCAATAAACCATGCTTCAGCATTGGGTTTATTTAAAATTATCGAATTTTGATTAATAAAATCTATTAAGGGTAAATCTGACTTTTTATACTGAGTAGCATTAAGAGCAATAGAAGTGTTAGGTTTCTTTTGTAGAAAAAGTATATTAGTATCTACTGTCGCAGACTCGAATACAGCTGGTCCTAAATCAATTAATTTTAAAGGATTATATTTAATAAAGAAATTTCTGAGCTTATGACCATAATTAGCTCTCATCCATTTATTACTAGTGATATAAGATAAATGACCATTGCTTTTCAGCATATTTACAGCATGTTCATAAAATAGACAATATAGATCACCGCTAGAATCATAAGTTTGATAAGAAGCTTTTTTATAAAGCTCCTGCAAAGGATTTTTCTTTAATTTCTGCAATTGCACATACGGCGGATTCCCAATCACTATATCAAAGCCATCTAAAGTAAACATAAAATGGGTATCAAAAAAACCGCAAACACTCTCAGAATCAAAGGGCTGATAGCTCTCTAGCTGCTGCTGCCTCTCTGAAATACCTGTACGATTATTATTAAAAATATTTTTACCAAGTAACTTCTGGAATTCTCCCTGTAATTTTTTCTTTTCAGAAGGTTTACTAGTAAAATACTGCTCCTGAAGAGATTTTAATGATTTTTCAAATCCTGCATTGTCAAAAAGACTAAGCTGAGAGTTCTCTTTAAGAGGAATTAAACTATTAGCACAGATAAATTTAAAATCTAAATTAGGTAAAGGTTCTATACCAGAATTATCAGCTGAGTTTTTTAATTCTATATCTACGACTAGGCTTAGCCATACTCTTAGCCTAGATATCTCTATAGCAGTGGGTTCTATATCTACACCATAGATATTTTCAGATATTATCCCTTTTTTAGTTTTATAGCTATCTAATCTGCCATCTAATCTAGCATAGGTACTGACTAAAATCTGTAAAATCCCCATCGGGAAGGCTCCAGAGCCGCAAGCTGGGTCGATGATTTTTAAATTATCTAAAGCCTCAATTAGACGAGCTTTATAAGGATTTAACTCAGCTCTATCATTCTTATAATCAAACTCATGTTCTTTTTTATCTAATAGTAAATTTAAAATCTTCTCTTTTCTGCTATCTTCTCCGAGTTTTTCAGCAAGATAAAGTCTAAGACTCTCTCTGCACATATAGTCTACGATTTCACGAGGTGTATAGAAAGCACCTTTAGCTTTTCTAGCCTGCTCTCCCGTCTCATTAGACTGCTCAGCGAGAAGATTTTCGAAGATACGCCCTAACATCTCTGGATCTATAGCTACCTGCTGGAAATCACTACTACTCTCATCAGTAGTGAAATTATACTTATCTAAAAAATCATAGAAAAAGTCTATAAAATAATCATCAGGAAAAGATACTTTTTTCTCCCTGTAGTAATCATGCTTTCTCGGCTCGAATAAGCCACCATTTAAAAATGGGGTCTTACGGTCTAGATTATTTCTCTCATTCTGTGGGGTATTTAGTACATCGAAAAAAAGAATTTCTAATTTTTTATGATAAAACTCTGTAGCTGTAAGGCTTTTAGCCTCAAAGTAATTAAATTCTTCTGCGATGATATTTTTTTTTCTTAAAAACCAACAAAAAATAATTCGCCCTATTAATCTTGTAGTGAATTGTTTTGCGGTATATTCATCTAAAATCTTATTAGTGACTAAATGCTGTACCTCTCTAGTAAAGAGTTCTGCGATATTACGGTAAAACTCTTTATTTAAAGGATGTATATCGAAGCTATCCCAGAGTATTTGATGTAAAGTCTTTTTATGAGTGTCTTCTGGGCTGTTATACCATTTTTCAAAGATTTGCTTCTGAGTATTAGTAAGAGCTTTATGTAATTCTAAAGTCCTGATTTTATAATTACTGCTAAGTGCGATAATAAGCCGATCAGCTTTATCTGGCACTATAAAATCTATACCTAAGTTCTCATCAGCGTATAAAAGCTCATCATCTTCATAATTAGAGGTAACACGATGCACTAGATTAGAAATAGTTCTACGATTAGTTTTCTTAGCCCAGAAAAGTTTAAAATCTATATTACGCTGGTTTTTACTAGCTAATTGATAGTAGGCTTTTCTATCGCTGTATTTAGGTGCTTTATGCGTCCAAGTGTTATTTACTGGTTTTTGTAAAACATCATTTGAGAAAAGTAATTCTGTTTTATTTATCTCTTCTGGTATTTTTAATAAGGCTACTAATCTTTCTGCGATTAAATGACAGCTTTCAAAGCTTTTAATCTCAGCAGCCTCTTTCAGGCTAATATCTATACTCGCAAATATTTCTTGAATGCTGATATTGTTACTTGTTTTGCTTAGCATAGAAAAGGATAGGAATTATTTTATCGGGTTGAATAGTCTCTCTTTTATCATAGCTTGATTCACGAGCTATTTTAAGCAGTTTATCTAGCTCATTATAAAAAGCTTTATTATCTCGCTGTAATTTAAGAACCAGCCTTAATAAACTAGACAGCTCTTTTTTAATCAAATGATTAGTAGTTTTAAAAGCTTCTTTTACTGTCTTTAAGTCTTCCTCACTATAATGCAGCCTAATCATTAATTTTAAAATCTCCTGCTCTTGACCTCTAAATGGCAGGCTCTCCGTCTCTGAGCTTAAGAGATAGTGTTTTCGCTCGCTGGCTATGTCCTTCAGCTCTTTTCGATTAAGGCTTATTTTATCTAAATCTCTCTCTGATTCTTCTTTAGTCGTCCTTAAATAGTGCAGTGCCTCAAGATTATTCATTAATCCAATTTCTTCATAATTTCTATTCATCTTTAGAAAGCCTTTACTAATCAGCTTATCCTTGTGTAGCAGTTTACTAAAAACTATTAGTTCTGCTGTTTTATTAATCTCCTTCTTAGGCATTAAGCCCCACTTACCATTAGCTATGCCATAAATAAGTTTTTTATACTCTTCATCTTCCTCTTTATGAAAGCGTTTTAGATCTATAATAAATTCATCCTCAGCTAAAAGAAAGTCAGCAGCTTTTTCACTCTGTAGCATCGCCTCTATTCTTGCTTTCTCATCACTACTGTAAATGTTTTCTAGTGTCTCAGTGTATTCTACAGGATTCGCCACTTCACCTAATACAGACTGGTCATTGCCAATGGTTTGATTGATAATATTAATTTTACCTTCTAAGCGTTTTACTAATTTCAGGTAAGATTCTATGTTCTTCTCTGGGTGCATATTATAGATGAAAACCTCATCATATTTAGAGCCTAAGCGATTTATTCTACCGTTACGCTGAATCATCCTTACAGGGTTCCAGTGTAGATCATAGTTAATAATAATTCCCGCATCCTGTAAATTCTGCCCCTCTGAAAGAATGTCAGTAGAAAATAGATATTTTAATTCACTATCCTCATCTTTAAAGACATGATTTTTAGACTGGGGCGAGAATCGACTAGCGAGTGACTCCGCTTCACTTCGATTACGAGAGGAGAGGAAAGCTATTTCAGCAGGCTTAATATTAGTGAGTTCCTCTTGATTTACTTTATTTTCCACTACTTCTCGAAGATATTCTATGGTATCTGCGAAATATGAAAAGATCAAAACCTTTTCAGAGCCTAGTTCTTGGAACTTTTTAATTAAGGCTGTGATTTTAGAATCATCTTTTTCTAAAATATCTAGGATTTTAGATATTACTCCTATTAATTCTAATTCCTTGTCTATATCCTCTTTTAAAGCATTGACCCTGTATCTATGAGGATCTATATTATCTAAGACACTTTCAGAAATTTCATAATCTTCATAAGTACTTTCATCACTGTTATTTAGAAGATCGAAATAGAGATCAGAATTTTTCAGTGAAACTATATGATTATTATCAATTCCTTCTTTGAATATTAATAACTTTTCTTTATAGTGCTTGATAGAGTTTTTAATTGCTCTTATTGAAGATTCTAAACGCTTTAAAAACATGGTTCTAAATATTCCATAGATTCCCCTCTGTTGCTGCAATTCACGACTTTCATCACCATTGAGTTTCATTTCTTTGATTTGTGCTGGGGTTTTACCATAGTATTTGGTTTGGTAAATTTTCCATCTGTATGGTACAAAGCCTAAAAGTAAAATCAATTGAAAAATAAAATGCGTAGGCGCTAAATCCTGTAAGCTTTCTAGACTTTTTTCTCGAATTAAAAGATCTAATTGATCTAAAGGGTGTTTTAAGAGTTCACATTTTTCTATAATTTCATCTGTATCTTTTCTATAAATATCACTCAATGCTATTCTCTGACTCGTTATTTCAAGTATCTGCTTATTTAATTCTAGGGGTGTTTTATAAGCAAGATTTGCTGGTAAAGATTTAGGGAAACCTTTTAATTCACCATTAATCATTAATTTCCCGTATTCTTTTTCAATTCCCTGCCTAGTTCTTCTTACGACCACTTCCCTGATTACTTTACTCATAACGCTTTTAATTTCTGAGTAGTCTATTTTTTCGGGTTCATCTTTATTAATGCACTTCTTTATTTTCTTCTGTAAGTCTTCAACTGCTGATACGAAATCTTTAGTAATGCTATTTCCAGTCTCACTATCTATAATATTTATATAAATAGAGCTGGTATCCCCTCGAGTCCCTAAAAGGATTTGGTTAGTAATATCCTGTAATTCATTATTAATAGGAGTAGCTGTAAGTAAAAGTACATGTGCTTTTTTATTATTTCTAATCCATTCAAGTAATTTCTGATACCTCGCTCCATTAGTCTTTCTAAGATTATGAGACTCATCTATGACGAATAAAGAGACTTCGGCGATATTATCTAAACGCATCTCTGCTTCTATTTCATTTAAATTCTGAAGAGTAATAATGCTCTGTATTTGCAGACCTTGTTTAAGAGTTTCTTTGCCCCATTGTTCTTTTAAAGATTTCGGTGCGACTATTACTACTCTTTTACGTCCATCGGGGCTATTAATATATTCTTGAATAACACCTATCGCAGTGATGGTTTTACCTAAACCTACTGAGTCTGATAGCATAGTAGTTCGATGTTTTTTTAATTTTCTAAGAAGCTGCTGTATATTTTTTTTCTGAAACTCAAGAAGCTCATAAGCAGCATTTTTAGAATCTGAAATCGGCTCATCTTCTAGCTCTTCTTGATACAGTTCATAGAGTGTTTTAATATAAGTCTCATAGGGACTGAAAAGTACATCACCGACGGGAGACTGTTCTAGAAGCTCAGTGAAGCGTCCAGTCCAATTCTCTGTTTTTTCATCTTCCCATAATTCATTAAACCAGAATAGATGACCTGTTTCCTGTGCTTGGTTTTTCGGTGCGTATAGCACTACTCGCTCATCTGCTTCTAGCGCGTTTAATTCTGTATTAGAGTTCAAGCCATTACCTGTAAAGTTAGATGAACCTATAATACCTATGGCTTTCGAGGATTCAAAATTACCGAATATATAAGATTTAGCATGTAGAAAAGACTGCCTATAAACTCTTACTTCTAAGATATCTTTTTCAATCAATTCTTTAATAGCCTTAATACTGCTTATGAGTTCTTTGTCGGGACTTAAGGCTTCAAGATCCTGAAAAATGTCTCTATCAGGGTAATCTGGCTCAGGTCTATTTAACTTATGCCTAGGAATCAATAACTCACGTCCTATTAAGAGTCGTATTTTTTTATAAGTTTTAAAACTATCTAAGAACTCTTTAATACCGTGTATATCCCAGTAGCCAGTCGCTATGGATATTTCATCATATTCACTTACTAACTGCTTTAAAACATCAGCTAGAATTTTTCTTTTATTATCAATAATTTTAGGTAGGCTCATAAATTAGCTCCACCAAAAATCATAATCTAAATTAGACTGAGAGGATTTTAATATAGTGTTTTACGCTGTAGAAATTTAGAAATCTTAATAATGCTATTACTTCTATATTTCATCTCCGAATTTTTACTAAATTTCAAGTTTGACTTGAGATTTAGTAAAAATAATGTGGCATAATTTAAATATTCAGATGATTTATGCTAAAACGCAGCATTAGTAAAAGTATTTTAAAACTAGCTAAGAAGTATCCAGTACTTACGCTAACTGGTCCTAGGCAGTCTGGTAAGACTACTTTACTTAGAAATTTATTTCCAGATTATACTTACGTAAATTTAGAAAATCTTAGAGAATTAAATTTCGCAAATAAAGATCCAGAAGGCTTCTTAGCGAGATATTTCGATGGAGTGATTATTGATGAAATTCAAAACGCTCCTCATTTAACATCATATATTCAAGTCATAGTCGATGAGAGAAAAAAAGATGCGATGTTTATACTTACTGGCAGCCAGAATTTTTCTTTAATAGAGTCAGTGAATCAATCTTTAGCTGGTAGGACAGCTATTTTTGAGCTATTACCTTTTAGTTATGAGGAAATAAAAGATTCTAAATATCATAAAGAATTTAAAGCTAAGACTAGTAAAAAGCAAATAGCCTCTGTAAATGAGAAATTAAATATTGATAAGCTGATGTTTAAAGGCTTTTATCCGAGAATCTACGATAAAAATATCCCAGCTTCTGATTTTTATGCAGACTATATAAAGACTTATGTAGAAAGGGATTTAAGACAGCTTAAAGCTATTCATAATCTTAGTAGTTTTAAAAAATTTCTAGGACTCTGTGCAGCTAGAATAGGACAGCCTTTAAATTTAACTAATATCTCTTCTGATTTAGGAGTATCATCTACGACTTTAAAAGAGTGGTTGAGTGTCTTAGAGGCGAGCTACATTATTTATCTCTTGCAGCCTTTTAGTTTGAATATTAATAAACAACTCACTAAATCACCGAAGCTTTATTTTATTGATACGGGTTTACTGATTTATCTTTTAAATATTAATAGACCAGAAGATTTATTCATGCACAGTTTAAGGGGTAATATTTTTGAGAATTTGATAGTTATAGAAATTTTAAAAAGGAATCTGAATCAGCATTTGAGACCAAATATTTTTTTCTATAAAGATCGCCAACATGAAGTAGATCTGATTTATAAAACGAAAAAAGAGGGCTATGCTGCTCTGGAAATTAAGTCAGCGAGTACCTACATTAGTGAGTTTCAGCATAGTCTTCAGTATCTAAAAAAGATTTTAGGCGAGGAACTCACTAGAGAAGAGCTGATCTATACTGGTACAGAGACTTATCAGTTAAAGGAATTAAGGATTAATAATATAGAGAGCCTAGAAATTGTCTAAATAAATGCAAGAAAATCATGTGTTTTATAGTTCTGACGAAGCACCACTTATAATAAATTTGACTAAAATGTGAATTTTACTATTTTACTGTAATATATAATAACCACTTCCATGAATTTCACTAAAACCATGAACCTAACAGACTTTAAACACATTCGCTTTCTAGGAGCCGAAGGCATAGGCATGCGAGCTTTAATCGCTATTCTTGAAGATAAAATTTCACAAGGTGAATTAAACTCTGATTTTAAAATTTCCAAAAGCGATCTTTCTTATAAAACTAATGATCCTTTAGATGAAAGCATAGACCTAGTAGTTCGCAGTACCGCAGTGAGAGCAGATGACCCCGATATGCTGTTTATGCAGAAGCATAATATTCGAGTGATACACCGCTCTGAAATGTTAAACCTGCTCAGCGAGAACGCTAAACAGATAGTTATTTCAGGCACTCATGGTAAAACTAGTACCTCAGCTCTGACCACGCACCTTCTAACTAAATTAGGCTTAGAGCTAGGCTTTGCAGTAGGTGGCGTACTAAAAGATTATAAAGCTAATGGTAAAGCTGCTCCTAAAAGCTCTTCTTTGAATGATGGTCCATCAGGCTATTTCGTGATGGAGGGTGATGAATCTGATAAAAGCTTTATGCGAACCACACCATATATAGCGGTGGTGACTGACGTAGAGGCTGATCATTTAGAGAACTATCCTGGTGGGCTAGCTGAGATACAGGCTTGTTTTAAGGATTTTTTAGATAGGGCTGAATATAAAATAGTCTGCATTAATAATCCTTTTTTAAAGGCTTATGCAGAAAATATTCTAAAAGAAAGACCAGATTTAAAAGGAAAAATCTTTAGTTATAGCAGCACCGATGAATCAGCTGATTTATTTATTAATCTAGAAAACAGTTCGCTACATTTTCAGTCTTTAGATGCTGGTCATTTAGATTTAGCTATCTCCGGAAAATTTAATTTATTAAACGCCTGCGCAAGCCTTCTAGCAGCGCATGTTTTAGGTTTTAAAATTATAGAAGCTAAATCTCTATTTAAAGATTTCCATGGTACGCAGCGCCGCATGGAGCTTATAAACTCAGATTACAGATCAGTAGGCGATAACAACGTAGAGCATGGAGTTTGTGAGCAGTCTTTTAAAATAGAAATTTATGATGATTATGCTCATCACCCAAGTGAAATTAAGGCTTTGCTTGATTCTGTAAAAGCCATGCTGAAAACGAGTACTGATAAGGCTCTCTTTATATATCAGCCACATCATCCTGAAAGAACACAGCAGTTTTGGGCTGATTTCGTAAAAGTCTTTAAGGAATTTCCAGAAAATATAGATGTACTACTTTTAGATATTTATGTAGCTCGTAGTCAGCATATAGAGGGCGTTAATAGTAAAAAGATGGCTGAAGAAATAGCTTTAAATAATGTTAAATACCTAGACCCTAATGGAAATCTCTCCGCAAGCGAAGCTAAAGAAGCTGATGTGCAAGGGAATTTTAAAGATATAGCGATGACTTTGAAACCACTTATTGATAAACGTATTCAGGGGCGGGAGTATAAAAAAATATTTTTTGTAGGGGCGGGAAATATTTCTAAAATTGCGGAGAAGTATAGGGTTAGTACATAAATTACATCTGCCATAATTCTGACGCACTAAAATGTGGAATGATAGAATTACTAATCCAGTAAACTGAAAACTAGAATTCTCGTGAAATCACTAAAATATTCTCATTTTTCTTGTGCCTCGCACAAGACCATTATGGGGGCGTATTAGCTTTGACGGAGAAACAGAATTTTGAAGTGCAGGTCAAGGATGCAGAGGACCTTGTCAAAACCAATGCAAAAAATAAGTGCTAACGAATTCGAAGTAACTGTTTGTGAGACGACTAAGTCTCACAACACCGTAGCTGTTCGAGCTGCGTAATAACCCGACAAACTGTGGTTAACTTCCCTACTCAGGTATTGGCTTACCGAGTTATCTGAGTGGGGCACAAGACTTGGTAAGTGCATCTTTCTGAATTTTATTGAATTTGGCAGGAAGATAAAGATTAAGTTCAAGAACCCGTTGAGTGTCTGTGATCACAGGAACGGCATAAACCTAGACTCATAGACTAAACTTGTAGTATCTTCATCAGGACGGATTTTCGGACGAGGGGGGCAGTTCCCCTCCGCCTCCACCATTTTTATAAGCTTCCCAGAAACCCACTATAATACTACAATCCTCTTATGAGCAAAGTCGCTGAAAATAGCTATTTAATCGAAGACTGGACTGATTATGATAAGTCTTCACTGTATAATTTATCGACTAAATATTACTCGGAAAGAGCCTGCGACTCGTTTCTAAATCAAGCAGATACAATAGTCCTGCCGAACGTCGTTACTAGCACCTATGTTCACGCTCATATTTTAGCTAAATTCCTTGCAGCTAATCTAAGTCGAATCCCTGCTGATAAAAAATTACGTGTCCTTGAATTCGGCTCAGGCTCTGGCTTATTTGCGAGGCACTTTCTTTTAGCTGCTGCTGAAATGAATTACTTAGATAGATTAGAGTTTTTGGTAAGTGATATATCTGATCTCTTCTTAATTCAGATGAAGGAACGGGGCGTCTTTGAAGGATTTACAGAAGGAAAACATTATCAGTTAGTTAATTTAAATCTTTTAGATCTAGATTCTGCTAAAACCGTTACTGGAGAACATATTGATCTGAATGATTTAGATTTAGTCGTCTCTAATTATGTTTTAAATGCACTGCCGATGATACCCATAAGGCATGCTTCTGAGGGTGGTTTTGAGAAGTTACAGGTTAAAATTACTGGTCCAGAACTACCAAAGGAAGTAGACTTAGTCAGTAATTTGAATTTCTTTTCCTCACTTAAGATCGAAGAGAGGTGGGTTAATTATGATATCGAATCAGTGAGCGATATTGAGAAAAAATACTTCGAAATTTTCAAAAAACACCTAAATACTTTAGCACCTGCTATGGCTGGACGCTTTAGCTATAAGGCTTTAGAGGCGATGGATAAAATCCACTCTAAGCTTAGTGCATTCGGGATGTTCTATTTAGCTGATATTCCTTCATGGGGGACTAATGCCTTTAAATTTTACAGCTTCTACACGAATGCTTTAGCTAATTTAATCAGTGAGAATCTAGTAATAGATTTCGCAAGCTCTTTAGGTATGGAGATTCTGAAACAGAAAGACCAAAACCTCTTCAGAATTCTTTTTTATAAAAGTGAAAATGCTTTCGAGCCTCTAAAAACCTCTTTTAATAAGGATTTAGTCTTTTCTAATAAAGTAAATCTATTTAAAAAGATTACTGATCTTCTAAAAAATATCGACGACGTGGCTTTATTAGACGTGTATAAAACACTTCTAGACAAGCTTCTAGCTTTAGACAATAAATCTGTGACTAGTTTAGTTTTTCAAGGTGATTATTATTACTTAGCTGGGGATTCTAAAACTGCTTTAGATTTTTACCAAAAAGCTCAAGCTATAGACTTCTGTAATCATCACCCAGATTTGGATAGTAAAATAAGAATGATCTTTATTTAAAATCTATAGCGTAACTAAGTTACTAAAATCTTATTCTTAGCCTTCTTTAATTCATCTAACTTACCATTCAGCGAGCTAAGCTGCCCCATATCTAATTTACCAAGCTCACCTGGTGTATTAAATAAATCTGGATGAAATCCAGCAGCGACTAAAATTTCTTTTACTTCTTGTCGATAAAACTGGGCTGGATTGTCTAAAACCTGCTTCTGAGCAGCTTTTATCTGTCTTAATTTATCTTGATAAGCAGAGCTACGTCCCATAGTATCCTTCAGAGCACCATTAAGATCATGTTCTGTTAATTTATTATCAGCTGCCATCGCAGTAGCGATACTACTTTCTATCTCGGGAGGTAAACTAATATTTCCAGATTGATCTTTATTCTCGCCCCAAATACTTTTCGCAATCTCTCCATAAGAAGCCGCGGAACAAGTCGATAAAACTCGATCATAATATTCAGCTATTTTAGCTTCCTTGCGAAGCTGCTCAGCTTCCTCTTCGCTATCAGCATATGCTGTATAGGCTGGAAACCTAACCTCTATCTTTTTCAGAAAATCTAAAAGCCCCTTTGCTTTAAACAAAGTAAAGAGATTCTTACTTGTTTTAGTTTGAGTTTTTTCTATAGCTGGCGAAATGATTTCCATTGTTAATAACAAATATGCAGCAGTCTCTCAAAAGAAGAGGACTTGCAATATGTAAAGCGGATTAAAAGCCTTCTTTGATATTGAAATTAAAGATACTGCCATCCTAGTTAAATACTGATTTTCGCGATTAATGGTGAGCATGGCATCCACAGCGTGGCATATAAAACTAGGATAAGTAATAAATTATTTAATCTCTTCTTAGGAAAAGTTTACTGTATCTTAACCTTTATTGAGTATTTAAAAGTATCAGGAGCGTGTTTGCATGGAAATTAATGATTTAAATTATTACAAGATTCTTCTTCAGAATATTAATAAAACTTACGAGAAAAATATTCTTGGTGATCAGAATTATTCTTACACTGTAGCTGGTGAAGTGACACCTATTACAGGTAACGAAATCATTAAGGGCGTAGACCCGATTAAAGGGCACAACCACATTACCAATGCAGACGTCAATTACAGTAATATTTCTGAACTATCTCAGTTCCAAAACACTTTTCTCAGCACTTCTAAAGCTAACTTAACAGAGACGAATAAACAAATCGATAATTTCATGCTTAACGTTTTTGGGATCCCTGCTGGTGAGGGTGTCATCAATAGGATCAATGATCTAAATTATAATTCTAGTAGCGAGATGCTTAGATATCTTGGTGAATACTCTCCTGAAGTAAAAGCCGACCTAGAAAAATTAAACTTAGAATATAATCAAAATCAAATCTCCATCGCAATTTTTAATAAAGAGCAGAGTTTTATAAATGGCTTAAACGTCGAAGCCACTTTCTCTAAACTCGGCACAGCGGAAAAAGAGATTTTCTTAGATGTTCTTAATAGTTATGATGAGCTCGTCACTAATTACGAATCTGAAGTTCAAAATTCAGTAATAAGACATCTTGCTGGAAATATTCCCGAGGATGGAATGATCGGCGATGCTTTCTCTGAAGTGAATGTAGCTGCCATGAAATTAAATAAAGCAAAAGATATGCTAAAAATGCTTTCAGAAGGCATGAAAGCTGATGACATAGAAGTATATGAAAAAACTTATGATTATGAAATAGAGTTTAATGAAAAGCTAGTAAGCGCCGTAAAAGAACACGGAATAGGCTCTCCTCAAGCAAATCTCTTAAGTGCTCAAGCTGAAGCTTCAAGAAAAACCAGACTATATGTAGAGTCTGTTCATACTATGCAAACATCTACGAATGCTTTAGATATAGCTGTCGTAAATCAATGGAAAGCTGATGGCTACAAGCCCCTAGATACTAATATCATCAAGGACATGCAAACTGACATTATTAATCAAAGCAGCATTGCGGGGATTCAAGCACTCTATAAAGGTGATCAGTCAAAATATGCATTAGCAATGGACAGTGTAACTTCCATGAAACAAAAAGCTCTAGCATTAACAAACGTTAATCGTGACGGAGCTGTTAGCACCACCGAAATCGCGACATTATTAGTCGACGCTGCTGCAAATGGCAATAAAGTTGATGGAATAAATCTTGATGTAATTAAAGCAGCTTTAGCCACTAATGGAGTAAATAGCACTCAGATTACAAGGGTAGAAACTTTAATCGATCAAATCGATACGAATAATGATGGTCAGATGAGCTTCGATGAGTCACTGGCTAAATTCAATTCCTTTAATGCTTCTCAAGGCTATGCTGCATTCAACGATATGATGAATATCATTGCAGCTACTAAAGTAGATCAAGCTACTAATCCAAGTGCTTTTACCACTATCGGTAAAGAGAGCTTCTTTACTGGAGATTACAGTACTCAAGATAAAGCCGTCTTGTCAACCTTCCTTGCTAGTAGTGGTAGATATGTTCATACCACTGAAGAAAAATTTGAAGCTTTAGATGCTTTTCACGATAACGCTGGTAATACTGTTCAACAGAGAAGTGACTGGAGAGATTATGCATATGCAAATTGGGCTCAAGGTGAATCTGCGGGGGATGTTTGGCAAGACAATTCACTAGCTTGGTCATTTAAGAATGGTACTAATGTGAGTGGCTTTTTAACGCAAATGCAGGAAATGACTAGCAGTAGAACACAGTTGATGATGGATATACTTGAATACGGCAATGCCACAAAAGGTTCTGAGTGGTGGAATGACATGTCTTTATCTTATTTTGAGGTTATTCGTGATGAAAGTAATGTACTTTTAGTCGGGCAGAGAGGTGGAACTCAACAGGATGGTCGCCTTATGGATATGATCGGCGAAGCTTTACAGATATCGTATGCTGATATAGGGAATTATCATACTGGTATAAATGTAAACCTAGATGGAGTGAAAGACAATGTCAGCGATGCGGATAAAGTAGAGTTAAAATACTTTGCTGACAATATGGATAGTTTTGGTGCTACAGATATAACCTATGATGCGAATTTAGTGAATCAGTCCTTACAGCAATATTACGCTATGTGGGGTCTTAGAGCTGGTCTTTATGAAAATATCAACAAAATCTCTGAGCCAGAAGCTAAGTTAATTGAAAATAAATTTGGAGCTTTAATGGATGTAGGCGATCAAATGGAAGCTTATTTACTTCAAAATAAAACTTTAGGAAAGGGTGCTAAAGAGACTGATCAATACAGGGCTTTAGAAGAGCAATGGTTCAATAACTATGACCTGATCAATGGTATTATTCGTGGTGATACATCAATTGATAAAGCTGTCGCGGCATTAGGTGGTATTAAGGCAGATGGTTCTATAACACAAGCAAACGTACAGAGCGTAGTTAACAATTTACAATCAGCTATTATCAATGGCACTGATGATGTAGCGTTAGATTTCAATAGTGACGGTAACGTAGATTCTGCTGATTATGATGCTTTAAGAATGGTGATAGGAGACAGGCGTAATGAAAGTGCTTTTGATGCTCTTATGACTCAGGATTCACTTAACTTAAGTAAGCTAGCTATGTACAGTGGTCTAGCTAAAAATACTACTAACGTTAATGCGTATGATAAAGCTATATACTCACAATTAGAAAATTATTATGCTGACCAAAGTGAGGTCAATAATTACATCGCTACGAATACAGCAGATTCATCCTTCGCTTCAGCAGCTGAAAAGCAAAGATTTACTGAATTAGCAAATCAGTTAGATGAATTAAATGAAGCAGTTGAATTCGATCTCCGAGATAAACTTTTTAAAAATACTCCCGCTACAATTAACACTGATTTAAAAGCAAAAGCTGATAAGGCTAGTAATGAAATGGTACTCTTGTCTCTTGGTTTAAGTAAAGATGACAGTGCTGCAGTGGTAGCCAGCTTTGCACCAGGCTTCAAAATTACTGAAGCTTTAGACAGTGAAGTAGAAACAATGCTTCAGTTAGCAGTAGAACTAAAAAAAGAAAATAGAATCAATCTAGAACAATTCACTTTAATCACCAAATCGATAATTGAAGATGTAGATATTGATGCAGGTATCGGCGATTCAGCTAAACTTAAAAAGCTAATTGAATATATGGCTATTGGTGCAAATACCAATGAGCTGGCGACCTACATACAACTAGCTGGAAATAATGCTCCACAAGAGAGCCTTGACCTACTAGATAACTACATTCGTAACGAAGCTCTTGCAGATCCAATACAAGAAAATAAATTCCTAGGTTATTTAAGCAATGAAACTAATACTGATATAGCCAAAACCTATCTCTCTTTAGTCACGGGAAATGACCCAAATAAAACAGCGAAACTCGCTGCTCTAGAAGCTCTTGCTGCAAATAATGCAACGGATAAACTAAGCGACACTCAAGAAGACACATTCCTTAACTACTTAAAAACCGAAGGGAATGTCAAGATCGCTCAAATTTATGCAGACATCCTTAACGGTAACGAAACCGATGCTGTTAAAAATGCCAAGGTAGTGGCACTTGAGGCGTTTGCTCTAGATAATGGACCTATCTCCCCAGACCAAGAAAATAAATTCCTTAATTATCTTAAATTATCAACTGTCAGAATCGCTAGCACTTATTTAACATTAGTTAAAAATACTGCTTCTTCTGAAAAATTACAGGCTCTTGATAAATTAGCAACAGGAGATTATTCATTAAATGAAACTCAAGAAAATACTTTCTTTAATTTCTTAGCTAATTTCCAGAATGCTAAATTAGCAGAAACTTACGCTGGAATTATAAAACAAGGTGGAAATCAAAGCAGCATAACATACCTTGAAGACTATGCCAAAGGAGATATTGGTATAACTTTAAGTATTAATCAGGAAAATCAAATGCTTGATTACTTAGGAGGGAGTGAAAATAGCAATATTGCAAAAACATATGTGAATTTTATTAAGGAAGGTGCTAATGCAGGAAAATTAACAACACTTAATGATATTTTTGAAGGTTCTGGTTCTACTATTAGGGTATTAAAACAAGAAGATCTTCGATTTAAGGAAAGTTTAGATACTTTAAAAAATAGCTATGGAGTTCGTAATCCTTCCTACTATTCACAAATTGTTGATAACTTCTCTAATGCCAATCCTGATGAAGTAAATGAAATACTCGCAGCTACTATAAAGCTTAATCAAGACACTTCAATAACTGTTAAGTCTAGGCTAGTATTATCTTCAGAAAGTGCTATTGAAGGCATGATTTCTGTAATGAAAGATCCATTAAAGCAGATAGCCTCAAATAAGAATGAGCTTTCCTCGGCATATCCTGATGGATTAGAGTTAGCAGCAAAGGTTTTATCGATGCAACTAAATCTTTTGAGTTCTATGGATCAAAGCACTGAAGCTGTCATAGCAGCAAAAAATCAAGCCAATACTTTACTAAGTTATATTCCAGATTATTTAAAAAATCCAGATGCTTCTTTGAGTGGCTTAAATAGTAAAGATAGAAAAGATTATCAAGTATTTCTTAGTGCCTTTCCTGTAGGAAGCAAACCAACAGAGCAGCAAAAGAAAGATGCTTTGGCATTGATTCAGGGCAATATGATACTTGCTGATAATCAAGCATTTTTACAAAGCTATGGTACATTGGTTGCTACTGGTGATACTGCCTCTGCAAGCAAATTAGCTCAAATTGCGAATTTTATAGGAACAGATAATAACTACACTTATCAGGCTAGAGGATTCAATAATACAAACTTATCAGCACGAAACATAGAAGTAGCGTATAACATCTTAGAATTCAGTCAGAATTTAAAAGAGCAGAATTATTCTAATTATGCTGCAAATAACTTTATGCTTGAAACTGTTTTAAACAATGCAAGGGGATTTAACACTAGTATAGAATCAGACTTAACCATAGCCTTCTTTGATTCTCTAGAGGACACACTAGAAGATAAACCAGCGACACTTAGTGCTGCAGCCTACGACAAGTTCATAACAGGAGCAATTGGAGGATTTGGAAATGATTTATACTACAATGGGTCAGTAGGTACGAAGAGCAGTAGTGAGCAGGTTAAAAATAATTCTAGTTACAGGAATCAATTAGGATTAAATAATGTCAGTGTCGCTAACCTGCAAATAGAGCAATTTGAATCTATGATTGATTTCTTTAATCTTCAAATAGCTCAGGAAAGTGCAAAAGAACAGCCAAATACAGGTAAAATTGATAACTATAGATCTCAAATAAATTCACATCAAGCTGCCATTAATAGTTTGCGAAATCGCTAATATTTGGTGAGGAGATATTTTTACTTTCAACGATTATAAACAAAAAATAAGTTATAATCGTTGAAAGTCAGTTCATAGTTAATTGGAGAAATGTGAATATAATAAGCTCAGCTTCTCACGCTGATGTTTTAGCTCTTGTGATACAAATCACTGTTTTGCTCTTAGTTGCAAGAGTGTTTGGGGAGCTTTTGCGACGCTGGGGACAACCATCTGTAATAGGTGAAATATTTGCAGGTGTGGTTTTAGGACCATCATTTCTAGGTCGATTAATTCCTTGCTTCTCTGGGACTATAATTCCTTCGACACCGATACAAGGTTATTTATTAGAAACTATTAGCTTAATTGGTGCAGTTCTATTGCTCTTAATTACTGGTTTTGAGACTGATTTAAATTTCATTGCACGTCGAGGACGCACAGCTGCTTTAATTTCTCTTGGTGGAATATGTTTACCATTTATTACAGGCTTCTATTTAGGTCAATTTTTGCCAGATGATCTTCTCACTGATCCAAATAATCGCCACGTCTTTGCTTTATTCATTGCGACAGCGATGTCAATTTCAGCCATTCCGGTTATAGCTAAAGTTTTAATCGATCTAAAATTAATTCGCAGAAACATAGGTCAAATCATTATCGCATCGGGAATGATAGACGATGCTGTTGGTTGGACTTTACTTTCGGTAGTAGTGGGTATGGTGGCTGCAAATGGCTTCACTTGGATAAATTTATTTTCATCAGTTTCTAAAGTCCTGCTCTTTATTGTTCTGAGTTTTACCGTGGGTTTTTATATAGTCAAAAAAAGTCTCTCCTTTATTCAAGATAAATATAATGATAACGATAAAATTTTAAGCTTAGTTTTGGTTCTAACCTTTGCATGGGGTGCGCTTGCACAAGCACTTCATCTCGAAGTGGTTTTTGGTGCTTTCGCTATCGGAATTATATTCGGGCAAATGCAAAGACTACCGCATAACGTTATAGAAAAAATTCGTAGCTTTGCGATGAGTGTTTTTACACCAATCTTCTTTGCTGTAGTAGGTCTTAAGATGAATATATCTGCTCTAGTAGATACTAGGCTCTTTTTAATTGCCTTATTAATTATTTTTATAGCTAGCTTCGGTAAAATCGTCGGAGTCTATATGGTGAGTCGCTACATAGCTAAGCATGATCATTGGACTGCACTTAGTTATGGTGCTGCATTAAATGCAAGAGGTGGCATGGAAATCATAGTCGCTTCTATTGGACTCTCCATAGGTATTTTAACGAATGAAGTATTTTCTATGATAGTTTTAATGGCGATAGTAACTTCTGTTATGGCTCCCATATTACTAAGATACACTCTGAAGCATATAGAAAGTGATGATGATGAAATCGCAAGGCTAAAAGAAGAGGCTGTGACTAAATTAAGCACAATTAAAAATATTAATCGTGTTTTAATGCCGATCAGATTTGACCCGCAGCAAACTAATTACAATAATCTAATTATTCAAATCGTTAAATTCTCTCTTCTTTCCAAAATAGCCGACAAAAACTCTCTGTCCATAACACTCTTAAGCATAGTCAATAAAGATCAGAAAGAAGAAGCACGTATTATGCTAAATGATCTGAGTAAAGATCTAAAAGCTTCTGAATTAGTAAAAAAAGTTCTTGATAGAGAAGGGGACATCGCTAATCAGATTTTAAGCGAAGCTCAAAAAGATTATGACATGCTTATTTTAGGTACTGTGAATAATCATAAAGATTCAGAATCACTCTTCTCGCCTTTAATGGATACTTTAGTCAGGCTGTCGCCAACTATGGTAACAGCGGTAGTTTATGCTAAAAACATAGCTGAAGATTGGCAGTTAAAGAGTTTTCTCGTCCCTACTAACGGCTCAATATCCTCTAGAAACGCAGCTGAATTAGCTTATTTCACAGCAGCCCCAGAAGACTCAGTCACTATACTAAATGTCATCGCAAGGGATAAAAATTATTGGGGGAATTTCATTTATAATAAAGCTCATAATATTCAAGCAATAATCGCTCGCTCGCTTGTAGACGAGTTAGTGGATTTAGGAAAATTTTATAAAATTAAAGCTGAAGGTAAAGTGAAAATAGCGAATGATGTAGATGCTGAAATCCTGAAAACCTCTACTGATGAGAAAGTAGACCTTTTAATTCTTGGTACTGAAATAAAACCAGCATCAGAAAGATTATTCCTTGGACCAAGTGTAGAGAGAATCTTACATGAAGCGACATGTCCTGTAGTGATTATAAATGCGCATAACATCTCTGCTTAACACTTCTAGAGATATGAAAAACTTTTTTCCAGACTAAAATGGTATTTTGATATTAGATAAAAAATTATGGAAATAGATTTAAAAGTTTTAATTCAAAACATCGGCTATGCTGGGATTTTTGGGATAGTTTTCGCAGAGTCTGGTTTATTCTTTGGCTGCTTCTTGCCTGGTGACAGCCTTTTATTTATGGCGGGCTTCTTAGCCTCTCAGGGATTCTTTTCTATGCCTATTCTATTAATAGGTTGTTTTCTTGCAGCAGTTCTTGGTGATAATGTGGGTTATGCTTTTGGGCATAAATTTGGTAGAAAGCTTTTCCAGAAAGAAGATTCTTTTTTCTTTCGTAAAGAAAATCTTTTAAAGACAGAGGATTTTTATAAAAAACACGGTGCGAAAACTATAGTAATAGCAAGATTTATACCAATCATCCGCACCTTTGCGCCAATAGTAGCTGGCCTTGCAGCAATGGAATATAAAACATTCTTGCGCTATAACTTAATCGGTGGCGTGCTTTGGGGAGTGGGAGTTACTTCTGCAGGATATTTCCTAGGTAAAATTATTCCAAATGCTGAACACTATTTACTGCCTATAGTAATAGGCATAGTAATAGTTTCAGTAATTCCAGCGATAATACATTATTGTCAAGAAAAGCTAGCAGCTAAGTCATGACAAGGGACTACTTGCAAACTTGCAAGTTCAACGCAATATAGAATTTACTGCCTGAGATATAGGCGGAAGATAAGTATACTTTCCTCTCAGCGTCCAGATAATCGCATAAGCTGAAACGAACTGAATAAACAAATGATAAGTAGCTAATATCCAGGCTTTTAATGAAGTTATCATCGCTATAGTGCCGTCAAACACCACCATTAAACTGAGTAGATTACTAAAGAAATTCGTAAGTAAATTAAAAAGATCTGGTAAAAAATAGGCAAGCATATTAAATAAAATCGCTTGGTAACAGTGATAGCGGACGAACTCTTTAATATAAACCTTTCTGAGATTACTAATTATTAACCACAAAAGTGGAAACCAAGCAATAATGCTCAAGAATGCTCCCATGTAACAGAAAGCACATAATAATTTTTCTCTAAAACTAACCTTATACATTAACTTTTCCGATAAGGTACGCTATTGATTTTAGACAACAGCACTACTCTAATATTATTACCCAATTTAAGAGTAAATTTCCTAATTAAAGTGAATCTTGCGCAAAAAAACTAAGCAATTCAGTATATGAAGTTAAGCTGAACTCAGTCTTAGCTTGAAAATCTTTAACTAGATATTTCCCAGCTTTACGCTCATCTTCAAGATAAAAAATGCCATGGCTAGCATTGCGCTTAAGTGCTTTATTCATCTGCTTCGCCACTTTAGCCTCTTCAAAATCATACTCCACTAAAATTTTCGCATCAGAGCGTAATCGGTGAGCTAATTTTGAGGCTTCTAGTACTGAATCTGAAATTATATAAATTCTTTTAGTGGGCGGAAATGTCTTAGCTTCTAAAAGATAGGCGATGCGCTCCATTCCTAACGCCCAGCCTACGGCTGGGCTACTAAGCCCTCCAAGCTCTGAAATGAGATTATCATAACGTCCACCAGCGAGCACTGTGCTTTGCTGCCCTAAACCCTTATCATCTGTCTTAAATTCAAAAACACAGTGACTATAATAATCTAGACCACGAACTAAACTTGAATCTATCGTGTAATTAATCTCTAAAGCCTCCAGCCCTGCTTTCATCTGCATAAAAATCTGCTTCGATTCTTCATCAAAATAATCCTGAATCAGAGGTGCATTTTTATATAGCGCTTGATCTTCAGGCACCTTACAATCTAGCACCCTAAGTGGGTTCTGTTGCATACGCCTTTTACAGTCATCACAGACATCTTCCTGATATTCAGAAAGAAAAGCTAAAAGCTGCTGACGATAAGCTTCTCTAGATGCCGCACTGCCAATCGAATTAATAGCTAAGGTAAGATTCTCTATACCCAGCTCCTGAAGAAAATTATAAGCAAGTTTAATGACTTCTAAATCAATAAAAGGTGCCTCTAATCCGATGGCTTCCATCCCGATCTGATAAAACTGTCTGTATCTACCTGTCTGCGGGCGTTCATAGCGAAACATAGGGCCTCTGTACCATAGCTTCTGCGGGCGAGAACCACGATCTAAGCTATGCTCAATAAATGCACGAGCCACGCCAGCAGTGCCTTCTGGTCTTAGAGTTATAGATCTATCACTGCGATCAGTAAAGGTGTACATTTCTTTATTTACTATGTCGCTAGATTCACCTACCGCACGAGAAAATAGCTGAGTATGTTCAAATATCGGAGTGCGTATCTCTTCAAAACCCGCAAGGGAAAAGGTCTCTATAGCCTTCGCTTCAATAAACTGCCAAAGTGAAGACTCTGACGGGAGTATATCTTTAGTGCCACGTGGGGAGATTATTTTTTCCATATTAAATATTAAAAACCACTCTCGGCTTGCATTAGCAATCTGTCATCAGCTGAAATAGAAGTATAAGACTGAAGTGTAAAAGCCACATTTAAAAGTGGTGATTTCTTCTCTTTTAAACTAGTCGTGCGTGAACGCTTAACTGAAAAGCGCGGGTCTTCTCCCATACCAGCTTTCTCACCACTTCTACTTATAACTAAGTCACTGACTTCGACAGCACGATAAGACTGATTTAATTCAGAGAAAAAGGCTAAATACTTTTCAAATGAGCCTTTAGAATCTATGCTAACAGAGGTTTTTAAAACTTTCGGCTCAAAAAAACTATCATTAATAAGAGTCTTTCCTTTAGCCTTACTTTTTAATCTCTTGTCTATTTCGAAACCATCATAATTTACGGGTATAGCGTTTTTAGGTAAAAAATTAATCAAATCTATCTCATGCTTTAAAGCTAAATCCTCAAGATCCTTGACCAAAAAACCTCTTTCCTCTGACATCGGTATCTGATCTTCTAAAATGACTATCTCATCGACTATAGATTTTAATTCTGCTTTTAACTTAGCAAGCTCCAGCTTAGTGGCTTTTGGCTCACTTAAAACTTCACGAAACTTCTTAATTTCCTCATTTTTAGTTAAATAATTCTCAAAGCTAGGTTTAGTCCATAAAAAAAACGTCGCAATGGCTAATGCGAAAATTATTAAAGCTGATTGAAGCTTTTGGCTGGAAAACATGGACTTATATTATTGTAGATTAAAAATCGATTAAGGAAGTGATGAAAAAATTTCATTTTTCATCACGGACTGTCAGGTAAAGAGATTAAGGATCCACTCCCCGAGCTAGGCTTTATGCCTCGGTCGGGGTCGAAAAATGCTAAAAGCAGCATTTTTCAGTGGATCCTTAAATTTAAAATTTTGTGAATGATAATATGTTATTTTAAGTTATTACATATTAAATGTGTAATAACTTAAGGTAATTTAAAACTCAGTTTTATCTACAAAATGCCATGAATTTAGAGTCAGACAATTTTGTAACACCCATTAACCTGATCACAAGAAGCTAAAATTCATTCTTGCTGAAATCTCATATAAAAATCCAGAGATCGACACCTAGTATTAACCCAATATCTTCTACAATTCACCGTCCAAATATTCCACCATGCAAAAAACCAAAAACCAAACCCCATCCCCTAGAAAGGACATATAAAGGAAAACTAGATTTTAATTTTTTCAAGCCATTCTCAGAATCCTTTAACCTTATGGAAAGCTTTATCAAAGCTCAATCTCCAAATGATTTAGTTATAGCTCTTAGTAATTTAAACAAAAACCTCGAAGCTAATTTTCAGAAAGAACGATCAGCAGAAATGCTTAAACACCTTAACTCAGATGCAGGTCGAATATTTTTAAAGCATAAAATTGATCAAATAATAAACTACGCTCAATGAATCAGAAGCTCAGCCTGCAGAAACCAATCAAAGATATGATGCAAATAGCAGTGATGAAAAACTCTCCTTTGTAATTAAACTCTTCGACGCTTTTATTGCTGCTGGGCTAAAACACTCTGCCCGTGACCTATACAAAAAATTATATCGTTCAAAAAAAATAAACCCAAAGCCAGTAGATAAAGAAATTCAGCCATATTTAAACAATGTCATTAGGGAGTTTGACGATCAGCAGGTAGACTCAGACTCTGCGACACATTTCTATTTAAAAGCCGTTCAGAAAGGCTATGTAGAAGAAGCTAATGATTTCCTGACTCGTGCCATCCAAAATAGATTTAGTGATGTTTACCTCCAAGGTAATGCTGAGCAAGGAGAATTTGACGAATTTACCGATCTTCTGAAATGGGCTGTAGATAAGAAATTCTTTCCTGAAAAAAATCTTAAAGAAATACTTCTATCTTTAATCACTGAAACAAAGAAGCTAAAAGATGATCCAGAAAAACTTAGTGCTAAGTATAAATCACTAGAATCTTTATTTGATAAACTAAAGGGACTATATAACGGTAACAATACTGTAGGTGACTTAACTATTCATAGTGCTTATGAAATCGCAAGGCGCTTTAATAATCAGCTCAAGGGGCTAAAAAGATCGCTTACTACATTTAAAAGTCTTGCAGAAATGACAGTTACTGAATTTTTAGAGACACTAAGTATATCCCCAGAAGCGGCCCCCGAAATCACCCAAGCTTCATCAAGCTCAAAACTTAATTCACAAAACAAAACAGAACCAAGCAAAGAAGATGTTTTAAAGGTATTAAAACAAATATATATTGATTATATTCTTGATGAGAACAATTGGGATGATGTATTAGACGATCCTCTTGACGATGGTGACTCCGATGCGGAGAGTGATGTAGAAGACCCTCGGTCAAATTACATTGATCTATTAGAAGAAATACCTTCTCTCCTTGAGAAGATTAATGAGGCTTTAAGTTCTTCATTGGATATACAGGAAATTAATAAACTAGGAATAGATATAGCCCGAATGACGATACTAATTTTGATCGTTTTAATAATATTCTTCTATAAAAGCTGATTACTATCTAAGAACAAGAAGGTCACAAGAGCTTGAGATTCACACTAGGAAGTCAATACGTTGCCCTAAGAGATGATTTAAAAGATCAAGAACCAGACATATTGCAGATGCCTTAAGGCTTCTAGAAATTTTTGTAAATAGAGAAACAGAATTTTATAAAAAAGCACCTAATAAAGAGCTAGATGGTTCCTTTAAATTTATAATTGATGAAAGAGTTAGAAACCATAGTGATAATTTTAAAATCTTTAAAAACCATTTCCAAGCAGAAGATTTAGTAAGACTAACACCCGCAGAACCGGTTAAAGATTTTTTCAAGAGTAGTTCTAATTTAAGAAATGCCCTAGAATCCAGTATTGAAAACAGTTTCAAAGCAATTCAAATTCAATTAAATCTAAGATATCAGCTCGCTGATCATCCTTCTTGGATAGAGATACTAAACTCAAACACATATCTCATAAACAACCTAGAATCTATTGTCGATAAGGCTTTCACTTTAGAGAATCAAAACCTCACTGACAAACTGACTGTAAAACTCAGAGAAGAAATTTCATCTCTAGAAATTAATCCAGACAATGCAGTTGCTCATCTTTCTTTATTGAACTGTATTTTTGATCATATCCATGACCTTGGGAACAAAGATGGTAACAAAAACCTGAAAGCTGAATATAATAACTACCTAGATTTTCCTCAAAGCTACGAGTCTGAGGGCATTTTAGATAGCATCGGTCTACCACTTTATTCTTGATGAGAGCTTAACCCAGCTTTAACTAAAACTACCTATACATCTGATATGACGGATTTCGGTAACTTCGGCGGTAGTGGATACGGTATGAATAGTGCCGAGAGCAGAATAAATAGCCTGAGCACGAGAATAGATAAGTTGGAAACTATGTCTAGTTCTGGTGTACCCTATGACCCAGCTGTCGCTCAAGCGAATCCAGTAGCGAATCCTAATGCTGGTGGTGTAAATCCACAGCAAGGTGAAAATTTTCAAGCCATGATGCAGCTTATGCAATCACAAATGCTCGCTGGAGGCTTAGGAAATAATAATGATGATAAGGATAAAGCCTCTGGTATAGAAAATATAATGAATAACCCGATGTTCAACATGATACTCGGAGGAGGCGGAATAAATGCTGTGCAAGGCAACATGGGTGCAGCTAATATGAATGGCATGCAAGGCATGGGTGGCATGAATGGAATGCCCAATATGAACGCTATGCAAGGAATGAATGGTATACCGATGATGAATGGCATGCAGGGTAACACAGGGATGGGAAGTATAGACCCAGCTATGCTACAACAGATGTCACAAACGCAAATGTTTGACAGTTTTTAAGTGCTAAGATTGAGTTTTTAAAATGTTTTATTTCACTTTAATTTTAAGATGGGACTGCTCACAAGCGTGCAAGTTCAAGGCTGAGGAGGACGAATGACCGCAGTGTATCAAGCATACATGAGGATCATGAGGACGACGAAAACGCAGAAATTTGAGTTTGCGAGCAGTCTCTAGATTGAGCTTAGAAAGATGATTCATAGTCCTAATTTAAAAAATATCATCTCTCAGATTGACGATACTCCAGTCGAAGAATTGCGCATGGTGCTTGATGAGTATTATCCGCAGGATATAGCTGAGGAATATAAAAAATTAGATACCGCCGAGCAAAGATTACTCTTTGATGTTCTGTCTTATGAACAAGGCGCATTCGTCTTTGCAGAATTAGAGCCGCGAGAAATTAAAGAACTCTTCGAAGATTTATCGGATGAAAAAATAGTTAAATTTACTAATGAGCTTGAACTTGATGATGCTGCTGATATCATTGGACTGCTTGATGATGAGCGAATGCTACGCATTCTAGATAAGCTCCAGAGACCCTTTGAGATTAAAGAGCTTTTAAGTTATGAACCAGACACCTGTGGTGGTATTATGAACCCTGATTTTATTAGCGTGAGAGCAGACTTGAAAGTCAGTGCGGCACTGCGTTTCGTGAGATTAAAAGCGAAGGAATTTAACAGCCAAATAGTCTATATCTATGTTACGCAGAAATTCGGTGAATTAGCAGGAGTCTTAAGTTTAAAAAATCTATTTCTCGCGAAGGATGAGGATTTAGTCAAAGATTACATGGATACAGATATTATTTCTGTTGAAATTAATGATGATAGAGAAAAAGCTGCTGAATTAATTTCTAAATATAGGTTCTTAGCGATTCCTGTTATTAATAGTAGCTCTCAGTTAGTCGGAATTATAGCGATAGACGATGTAGTCGAAATCTTAGAAGATGAAGCGACTCAGGATATTTATCAGTCTAGCGGTATTAATTTAGAAGGTGACACGGTCTCTGCCTTTACTGATATTCGTGAATATTTCACTGCCTATAAAGCTCGCACGCCTTGGCTAGTAATAACTTTACTCGGTCAAGTTCTCTCTGCTTCTTGCATCATCCGCTTTAGCGATGTTATTTCAGCTCTGCCGCTAGCGATATCCTTTATGCCATTACTAGCAGGGCTTTCAGGTAATATCGGTAATCAATCAGCCACCATTATCGTTAGAGGTATCTCTACGGGTGAAGTTAATACAGAAAAAAGCCTAGGTCTTTTAATCCATGAACTTAGCCTCAGTCTTGGCATCGGTATTACCTGTTCTTTAATTACAGCTGTTATCTGTTATGCGATGACTGGGAATATATTACTAGCTGGCTTAATCGCAAGCTCACTTACAGTTACTATGTTTAGTGCTGTGCTAGTAGGAACTGTTACGCCGCTTGCCTTTAAAAAGCTAAATATAGATCCAGCTGTGGCAAGCAGCCCACTGATTACGACGATGATAGATTTATCATCATCTTTTGTCTATTTAAGCCTAATTAAAGGTTTTATTAGTAAACTTATCTAAGTATGCCAAGAAAATTCATACCTTTAATAGCCATTTCTCTAATTCTTGTGAGCTTAGAGGGTGCTTTTTTAAATATATCTGCTTTTAAAATAGAGAATAGTAGGACAGAAACCATTTTTAATGAAGAGACTTTAAGCATAGAAAGCAAAGATAAAACTAATCATAAAGACAAGGATAAAGAAAAATTAAAAGATGAAAAATCTTCTGATAAATTCCTTGATCTAGAAGCAGGTTTTACAGATGATGATGATTTAGAAAGATTTGGTGGATTAGAGTTCAATTTTAAAAAATCTAAACATTTAAGAACATTTAGAAATTTTGATCTTAATAATACGGATAAACAAGTATTAAAATCAGTAAAAGCTAATAAAAATGCGATTACCTCTGGGAAAGGTATTTGGGTAAATATCTGGAATTATCCTAAAAACGTAGATGCTTTTATTGACAGGCTTACAGATTATCACATTGATACAGTTTATTTACAGGTAAATCGCTCTACTACAGAGGTTTTCAGACACCAAGTTCAAATAGATGAAATTTTAAAAGCCTGCAAAAAAGCTGATATTAAAATCATCGGCTGGTCTTACGCCTATCTTCATGATGTAAAAGCAGATGCTGATAAATTTATCAAACCCGCTCTGTATGTAAGTCCTGAAGGCTATAGTTTCGATGCTATGGCAGCGGATATAGAAGAAAATTATAAAGTAGAATCAGTAAAAAGATATACGGAACTGATTAAAGCAGCTGTACCAGAAGATTATCCTTTAATCGCTATAGTATTTTCACCACAGATTAAACCCGTCTACCCATGGGAGTATATCGCTGGAAACTGGGACATATTAATGCCGATGGTTTACTGGCACGGTATCAAACAGCGTGACTCTCAGCGTGTAGCGACTTTCGTCGCTGATAGTATTCATAACTTAAGAAAATATACGAAGAAAGATGATTTAAATATTCATATGATTACTGATGGCGAAAGAACCACTCCAGATGAAGTAGCCATAAGCCTAGAAGTCGCACATAAGCTTAAAGTTAACTCTGGAATTAGTGTTTATCCAGAGCATTTAGTGCCTAATTCTATACTAGAGGTCATTAAGGAATTTAAAGCTTAAATCAGTGATGGAAAACTTCGTTATTCAAAGTGTTAATAAATTCAGCAGAAGCGTTTTTTATTCCATGTATTAAAGCGGAGCTAATAATCGAGTGGCCGATATGATATTGATCTACATTATCTATATTAACTATATCGGGAAGGTTCTCCAGCGTGAGACCATGCCCCATATTGACCTTCAGGTGATGCCCGCGAGCATAAATAACCGCTTGCTTAATATGCTCATATTCTATCTTTAAAAGATTCGCTGCTGCATCTCTTTCAAAATCAGATGTTCTTAAAGAATGGAATTTATGTAGATTAGTAAATTTACCCGTATGAATCTCTATATAATTAGCTCCGACAGATTGTGCCATCGCAATCTGATCTAAAGCAGGCTCAATAAAAAAACTTACTTTTTTCCCGCTATCTAAAATAGGTTTAATAAATTCCTTTAAATATTCCGCCTGAGCAATAACGTCTAAACCGCCTTCAGTCGTAATCTCTGTACGATTCTCTGGCACTATAGTGCAGATATTAGCAGATGTCCTTAAAGCTATATCTCGAATCTCTTTACTTGCCGCCATCTCAAAAGCAAAGCCTAAGCGAGAATCACCCAAATATTGGGAAAGTTCGTAAATATCAGAATCTTGGATGTGCCTTCTATCTTCACGAAGATGAGTTGTGATACCTGCGACAGCAGTATCTTCTAATAATTTAACCAAAGCAAGTGGACTTGGTTCAAAAGTTTTTCTAGCCTCTCTTAATGTGGCAATATGATCTACATTGACATAAAGTTCTTTCATATTCTTTTAATTCCCCATATCGACATTATATCTACATATTAGGAATTATTAAAAAATTAAATTAAGTATGTTTTGAAATTAATACGCAAGTTCATTTGGATTATAGAATAGTTACATAGCCAAGTTGTTGCTGCATTGGCTCAATGTAGTCTTTTATAGTCTCTAAATCAGCCTGATTTTTCCTGGATTTTCGCTTACTCGCTGGAGTAAACGTATTAACTAAAGGCATTTCACTAACTATTTTCTGCATATTCCAAGTAAATTCTATCTCAAGAAAAGAACAAAGCTTTTCTATACTGGGATGTGGCTCTGCCATTAAATCCTCGAATTTAAATCTTATAACCCTTTCTGGGGCAAGCTTAGATAAAGAATTCAAAGCATATTCATGAGTCTTAAGCCATTGAAAAGCACAGACTTCAGCCAGAGTCTTATCACGATAGGCTTCCCAGTCTGGAGGCATAGCGAATTTCCAGACATCAGATTGATAGCCATCTATATCGAAATATTTAGGAATCTGCATAGACTCTTTTCGAACTCCAATTTCTGCGTTTTCAATTTCTTGATTCGCTTTTAAAGGACTTAAATATTCTTCAAGATATTTCCTATAGCGAAACTGAAACTTCTGCTTAGATCGCCAAGCATTCATGAGAGAGCTGGTATTATCTAAGCCATCACGAGTGATATAAATAAATTTAGCGTCAGGGTAAAGCTTCGCTAAATACTCTACTCTAAAGCAATTCGGTGGAGTCTTATCTATAATTCGATAGGCTATCGACTTCTTATCATTACTCTGTCTTTTGAATATACAGAGTTTTAAGCATTTATATAAGTAATTAAAAAGATTTATAAGGTTAAATAAGAGGCTCAGCCTATTTCTCAGAAAGCGAATGCGGCTTAATTCACCCATCAAGTGATTATCATAAGCACTAAAATGATAATGTTTATCAAAATGCTCTCTATCACCCTCTTTTACATCTTCTGCTTTAAGAACGACTGTATCAGCTGTTTCGCGCGGATCTCTATGCCACGGCTGCCACATATGATTTGACTCTCGATAAAGCGACCAAAGCTCGTCACTTTCACTAAGTAAACGGAACAGCAGACTAGTCCCACCTCTAAAAGATCCGATTATAAAAACTGGTTTGTGGATTTGCAAAGTAATATACTCATTTTAAACAACTGATCATACCCTATGCAAACTCAATTCTATTGGGTTATATAGGGTATCCCTTTCTCTTGGAATCAGGCGAGCGCCTTCAATAATATTTACTAAAGTAGTCTCTGCCATGGAACGCTGCTTCGCTCCAGCAGCGAAGGTTATACGTTCAGCTTTCACTGTGCCATCTAAGTCATTAGCCCCCATAGAAAGAGCTACCTGTGCCGTCTTCTCACCTAGCTGAATCCAGTAAGCTTTAATATGATCGAAATTATCTAAGATAAGCCTAGAGGCGATTATATTTTTAATCTGATCTTGACCAGTAATAGGCTTTACACCACGCTCCAGAAGATCGTTTCCTTCATAATGACAGCTCAGGGGAATAAAAGTCTGAAAAGAACCTTCCTGAGGGTTTTTCGCAGCTAGGCTAATATCCTGAGCCTTTCTTAATATATCTAAATGATCTATTCTTTCTTCAGGCTCCTCACCTATACCAGCAAGCATAGTAGCGTTAGTCTTAAGACCCTTACTGTGAGCTAGCTGATGAATCTCCACCCATTTATCAGCAGAAATTTTATCTGGGCACATTTCGTCTCTAACAGCTCTAGAGAATATCTCCGCACCGCCACCCGGCATACTGTCTAAACCAGCTTCAATAAGCCTATTAAAGATATCTTCATAGCTCATATCCTTTTCAAATTTTTTAAAGAAATCTATTTCAACTGCCGTAAAAGCTTTTACATGAATCGCTGGCACAGCCTGCTTTATCGCACGGATAAGCTCTGAATAATACTCTATAAGGCACTTAGGATTTAAACCACCTACTATATGAACTTCAGTAGCGCCTTCTTCTCTTGCCATGACGACACGATGGACTGCTTCATCTATGCTCATCGTATAAGCCCCTTCTTCTTTAGGTTTGCGAGCGAAAGAACAGAAATCACAGCTAGCGATACAGATATTCGTAGGATTTAAATGTAGATTAGTATTCCACCAAACGGTTTTCGTTTGCTCTAAAGCTGTATTTTCATTAAAACCTTTTCTTAAAGCGACTTCATGTGCTTTACGCTGACGCACGAAATTAGCCAACTGGCCTAAAACTACAATGTCGTTAGATCTAATGATTTTATAACCATCCTCTAGACTTAAACGCTCGGCAGCGATTAACTTTTCAGCGATCTCGCTAAATTTCGAGGATTTATCTAAAGCCACCTGCTCAATAAAAAAAGCAGCGCTTGAATTAAATAAAGGCTTATCAGGCATTAATAATCATTATAAACTTATCATTAGTAGCTGTACCTAGAAGTACACTAGGGTTATTCATTCTTCTCAGCGTGCAACTGCACATCCTTGCAAAGATCTCTCTGGAAATATTAGTAAATTAAAATTTCTCTCAAAATTAATTATTAAAACATATTGAATTATTTATTAAAGAGTGTTTATAATGTTGTTAATTGCAAAGAAGCATTTGGTCCGAAGACGACTAAAAACGGGTTTAAATGTTTCTCACTAGTAACCAATATGAAAAACGAGAATGATTTATCCTCTACGCCCTTTACTGCTGAGACCCAGTCTTACAGGGATGCTTTATCTAAAATAGATGTGTTTTTTCAATCCAGCAGTGACAATATTTCTCAGCTATGGGAAAAATACTCACCTATATCAGCTATCTCATCTGGATTCAGATCACTTGAAGATACTTTAATTAAGACCTTTCCCATAGAAAAATCTTTTAGAAATTTTGGGATTTTATCTCTACTAGCTTTAATAAGTAATCCAGCCTTCGGTGGTTCACCTTTCCTACAAGGAAATATTTTCAGAATTTTAATAGATCTAGTTTTTCTTGTAGCAGTAGTAGCGGCTTTCGTCTGCCTCTGTAATTATTCACACCGTGAATATACCGCTTATCAAGCTCGCCTCCTGCAAGAAAGAAGACGCAAGTATTTATCAAGAGAGAGAGCCTGTAGGAGAGATAAACCCGTAAAACATCTTCATAAACTTGATGGTGAGAAGATACTCACTAAGCAGTCTTAAATATGCAGGGATTAATGCGAGAATTAAGATTGTGAGCAGTCCCATGAAAGCTTTAGTTTATTCCCCCGAAGCAGTAGCTAAGGCTTTTTTAGATTTAGTAGATTATGAAACACCTCAAGATACTGAATATTCTTGCTTGATAAAGGTATTAGGCTGTGGGGTCTGCGGCTCTGATTTACTTAAATTAGAAAGAGCTTTAGTGAAACCTGATACTGTCTTAGGTCATGAAATGGTTGGAGAGGTATTCGAAATAAATGAAGCTTTAAGTAAAAAATATAATTTAAAAAAAGGGGACAGAATAGTATCTTCGCATCACGTACCTTGCGGGAAATGTAATTACTGTCTCAATGATAAAGAAAGCCTCTGCTCACAGTTTAAATCAACGAATTTCAATCCAGGAGCCTTTTGTGAATATTTAGAACTCAGTGAAGACCATTTAAAACATACTGTAATAAAATTGAATAAAGAAACCTCTAACCTCTCTGCAAGCTTCACAGAGCCAGTAGCTTGCTGCATTAAAGCGATAAAAAAATCTGGATTACTGTCGCATAAAGGCTCTGCTAATGTCTTAATTTTGGGACTTGGTTCTATCGGTCTAATTATCGGTAGACTTATTAATTATTATCGCAAGCATAAATATCTTTTACATTCCTCCGTCTCAGAGCTGCATACCCAGCAAAACTGCGATAAAAAATTAGAAATTAATCTCTACGGCTGCGACCCTATAGAAACTAAAAGAAAACTCGCAGAAGAAAGTGGTTTTGATAAAGTCTTTAATGATATAGCTTTCATAAGTGATCCTGAAAGACCAGACTACATCTTTCTTTCAGCAGGTGCAAATATATGTATCGATTTAGCCATCAGCTATATCCGTGATGGCGGCACTATAATAGTCTTTTCTAGTGTTCCTGATAATGCTAAAGCCTTTACTAATAATGAGATTTACTATAAAGAGTTAAGCATAATTAGCAGCTATTCACCAAATCTGAGTGATCTTAAAGAAAGCTATCAGCTTATCTCAGAGAATAAAATCCGAGTCTCTGACCTGATTTCACACACCGCTAATTTATCAAATCTTGGTGAGACTATTATGAAAGCTCGTAAAGAGAACGGTCTTAAAGTTTATTTAGACCTTGGAGACCGTGCGGTCATTCGTCCTCCTCAGCCTTGAAACTACACGTTGTGCAGCGGTCTCCCTTAGTTAACGCGTTAAGCAGTACTCTTGATAACTACGATAATTTCGCTGAATCTCTTCCATGCTATCAGCACCAAACTTCTCAAGAAAAGCTCTTGCGATAGTAAAAGCTAACATCGCTTCTAAAACCACTCCAGCAGCAGGCACCACACAAACATCTGACCTTTCAAAATGAGATTTAGAATCATTTTGGGTTTCTAAATCAATAGAATCTAAAGTGGAAACCAATGTAGGAATAGGTTTTACGCCAACTTTACAAACTATCGGCTCACCATTACTCATACCACCCTCTATACCACCAAGGTTATTAGACTTACGAGAATAACGAAATTCTTTATCTATCTTCTCTTTAGCAAGGAAAATTTGATCTTGAACTACAGAACCTGGATGTTCTCCTACTGCTTTTCCCATCCCGATTTCTACTGATTTAACAGTATGGACACTCATTAAAGCTTGTGCGATAAGACCATCTAATCTTCTGTCCCACTGGACATGGCTACCTAAACCGACTGGCACGCCCACAGCAAAAACTTCTACGGTACCACCTACAGTATCACCACTTTTGCGGATTCGGTTTATATATTCTTTCATCCGTGTCTCTGTTTCAGAAGTATCGCAGATACGTAATTCTGAAGCCTCGACTTTATCTTTAAAGCTCTGATAATCAAGACTCTCTCTTAAAGCTTCTGCAGATTCACTCAGACCTATCTCACCGATATTTAGTACATGAGAAAATATATCTATTCCAAAATTCGCTAAAAATTTTCTGCAAATAGCCCCGACTACCACTCTAGAAGTAGTTTCTCTTGCAGATGACCTCTCTAAAATGTCTCTAACATCGGTGGCATGATATTTCACAGCACCAGCTAAATCTGCATGCCCTGGTCTTACCTTAGAAATAAATCTAGCAGCTAACTGCTCACTTACCTCTGCGATAGATTCATCTACCGGAGCGGGGTTCATAGCATAAAGCCATTTTTCATGATCTTTATTAATAATCTTTATGCTTACAGGTGCTCCACCAAAGCTTCTTCCATGTCTCACACCACCAGTAAAGAAAGCCTGATCTTTTTCTATCTTCATGCGGGCGCCTCTACCGTAACCGCCTTGGCGTCGCTTTAAATCTAAATCGATGTCTTCTTTTAAAAGTGACATATTCGAGGGAATCCCCTCTAGGATTATGTTTAATTCCGGTCCATGGGACTCCCCAGCTGTAAGGAATCTAAGAGTCATTAGCTTTTAACCCAACGCAGAATCTGAATCCAGCTATTTAACATCTTAGCTCTACGGTCAAGAGAATCTAATAGATTAAGTCTCTCAACATGGGTCAGTTTACCCTTTTTCAATTTATTTTTAAGAAAATTAAGTGATTTAGTGTCATTAGCAATTTCACGCTGTATATATCTAAAGCTAAAAGCCTTATGACGAATCTTACGTGGACGAAGACTATCTTTAGTAGTCGCCTCTGTCTCTTCTGTAACTTCTATTTCATCTAAATCCCCGCCTTCTTCTTCAGCTAGAGCATCTAATTCAAGTGCGTCTGCCTGAACATCCTGCTGCTCTACGTCAAATTTAGCTTCGATTTCTTCACTTTCAATAAAATCCTGAATATAAGAAGGTTCCCTCTTAGCTTTCTTAATAAATGGCTCTCCCTCAGCATCTTTAGCTGAAAGTATAATCCCAGACTCAGAGACGGTTTCCTCGCTTAAATGTTCAGAACTAATTAGTGAATCATCTGCCTTATCGGAATTAAAAGAATCAGACTCCTCTACAGATGTATCCGATTTATCTTCTGCGATACTTAGAATAGCCTGAGCTGCATCAGACGAGTTCGTTTCCTCTGATTTTTTATTTCCCTCTAGAGCTTTCTTTTCTTTTTTACGCTCATCATCGAAAAGCTGTTTTATATCTTTATTACGCTTCCCTTCGGCTTTAAGAGCCATGACTCTACGCACGACAGCGACTACATCACCCGTAAGATGAATATTCCTTTTCACCTTTAAATTAGGAAGCTCAAAAAACTTCAGAAGCTTCTTCAGAACTAGATCCGTAATCTCTAATTCCGCAGCTAACTCTTTTACTGTTATTAAATCACTTTCTGACAAGATGTTTTATATTATGCAACGTTTCTAATACGCTTGTGTGCTCTTCCTTTTTTAAGCTCAGCACTAGTGATGCCAGACTTAAGATGAGGGAAGGTTTTAATAGCTTTAGTAGAAACTTTTATTTTCTGTTTTTTACCATCGATGATGGCCACGATAGTCTGAAGATTAGGCTCAAATCTTCTTTTAGCAGTAGGGTTATAGTGAGATCTTAAGAAAGCATATCTCCAGCCTTTACCTGCTTTTTTACCTGTTATCGCACACACTTTTGACATAATATTTTTTCCTAAATTTCTTCTCTTAAAAACTCTTAGTGATTTACTGTAGTCGTGAAAGGCATTAAACCTACAGCTCTAGATCTTTTTATAGCTCTTTTAACTTTTCTAATTACCTTAGCTTTAAGACCAGCTTGGCGAAGGTTAAGTATTTTACCAGTGTTATAGTCGATAAAATTCTTAAGCACGTCAGTGTTTTTATAATCAACCTCTCTTTCATCTACCACGATGATTTTAGGGGTTTTCTTAAAGTTCTTAAATGGTTTTTTAGTGAAGGCCATGAGAGTGAAAATTATAGCATTAGTTTTTAGTAGTGTTAAGGATTCAGAAGATCTTTTATTTTGAGTTTATTTTTCACTATGTACCTTGGCCTTGTTACCGTTTGCATTTGCCTCTGCGGCAGTGGTATTAGGATTCTTGGCTTTCACTACTGAACCTACGTGAACGAACCTAGAAACATCCTCTCCATGCTCCTTAGGATTATATTTTTCTCCCTTCCTGCCAGAATAAAGAGAAACTTCTGTAGGTTGTTTCCCTTGCATTAACTCACCTACTGATTTCTTATAATCAGGGTGCATTATTTTTCTGCCATCTTGACGCAAAATTACAGCAACTTTTATTGGTGTTTCGGACTCAGGAACAGCTACTTCCTTAGCACCATTATTACTTGCTGCAGCAAACTCATCACCAACTGTTACCCTGCGAGCTCCACCAGATAAAGCACTTAATTGTTTATTAGTAACAAATTCTCCAAGTGAACTTGCATGAGAAGTAACAATACCAGCGACTCCTTTATTCAGTGCAGCAGCAATGGCTTGCTGTACATTAGAATTCACCTCATCAAAAACAATTACCTGGGCTCCATGATTTTCAACAGCTTGCTTGACTACAGTTTCGTAGTCTCCACCTGGCGGAACAGACATTCTAATTACACTATCACCCAACACTGAATGAGGTTTAGGCAAAGCACCACCTACTTCATTTGCCCCTCCTTCAATGAGAACAACTCTTTTTTTCTGAGAAACAGTCTCTATAAGTGTTCGAAGTAAAGAGGTTTTACCTGTGCCCGGAGGCCCTAGAAGAATGATTGACTTGCCATTCTCTGCATAATCTCGCAAATCATTTACGAGACTCAAATCTTGCTGAGTGAAAGCTCTTCCAGGGCGAAGAGTAAGCAATAAATTCTTAACTGAAGCATATGCCCTCTCTAAAGGGTTCTTAGCCTTTGCAGCCTTATCGTCAGCTGGTAAATCACCCGTAGAGGCCCAAGACACTCTGTGTAAATCTTCTATCTCACCACTAGTATCTGTAGATGGCTTAAGGTTAATCCTCCCTGTCTCAAGGTTTTGTGGGGTACCTAATTTACTCTTAATATTAACCATATCCTCCTCAGAGATTGGATCGTTAGGCAATATTATTTTAGGTTCACGATTAATGACAGTTAATAATGGTCTGCCTACTTGTACGGTAATTTCCGTTATCCCAGATTCATGTTCTTTAAGTGCTTGCTTATGTCTTTCTGGCAAGACATCGATAAGCTTACGGAGTTCGCGAGCATTGAGAGTAGCTATATCTTGAGGAGAGCGACCTGCGAGAAATTCTGCTGTGGTTCTACCACTTTCGCGAGCTTCTTTTAATTGCCTATGCAATTGCTGAGATGCCTCATCAGGCTCAGGTAATGCTTGTTGCAATGGTGTATTCTCACTTGAAGAAGGTGTTGTTGCTGTTTTTTGAATATTCAAATTCATCCACCCAATTCTATGTCAAGTAAGACATATTTTTCAAGAGAAAAAATATAATATTATTTAGAGCTTTATGATAATAATTTAACCTTCAATTTCTTAATCACAAAAATGAAGCTGTAAACTAACCTCTAAAAGCTAAACTTCTATTTATGCCTCTATATTTAATCGCCACTCCTATCGGGAATTTAGAAGACATCACCCTGCGTGCTTTAAGGCATCTTCGAGAGGCGGATTTAATTTACAGTGAAGATACGCGCGTCAGTATAAAGCTTTTAAATCATTTTGAAATTACTGGTAAAAAACTTATTAGCTGTAATAAAGAAAATGAATTTAGGCGCATAGCCGAGATAAAATCCTCTTTAGCAGAAGATAAAAATATAGTTCTTATCTCAGATGCGGGGACGCCACTGATCTCAGATCCCGGTTCACTTATACTTCAAGAACTTTGGGGATTATCTGAAGAGAGTTTTATTCATGAAAATCGAGCACCGCATGTAATCCCGATAGGTGGCATTTCTTCTTTAACCTCCGCGCTGAGTGTATGTCCATTAGACACTTCTCGTTTCGTCTTTGAAGGCTTTTTACCACACGGCGGGAAACAGCGTCGCAGAGTTTTAAAGAAACTCTTAAATGAAGAGAGACCTATAGTTTTCTTTGAAAGCCCTCACCGAGTGATAGATACGCTAGAGGATTTAGAAAAGCTTTTTAACG
>CANHDW010000006.1 GCA_947459525.1 Candidatus Caenarcanales bacterium
AATACCGAAAGAATGCATACCGCTCTTAAAGCTAGTCCAAATGAGTTTCTTGCTGCATATTATCAACAAACTGCTTAATTAAACTCATACTCCTAAAAGTTTAATTTCTTAAGTCGTAAATTAGGAAGTTGACACTTACCATGAGCTCCAGCTAAATCATTAGGTGGAAAACCCAAAAACCCCAACAAATGCTCACGTTCCTCTGAACTGATTTGAAAATATCTATTATTGTCTAAAACAGTTGGTGCTCTTCTAATACTAAAGTGAAGTATATCTGGATATAAAATCTGAGCTCCATTTAAATATGTTTCATGAGCATAATCAGTCGAAAGTAAATTTACAGCTATAAATTTACAGGGTTTCACCATGCTATCACTAAAATCCTTTTCTGGAAAAGCTTTCATATAAGTATTTTCAAACAACGTTGTCATATCAATAACACTGGTCCCTGAACCAGCAAAATCATCAAGCATTACAATTAATTTATTGTCAATATTTAAAATATCACTAGCTGAATGCTGAAACTGAGTCTTATTAATACCAAATTTTTCAAATAAGATAAGGTTCATTATGGATAAACTTTTTAAAGAACATTCTTCTGGCGTATAAAAAACAATATTTTCTTTAGGTATACCTAACTTTTCTGCATGTAATTCAACTTTTTCCAGCGCTTGACCAATCAAATCTGTTATATCTCTATGATTCAGAGTTACTAAAGATTTATTATAAAACTCTAAAAATAATAATTTTTCAGTGTCGCTCATCGGTTTAAGAAATTTTTCTAAAGCTAACTGAACTTTTGAAAAATCAGTATATTGAGAAGAAAAGCATCTTGATATTTTTTTAAAACTATCTCCTGAAAATTGTTCTTCTGAGGGTTGTTTAATTATCACCGCATAAGAGTCTAAACGTAGCTTCTCTAATTGTATTAAAAAAGGACTATTTGTTAAATTACTGACCAATTCAGGTATTTCATCCAAAGTGATATCGGTCTTAAGTTCTTTAATTTGTTCTACCAACTCCTTAGTTCTCTGTTTCACCTTTTCAAAAGAAAATGAATAAGGGTTCGAAATATCATTCAAACCATCTAAAATCCATAATTTAACTTTTTTTTCTTTAATGTAATTTACTAACTCGGGACTATTTCGCAAAGTATTGATGACATCATGATCTATTATCAAAACAGCTTTTTCATGATCACTTCTAAACAACTTCTGCTTTAATCTTTGTTCATTACCTTCATTATCTTTATAGTATCGGTTGTTTTTTTTCTCTAATAAATACCTCAAAGTTTTTGTTAAAGAAACTCCAGAGTTATCATGATCTATATCTAAAATATAAGCATGTCCAACATTATCAGCAATCATTTGAGATATCTTATTTAAACTATCAAAATTTGAATATGGAAAAGCATGCATTAATACTTTCTTTGCAAGCTCTCTATCTTCTTTTGGAAATGAATTTACAAAACCTCTTATTTCGTTTGTTTTAGCCAATAATCGACTGTTTATAAACTTACTAATTAATTCTCTGCTTTCAATTTCAACTCTTCGCCTACGATGTACTGGATTTAAATTTTGCAATGCAACATTTAAATCATGATAATAAGGTCTTATATTCTGAGGAATTACAATCTTATTAGAATCACGAGAAGGTAATTCTTGAGTGGTTATCTTTTCTGACCTTGGATTTTTTTTAGTAATGCCTTGCTGAAGCAGAGGCGATCCAAATTTAAACTCATTTGGTAATATAGATGCATTTGACATTTCACAAATCACAAGATTTAGTCTTAATCAGATTTCTGTTTAAGACTAAATCTACAAAACAAAATGCCTGTTATTTTGACAAATATTTTCTATAAAAGCCTTAATTAAAACCCCAAAACCTGCAAACAAGACAAAGCCAGCTCTTTACCCTTATCATCTTGAGTAACACTCGCCCTCGCTAAAGCCTGCTCTTCTGTATTTACCGTAAGAACCCCATTAATAATCGGCTTAGAATAATCCAGCATTACATCCATAATGCCTCTGGCTGATTCGTTCGCCACTATCTCAAAATGATAAGTTTCACCACGAATAATAGTGGCAAAGCAAATAATTGCATGATAACCAGTAAAACTATCATGAGACTGTTCCCAAACTCCAATTTCTGCGTTTTCGTCTAAATCTTCATCACCCTCTAAATCCTCGTCATCCTCTAAATCCTTCTCAAAAAGCTTCTGGCAGGCATAAGGCATCTCGAAAGCACCAGGAGTGTAATAGCTATCTATATTTTCAGCTCTAATACCAAATTTAATTAAAGTCTCTTTCGCTGAATCTGCCATTTCTTGGTTATAGCCTATGTTCCAGTTAGCGATAACTAGAGCTATTCTGATATTCTCAAGATAAAGGTTTTCAAGGATTTCTTCTAATTTAAATTCTGGTCTTGAGTGTCGCATATGATGCATTCTAGCTTAGTCCGCGATGAAAAACTTCATTTTTCATCGTTTCCTTAAATGGGCATGTAGCCGAACGAACAAGTTCAAGGCTGAGGAGGACGAATGACCGCAGTGTACCAAGCGTACATGAGGATCATGAGGACGACGAAAACGCAGAAATTGGAGTTCGGGAACATGCCCCTAAACGAACTCTCCACGCAATGCCCAAGGATTAGTCCTAGTAATCCTCACATCAGCAAAAGTACCAATATATTTATCATGCAAAGCTGGATCACACTCTATGTTTACAGTCTTATTATTAAAAATTCTACCCGTTAGCCTATCTGGGTTACGCACTGATTTACCCTCGACTAGGACTTTCTCTACCTTGCCTACATATCTTAAAGCCTGCTTCTCAGCGACTTCCGTGCAGATAGCATTTAAAAGTCTAATTCTTTCCTGCTTTTCAGCATGGGTAATATTATCCTCCCACTCAGCAGCTGGTGTAAATGGACGTTTAGAATAAATAGCAGTATTGCAAGCATCATAGCCCACTTCTTGAACGACTTTCACTGAATCCATAAACTGTTCATGCGTCTCACCAGGAAAGCCGACGATAATATCACCAGTAATCGAAGCCTCTGGCATTAGCTTACGAATATAATTTACTAATTCCATATACCTAGCTACAGTGTATCTACGAGCCATACGCTTAAGAACCTCATCATTACCAGCTTGTATCGGCACATGAAAATATTTAGAAACCTTAGGTAGCTCTGCTACTGTCTCTATAAGTTCATAGGTCATATCACAGGGATGTGAGGTTAAAAACTTAATTCTTTCTATACCATCCACTTTATGTACTTCTCGCAGTAAGGCTGCTAGATTAGTTCCTATATCTAGACCATAACCATCGACATTCTGCCCTAATAATATAATCTCTTTAAAACCTTCAGCAGCTAAAGCCTGCACTTCAGATACTATATCGGTCGTAGATCTAGAACGCTGATCACCACGAGTTTTAGGCACTATACAGTAAGTGCAGCGATAATTACAGCCATAGATAACATTTACCCAAGCATAATACTTAGTTTTTCTAAATATCGGGGTCTCTGGAATATCCTCTGGCAGCTCTTCCCAGATTTCAGCTACCTGAGGGCGGCTTGCATAGACACCTTTATTCTTAATAGCTGGCTCTATACCATTTAAAAGATTAATCTGGTGCTTCGCCTCTGCTTCTAAAACTAAATCTGGAAGACGATGTAAATTATGAGTACCGATGACTATATCAGCAGTTCTTACATCAGTAGCGAGTTTAGTTCCCTCCTGCTGCGGCACACAGCCCGCTAAAGCTATCATACTACCCGGCTTACGAGTCTTATCCCACTTACCCATATAGCTACGCATCTTATCTACAGCGTGTTCTCTGATACTACAAGTATTTAAAATAGAAAGATCCGCTTCCATTCTATCTTCCGTTTGAACATAATCGATTTCATCTAAAAGCCCTAACATTCTTTCAGTGTCGGCGACATTCATTTGGCAGCCTAGGGTCTCTATAAAAACTTTCTTTTTAGTTTTAGTAATCGACATTATTTATTTAGACGAAAGTAGGCTCTAGAACTGGTTCTTGTTCAATCAACTGTACAGCCTGAACCGCAAGCTCTGTAATCTTTCTATCAAGACTACTAAGTTTGGATACCTGCTTGCACATATCAACAGTGCGTCTAAGGGCTTTTAAAGCATCACCATCATCAGCTCTATTAGAAGACATCAGCTCTTCCCAATTCTGGGATTCCATCCACTTAGTAATTACAGCAGATACATCCATGTTTATATCAACAGGTTTCATTACTCTAAAATCACGCTGAACTTTTACTACGCTTCTAGCGATATTTTTTAAATTCTCAAAAACCTCATAATTATCTGCCTGAGCTTTAAGACCAAAACTATCTCTAGAAGATCTTGATTCCACGACCACCGCAGATAATAAACAAGCAAACTGAGTAACATCTAAATTCTTCACAAAATCCTTAGTTAAAACTTCTGTGATATATAGAGAATTCTCAGAGCGAATCGCAGCACATATTTTACCAAGTTCTGTAGGCTTATAATTACTATCTAAATATGCTTTCTCTTTTAAAAGCTCCGTAACATCTTGGAAATTCTGCCAGTAAGTCTCTTCTTTAGCCTTAAGAATCTGATTTAATTCTCTTATCTTTTTACGATAACGCCTTAAAGTAGAAAACTGCTTAGAACAGGGCTTCTGTTTAGGACAGCCATTACATGGATAATTCTGAGCCTCTAGAGTTAATATCTCTAAAAGTTCCTCCATCGCAGTAACATCTGGCGACATTTCTTCTTCTAATTTTTTCTTACTTTTTCTCGTCTCATCGAGTTTATCTTGCATCGATCTATAATGCTGAAGATCGCCAATTTCACCAGGGCAAAGCGGTGTCTGCAAGTCGAACTGCTTATTTTCAAGTAAACTCTTCTCAGCTAATATAGGTTTAATATCTCTAAGAATTAAAGAATGACCAAAGCTTTTAAATATAAGTGCTTTCACCTCATCAAGAGAATGATTAGTAAGTAAGTTAAGAACCATCTCATAGCTTGGTCTGAAATTACTTTCTATGTCCTCAGCCTTAGAAACCGCTAAAGAAGCAGCATCTCCAGCAGTCTGATTACTGTTCTTAACAGTAATTACATAACCAACATCGTCCATGCCTCTTCTACCAGCACGTCCAGACATCTGAAGAAATTCAGAAGCTTTCAGGGATCTAAATCCATGATCACCCATCTTCTCAAGACTACTAATAATAGTAGTTCTAGCTGGCATATTAATACCAGCTGCTAATGTTTCAGTAGAAAATACTATTTTAATAAGTCCTTTCGTAAATAAATCTTCGATTAATACTTTTAAAGCTGGTAATAGACCTGAATGATGCGAAGCCACGCCTTTACGAATAAGATTTAGGTGTGGGTAATTCGCTATAAAACTACTAGACTTAATCTGCTCATCGATGATTTTATTTAATTCACTAGATTCTTTTTCAGTAAGTAACTTAAGCTCCTCACACTGCTTAGCGTAGTTATCACAGCCTTTTCTACTAAAGACGAAATAAATAGCAGGCAGCATACTCTTTTTAGCTAATTCTTCTACTACTAAATCTGGGGAAACTGGCTTACCAAAACCACCACCACGATGAGAAAATTTATGCTTAGAGCCAGAACGATTATCATTCCTTTCTTTAAGCTTCGGATTTAACTTACCATTAGGCGTAATTAAAGGAAGCAGCTGCTCATCTTTAAAATAAAAATGATGCAGGGGAACTGGTCTAAAATCAGTCTTCACTAAAGCACACTCACCATGCACATTAGAAATCCAATCTCTAAGCTCTTCAGGGTTATTAATAGTCGCAGATAAAGCGATTAATTTAACTGATTTAGGACTGTATATTACACTCTCTTCCCAAACAGTTCCTCTAGACTCATCCCCAATATAGTGAAACTCATCAAAAATAACAAACTTCAAATCTTCAAGATAAGGATCTAAAGAACCAAATGTCGTGCCATAAAGCATATTACGGTAAATTTCATTCGTCAGAACCATAATCTGAGCATCTCTATTCTTAGAGGTGTCTCCAGTGAGTATGCCTACCTTCTCAATCCCGTAATCTCTTTGAAATTCTAAAAATTTCTGATTAATTAAAGCCTTTAAAGGTGCTGTATAAAATACTTTCTTGCCTTCTGCTATAGCCATCGCAATAGCTTCAGAGGCTATCGCCGTTTTACCTGCACCAGTAGGTGCACTAACGATTAAATTTTTTGAGTCCTTAATGAAAGCTATCGACTCTTCTTGAAAAGCATCAAGCTTGAACTTCGTCTTAGTTATTACCATTTAGTAAATCCAAATTCCTTGTATAAACACTATTATTCATGTTTATTTTTAGCATGGATAATGAAAAAGAGTTAACTAGTCAAGCTTTTTTTAAGTATTAGATTTTTTTAAATCACTAAAATCATAAGGGTTATAGCCATTAATAAAACTACCATTTAGACTCACACTGCGAGCAGTGAAAGGATATAGATATCCATATTTAACGCCGGTAGTAAAACCTTTAGCCGCACCACTAAGAGCACCCGCAACAGCACCCACACCAAGGCCACTTACATTACCAGTAGCCTCGCCTAAAATCCCAGGTCCCATATATTCAGAAAAACCATCTGCGTAAGTTATAGCTTTAGAAATACTACCTCTAACAGCTCCGATAGGCGTACCAGCAGCTATTCCAACAGGAACGCCTACTAAAGTACCAAAAACTCTATGAAAAATACTAGTTTCATCAGCCTTTGCTACTTCAGGCTTAGCTTCAATTTTTACTGGAACTACTGGTGGTGCTACTGCAAGTAGATCAGCCTTCGCTTTATATTCACCAACTTTTCTATTTAATTCTTGATTTTCACTTCTTAGATTAGCAATCGCTCCATCTAACTGGGATTTATCACGATAACAGTCATTACATTTTTGATTAGTAGAATCTAAATCTGTCCTCAATTTTTCAGCTTCAGCTTGCTGATCAAGATAAAGATTTTTATACTCATCAGCGTTAAGTCTTGCACGCTCAAGTTCATTTCTTAAATCTGAACTTAAATCCTTCATCGGTCTTGGTAAACCACCTGCAAAAGCTGACTGCTGAGACCCCAATGCCAAAAATACTAAACATAATATTACTTTTTTCATACAAAGACAATTATCTTACCACGTCAAGGTGTGCTAGTTTCTTATACCCAAAGAGACTGAAAAGAAGAGCAAAGGTTCCATTCTTATGAAAAAAGTGAGAAGGGATTCTTCACATTCAAGAGAAGTTTTGGCTTCGTAACAGCTGTATGACTAAAAGTTATCGCTTTTAAAAACTCTGCTGCGACAAAATTTAAATCAAGCTCAGCTTGACTTGAAAATACAGTAAATATGGTATCTCCAGCTTTAACTTCATCTCCCACTTTAGCCAAGAAAGTTATACCAGCTGTATAATCAATGCCGCTATTTTTTGACTTATTAAGACCGAAGGCTAGCTCATTAGCTAGGCGGCCGACTTGCTCACAGGAAATATCTTTTATAAAAGCATTCTCAGAAGCTTTAAAAGCATATTCATGCTTAGCTCTACTAGTATCTTTAAAAGCCTTTAAATCACCGCCCTGCGCAGAAATCCATTCATCAAATTTCACATAAGCTTTACCAGAAGCAATCGCAGAAATAACTTCAGCCTTATCCACTAACAGACTCGCTAACTCAACCACTAATTCATAGGTATCATTCTTCAAAGTACCTTCTAAAATTTCCATAGCTTCTATAATTTCAAGTGCATTACCCACAGCATAACCCAATGGCTGACTCATATTCGTAATCAGAACTTTAACATTCAGTTTAAGCTCCGTGGCAATAGCCAGAATCTCATCTCTGAGGGCTTTAGCTGAATTTAAATCTTTCATGAAGGCTCCATCACCACATTTAATATCTATTAAAATGACATCAGCACCACCAGCTATTTTTTTTGACATGACACTAGAAGCGATAAGTGGTACAGAATCTACAGTAGAAGTAAGATCTCTAAGAGCATAAAGCTTTTTATCAGCAGGCGCAAAATCAGTGGTTTGCCCAGAAATAGCGATACCAATTTCTGCAATCTGTTTTTCAAAAGCTTGAATATCAATGTCAATCTTAAAACCTGGTATAGACTGGAGTTTATCAACAGTCCCGCCTGTATGACCAAGAGCCCCACCTGAAAATTTAGATACCTTAAATCCTAAAGCTGCCAGCAAAGGAGATAGTACAATGGTCACTTTATCACCAACCCCGCCAGTACTGTGCTTATCAACAAAGCCTCGTGTGCTAGCCTCTCTTTCACCACTAATATCGCAAGCTTGATCATGCCTTTTCAAAGTAAGTACATGTCCGCTGTAAGCCATAGCTCTAGTTAATTCAGCAGTTTCACGATGATTTAAGCCATTTAATCGCACAGCCATTAACCAAGCACTTAACTGAAAATCTGGGATGGAGGAGATATTATTGATAAGCCAATTAATCTCATCTAAACTGTGTTCCAGTCCATTTTTTTTCTTATTAATAATTTCAACTACACTGTATTTAGACATTAAGAACCAACGAAAGAAGTTAGATAATTTAAAAGCTTTAAAGCTCTTAATATCAAGCCAAAGCAGCAGAGCCACCAACTATTTCAGATATTTCTTGAGTAATCGCTGATTGGCGAGCCTTGTTATAAGAAAGTAATAACTTATTAATAACTGCATCAGCGTTATTACTAGCGTTATTCATCGCAGTCATTCTTGACGCAAGCTCACTAGTAGTAGCGTCAAGAATATCAGTATAAACAGTATTATTTAAATACATCGGAGTTAGAGTATCAATTAACGCTCTAGCATTAGGTTCTAAAATCACATCACCAGACTGAACAGAATTAGCTAAGCTCTGCGGCTTTTCTACGGGAAGAAAGTTTTTAATTTCAGCCACACTATTAACCATACTAATAAAACGTGTAGAAATAATTTCTACCTTTTGAACCTCGCTTGAAGTAAATCTTTCAGCAGAAAACTTACTAATCTCCTCCACCACTTCTAGACTAGGTTTAGTCTGTAAATTCATATATGATCGAACAACCTCTATCCCTTGTTCCTTATAAACTATTTTAGAGAAGGCATCAGTAGCTTTTCTACCAATAGTAAGCAAAGATATTTTCAATCCCTCTGACTGTAAATCCTTAATCCTCTTTCTAGCAAGCTTAAGGATATTAGCATTATACGGGCCGCACAGACCAATATCTGAAGAAATCACAATCAATAAAACACTATTAACCTTTATTACTTTTTTTAATAAAGGGTTTTGATCTAATTCTTCTTGATCTAAGCACCCCTGAAGCTGAGTATATAACTGCTTCACACCATTAGCGTAAGGTCTAGCTGCCTTAATTAACTTCTGCATTTTATTTACCTTAGCCGCAGCGACAAGTTTCATCGCAGCCGTAATCTTCTTGGTTTTTTTAGTGCTATTAATTTTAAGTTTAATTTCTTTAAGACTAGCCATACAGTCTAACTATTTTAGCTTAATCAAGACCGATGTACAACTCCATGTTCTCTTCAGCATTAAAAACGCAAACTCAAGATTAAATCTCCATAAACTACAATTAAGCTATGCTAATGCCTTTGATAAATAATTTTTATTAATCTTTAATAGCTCAGTAGCAGAATCAAAGTCCAAACCCTTTTTAAGATAAAGAATAGCCTGCTTCACTCTATTATGAGACAGTGTCAAAGCCTCTTCAGCTAAAGGTTTATCAGAGCCTGTGATTAAACTTATTAATCTAACAGCTCTTTCCTTAAGCTTTTTATTACTGACCTTAACATCTATCATTAGATTACCAAAAGTCTTACCAAGCTTAACCATAACCGAGGTACTTATAATATTAAGTACTATCTTTTGTGAAGTTCCAGCTTTAAGCCTAGTACTACCTGAAAGTATCTCCGGTCCAGTATCTAGGAAAATAGAGTAATCTGCATATTTAATAATCTCCGCGGCACGGTTATTAGTAATCACCACAGTCTTAGCACCTTTCTCTTTTGCGGCTTTCAAAGCTCCTATAACATAAGCTGCTCCACCACTAGCTGAAATACCGATAACCACATCGAGGCACTGTTGCCTAACTCCAACTTCTGCGTTTTCGCTACTCTTTAAATTCATTTTCGCTAAAACATCAGCATAACCAGCAGCTTCATCATCTTCAGCGCCTTCTACTGCGTACTGGATAGCTCTTTCACCGCCAGCGATAATAGCTTTTACTAAATCCGGCTCAGTAGAAAAAGTAGGCGGACATTCGACTGCATCTAAAACACCAAGACGCCCACTAGTACCAGCTCCTACATAAACAAGTGAGCCACCCTGCCTTAAAGATTCACTAACGACTTCGATGACCACTCCGATATCTTCTTTAACATCAGCCAGGGCTTTTAAAATCTGCTGGTGATCATCCACAAAAAGCTGCACTAAATCGGAAGAACTCAACTGATCTAAATTTTCAGAAAGTGGGTTTATCGATTCTGTTATAGGAAGCATTATTGAATATTCTCCTGATAAAGCAAGCATGATACTTGATGATTTTGCTCAATAAGTCCAGATTCTCTATCGTCAACAACAGTATCGTTATGAAACAAGGATACTGAAATAGGTTTCAGCAACAATGGCGTATTAAGCTCACAAGCCTCAAAACACTCAGGGCATCTAGTACGAAAAGCACAACCACTAGGTATTTTACTTGCACTAGGTATTTCACCATACAAAAAAGTACGCTCTCTATCACGCTTAGTCGGGTCTGGGACTGGAGCTGAACTTAAAAGAGCTTTAGTATAAGGGTGCAAAGGATTACGAAAGAGATCATCTTTAGCTGCTATCTCTACTATTTTCCCCAGATACATGACAGCAACTCTATCTGCGATAAATTTAGCCACGGCTAAATCATGAGTAATAAAAAGAAAACTAATACCCAGTTCCCGCTTGAGTTTCAGCATTAAATTCAATATAGTCCACTGAATCGATACATCCAAGGCGCTCACAGCTTCATCTGCAATAATCAATTTAGGATTACAAGCTATCGCTCTAGCTATGCAGACTCGCTGATTCTGTCCACCTGAACACTGATGTGGATACTTAGAAGCCAATTCAGCATCGAGTTCCACAAGCTGCATAAGCTCAAATACTCTTTCTTTAATATTCTTTTCTTTATTTACCCGAAGAGGCTCTGCAATGCTGTCATAAATCTTAAAGCGTGGGTCTAAGCTGCTAAAAGGGTTTTGAAAAATCATCTGTAAACTTTTCCTTCTATCTAAAAGCTTAGATCCTTGAAGATGTAAAAAATCTTCACCTTCAAAATTAATCTCACCCGAATCCGGCTCTGTGAGACGAGTTATAAGCCTTGCTAAAGTAGATTTACCGCAGCCAGATTCGCCCACTAAAACAAGTATTTCTCCTGTCTCAATAGATAAATCCACTCCCCTCACGACTTGAAGCAGCTCTTTAGCCCTCAGCCCCCATCCCCCATCTTTTGAGATGGGGAAGGATTTAGATAAATTTTTAACCTCTAATAAAGCCACTATTTAAGAACATAACATATTCAAGACCGATGAAAAAGTAGAAGAAAGTTTTTTCCAGATTAAAATGGTATTTTGGTATTAGTGGGAAAAAATATTTTAAATCTCTCAATAATCGGTGCTGGAGCTATGGGTTCAGCGATAGCCTCTGGCATTCATTTATCTCAAAAAAAAATATTATTAGCTAACACAGAAATTAGAGTTCCTCAGCGATACGAAAATACAGAAATTAAACTAAGTATCTGTAACCGTAGTCAAGAGAAATTAGATAAATTAAGTAAAAAGATAGACTTCACGGCTTACGAAGAAATCGAGAATATGATTAGTGCAGAAAAACCAAACCTACTAATCATCGCAGTTAAACCTAAAGATATTTCTGAAATCCTAAATTCTTTAAAAGGCATAAGCAGTGAATGTATTATCGTCTCTGTCCTTGCTGGAATAAGTATTCAAACAATAGAAAGGAAATTCCCATCTAATCCAATTTTCAGAGCTATGCCGAATACACCTGCGAAAATCGGCTCTGGAATTACCGCTCTAACGTACAATAAACACTGTAATGATGAGCATAAAAGCTTAGTGCAAGGGATTTTTAATGCAATCGGTGACATCATTTTTATAGATGATGAAAATAAAATGCATGCGGTTACAGCTCTTTCTGGATCTGGACCTGCTTACTTTTTCTTACTTGCAGAAGCTTTAATTCAGGCTGGAATCAATCAAGGACTTAGCTTAGAAGAAGCCAGTATTTTAGTAAATAAAACATTTCTAGGTTCAGGACTATTACTAAATGCTGCTAACGAAGTGTCTCCTAATGAATCTGCAAATTCAATATCGAACAGTCCAAGCCCAGAAACGCTAAGAAAGGCAGTCACTAGCCCAAACGGCACTACCCATGCTGCTATTAGCAGCTTAGAAAATAATAGATTTTTAGAAATAATCAATCAGGCAATTCAAGCAGCAAGTCAAAGATCTAAAGAACTAGCTGCAAGTTGATCTTTAAAAATTACTAGCTTAAATCTGCTTAAGTTAAACCTTTAGCCCACTTACCATTTCTCATATAAATAAAGCAGGGGATAAATAAAACAACCCAATAGAGCCATTCACTAGCCCAAGCCCAGATTAACGATAAATGGAGCTGCTCTAAAACTATATAATTATATACGGAGTATATGATTACGGCTAAAAGCTCAGCTAGTAAAGCAGTTTTCGTATGACCAGTACCAACCACCGCATTCATCCATATAGTCGAAAATGAAGTAATAAAGAGTCCAACTAAAACCACTTTCAAAACTGGAGTAGCTACTGTAATAAAACCCTCACCCTGACCATAAATACCCAGCCAAAAATTTAAATTCATCATAACTAAAGCACATGAAATCAAAGCAGAAATTGCTGACAATCGTGATATTCTCCAAACCAAACCCATCACAGCATCTTGTTTACCTTGTCCGATTAAATTACTCACCATGGTATTAGTAGTCGCAGAAAAAGCCCAAGTAAAGCAACCAAATAAGCCTAAAATATTTCTCATAGTATTAGAAATAGCGAGTTCGAGTGAACCATAATGCTCTACCAAAATATAAAAATACTCCCAGCTGAGTATACTAATAGCGTACTGAAGGATTAAAGGCGAAGAGTGCTTTAGGATGATTTTACAGAGAGAAAAATCTAAGCTTCTTGGTTTAAATAATTTAAAAGTATTTTTAATACCACTGATATTTAAAACTAAATAAATAACCAGAAATCCTGAAAATTCAGCTATTAATGAAGCATAAGCTGCACCATTAAAACCTAATTCTGGAAAACCAAATTTACCATAAATCAAAACATAATCAAAGAATATATTTACAAGCGTCTCAATAAAAGTACCAATAATTAAAAGGCGAGAATTATTAGTACCCACTAAAAGCGTGTTACCAAGCTGATATAAATAAAGAAAAAACAAACCCCAAATTCGAATTTTCAGAAAACTAAAGGCAGCTACAAAGTTACTAAAATCTTTTAAAGAAATTGCAAATATATGACCAGCAAAAACATAAGTGAAAAGCAATCCTAATAAGGCAATGAAAATACTAATAATCGCTCCTTGATAAAAAAGCTTACCTATCTCATCTGGATTATTTTCTCCAGCTCGCCTGGCGATAAGGACTCTGACACCATTACTAAAGCCCATACCAATCACAGCAAAAATTAAATAATAAATACCAGTTAAACCAGCTAGCCCTAAGGCTTTCTCACCAAGCGTACCAAGAAAAATATTATTAATAACAAAATTAAACTGTGGCACGACAATAGCAGCAGCTATCGGCAAAGCAATGCCTAAAATCTCTCGGTTAGAGGATTTCACTTGAAGATTTTTATTACTGTTGGGACTGAGCATTTACCTGAGCCATATTTAATATCTCATCCCATTCTTCTTTAGTCACTGGCTGCACTGATAAGCGAGAGCCTTTCTGCACCAGCTTCATATCTTTTAATTTAGGATTAGCCTTTATCGTTTCAAGGGAAATAAAAGGTAAATCCTGAAGATGCTTTACATCTACTAGCCACCAACGCGGATTATTTATATCGCTCTGTGGATCATAATATTTAGATTGCTTATCAAACTGCGTAGGATCTGGATATGCTTCTTTAGTAACGATTTCAACTATGCCAACAACACCAGGTGGCTTAGCATTACTGTGATAAAAAAATGCTTTATCACCAGTCTTCATCTCATTCATCATAATATTTCTAGCTTGATAGTTTCTAACACCATCCCACATATCAGTTTTGTTCGGCAGAGATTTTAAATCATCTATAGAAAAAGATGATGGTTCTGATTTTATAAGCCAGTAATTACTCATAAATTAAATCTTAGCGAAAAGCAAAGAAATGCTTCTAAATTTTACAAGTAAATCACTTAAGGGCTTACAAAATAGACATAATTTACGCTAATATATTATCCATGCGTATTGGTGTACTTACTGGCGGTGGTGATTGTCCGGGTTTAAATTCCGTGATAAGAGCTTTAGTTTTCAAATCTGTTAAAGAATATGGATCAGAGGTGATCGGTATTAAATATGGCTGGAAAGGTGCAGTGGAGAACATTACCACTGAGCTTAGTTTAGATAAGACAGAAGACATCATCAGAGAGGGTGGAACTATCCTTAAATCTTCAAGAACTAATCCTTTCAAGATAGAAGGTGGTCCTGAGGCAGTAATTAAAACCATGAAGGATAATAAATTAGATGCTCTAGTAGCAATAGGCGGCGAAGATACTTGTGGCGTGGCTTCTAAACTTTATAATCAATATAAAATCAATGTAATCGGTGTACCGAAAACTATAGATAATGATTTATCTGGTACTGATGTGACTTTCGGTTTTGATACCTGTATCAATATCGTTACAGATGCGATAGACTCTCTGCATACTACAGCCTGCTCTCACGAGCGTGTTCTAGTCTGTGAAGTTATGGGCAGGCACGCTGGCTGGATAGCTTCTTTCTCTGGCATTTCAGGGAATGCTGATTACATATTAGTTCCAGAAGAGGAAGTAGATACTAAAGAACTCTGTGAAACCATTAAGAAAGTTTATGCGAAAAAATCCTATGCGATAATCGTCGCAGCAGAAGGGGCTAAGCTTTCTAATCAAGACGTAACCAAGGACACTGAGTTAGATGCTTTCGGGCACGTTAAGCTAGGTGGTATCGGTGAGAAGATCGCTAAAATTATTGAGAAAGAGACTGGTATAGAAACTAGATCTACGACTTTAGGTCATATTCAAAGAGGCGGCAGACCATCAGCTTTCGATAGAGTATTAGGCACTAGACTTGGCTGGAAAGCAGCCGAAATGGTACAGAATGGCGAATGGGGTAAAATGTCTGCGATAGTAGGTAATAAAACTGAAGCTGTATCTCTTAATGAAGCTGTTGGTTCATTAAAGACTCTAGAGCTGTCTATCCATGAAGACTCTAAATTATTCTTTGGTACAGAGACTGATAAACAGTTAGCTAAATCTCATTAGTTAAAAGATATTAGATCGGATTAAAGTTTCAAGAGAGATACTAAAGTGCTTAAAGATAAAACTACTGTTCTTAAATTCGGGGGGAGTTCTGTCGCAAACGCAGACTGTATTAAGCAGGTCTGTGAGATAGCTGTCCGAGAGAGTGAAAATGCTAACTTAGTTATAGTGGTCTCTGCCATGGGCAAGGCGACCGATTCTTTAGTAAAATTAGCAAAAGAATTTAATCCATTACCAGAAGGGCGAGAGCTTGATATGCTTCTCTCTACAGGTGAACAGGTCACTGTTTCCTTAGTCGCGATGTGTTTACATCAAATGGGCTTTAAAGCCATATCACTAGTAGCCTCACAGGCTGGCTTTATCACAGAGAGAGCACATAATCGTGCAAGAATCGCTCAGATTAAGACAGATAGGATAGAGAAGCATTTAAACCTTGGAGAAATCGTTATAGTAGCTGGTTTTCAAGGTATCACGGAAGATGGTGAAATAACCACTCTTGGTAGAGGTGGTTCAGATACATCTGCTGTAGCGATAGCTGCTGCTTTAAAAGCTGAAAGATGTGATATATACACGGATGTAGATGGAGTCTACACGACTGACCCTCGTATAATTCCAGAAGCCAGAAGATTAGATCTTATAAGCTACGAAGAAATGCTAGAACTTGCTAGTCTCGGAGCTAAAGTCTTACATCCACGTTCAGTAGAATTAGCTAAAAAATATAATATAAATCTAAGAGTGAGAAGTACTTTCAAGCCAGATGACTTAGGTACTAGAGTAGTTAAATTAAGTGAGGTAAGAAACATGGAATTAACGCAAGCTGTGACTGGAGTTGCGATAGATGATAAACAAGCTAAATTAGGCTTTATGGGAGTACCAGATAAACCAGGTATAGCCTGTAAAATCTTCGATAGACTAGCGAAAGAAAATGTGAGCATAGATGTCATTCTGCAATCCATTCCTAGAGACGGAGTTATAGATATAGCTTTCACCGTCCAGCAAGATTATTTACAAAAAGCAGTAAGGATCGCAGAAGAGTTAGCACTAGAAGTCGGAGCAGATAAAATAGTTTTCGATGAAAATATCGCTAAAGTATCCATAGTCGGAGCGGGAATGTTGAATAAACCGGGTATAGCTGCTGAAATGTTCTCATCTCTATATAATGCTGGCATTAATATACAGATGATCACCACTAGTGAAATTAAAATCAGTTGTATTATAAAAATCGAGGAAAGCCACAAGGCAGTTAAAGCGATACATGATCAGTTTAATCTAGCTTATTCTAAAGAAGAAATTATTGTATAGTTTTAAAATCCCTATTAATAAGATCCTTCAAGAAACTAATAATAAGAAAGAGAGAATATGAGTACAATCGAATCAAGCACTGAAAATCAAGTTATCAAGATGGATATACAGGATATATTCAATACATTACCCCATAAATACCCTTTCTTAATGGTGGATAGAGTTACTGAATGTTTAGCTGGTGAATACGCTAAAGGTTATAAAAACATTTCTGTAAATGAACCTCAATTTCAGGGACACTTTCCAGATGTATCTATTATGCCAGGAGTATTACAGCTCGAAGCGTTAGCTCAAATGTGCTGTATATGCATGCTTCATGTAAAAGATTATTCTGTCGGTTATAAAGGAATATTTACTGGACTAGATCAGATTAGATTTAGGAAAATCGTAGTACCAGGAGACAGATTAGATATAGAAGTAAAGAAAATAAAATTCAGATTTCCTTTCGGAAAATTTGAAGTAAAAGCTACAGTAGATAGCGAAGAGAGCTGCTCTGGAGTACTTTCTTTTGCCATGATAAAAAATACTGAGCTATAAATCCGATTATATGAATTCAAGTTATAATGTTAAGGCAATGAATTCTAAAGCAGTTGACCTAAATTTACTATCCACTTTCCATCCTAGAAAGACTTTTGCGCAAAGATCAGCATTAGTTCAGGCTTTTAAGTTTTTTATTCTAGCTGTAGTTTGGTTATCAATTATTTTCGTCGTGGCAGCTGGTGCTGGATTAACTTTCGCTTGGAAAGCACCTTTCGTATTTAACGAACTGATGCCTACTTGGTTCCCTGCTATAGATAAACAGATATTTAAAAACCTCGCTGACATTCATGCATATCTAGCTCCTACTGTCGTAGTAGCTACTATTATTCCAGTAAATGCACTATTCATGGTGCTTTGTGAAAGAAAATTCCTATCTTTACTCACTGTAAGAATCGGACCAGATGCAGTCGGACCAAATGGCGGCTTGCAAACATTAGCTGATGCTTTAAAGCTTCTTTTTAAAGAAGATACTGTACCTAAGAATTCAGACCCTATTCTATTTTTCCTAGCTCCAGCATTATTCTTCGCCCCTTCCATGGTAGTTTTTCTACCTTTATTAGCTGTAGCTGCTAATCGCCTAGGCGGTTTCATCTATGCCGATCTTGATATCAGCTTGATATTTATACTAGGATTTTTATCACTTGGCACTATGTCATTAGTTATGGCAGGTTGGGCATCTAATAATAAATATTCACTCATGGGTGGTCTAAGAGCCGCTTCGCAAGCTATCAGTTATGAAATCCCTTTAGTCTTAGCCATAATCTCTATCATCATGCTCTCTGGCTCAGTAAATCTTTTCGAAATATCTGAAGCTCAAGCTGGTGGAATACTTAACTGGAACCTTCTTGGTAACGGTGAACTACCGAGAATACTAAATCTGTTTGCAAGCACTAATGGTAATTTCTTTGATGGTTTCGTAACTTTAGTTTATGTGACCCTTTGCGTTAGCTTATTTTTAATCTTTATTACTGCTTCTACGGCAGAGGTTAACAGAATTCCTTTTGATATTCCAGAAGCTGAGTCAGAATTGGTTTCAGGGTTTAACACTGAGTTTAGCGGCATGAAATTCGCATTATTTTTCTTAGCCGAATATACTAATCTGTTCATCGCTTCAGCTATAGCTTCCATATTATTCCTCGGTGGTTCTCATCTACCTATCAGCATAGAAGCAGAACAAGCACTTTACTCAGCTCTTACTAATCTAAATATTAGTCTCCCTGTTATTGGTACTTTTAATGGTATGTTCGAAGGCTTAAATTTCGTCTGGGTAATAACATCCATAACTCTCTTGGTAAAGATCTATCTTATGTTCCTTATTGCTATCTGGGTTAGGGCTACTTTGCCAAGATTGAGACAGGATCAATTAATGGAATTTGGTTGGAAATACCTTATCCCTCTTACACTTGCCATTCTGTTCCTTATGGCTATAATTTTGGAGTATATTAAATCATGAATTTCTCAAATACATTAAAATCATTCACTAAATTTCCTCTTGGAATCTATAACATTCTTCTAGGTATGTTTACAGTAGTGAAACACACTACTAGAGACCCTATTACCTCTGACTATCCAAATAAAATGCCTGAACTTTACGCAAGGTCAAGACACAGACTAGCTTTAAACGTAGACCCTATTACAGGTGAACATCTGTGTATCGCCTGCAAACAATGCGAAAGAGTCTGCCCTGATGCTTGTATTTCAGTTATCCCACATACTGAGGTGAAAGCCAAGTCTACACAGTTTTATATAGATCACGGTCTATGCATGTTCTGTGGTCTATGTACAGAGGTCTGCCCTACTGACTGTATTATAAACACTGTAGATTTTGAAATGTCAGAAGAGACTAGGGAAGATCTTATTTACGATATTAAAAAACTCACTCTTAGCCAAGAACAATCTAGGGAATACTTTAAGATGAAAGGCTATACACCTAAACCTAAGAAAGCTGCTGCTTAAGGGGGCTCCCGACGGAAACGCAAAAATTAAAGCTTGAGAGCAGCCCCTCCCCCTAAGCGAAACTGTATGCTAGGCTGTTTTGTTTAATCTTCCCAGTTTTATATAACTCTTGCCTTAAAGTATCATATAAATTACCGGGAGTGGGGTTTTGAGAGATATCATGTAATTTAGATTTATGAGAGGTATCATCTAATTTTACTTTCAATAGTAAATGAGCAACTAAATCACTACACACTATTTTACTTGGTATTTTTTCTGCTTTTTCTTTGATCGAATGGGTTTCACTAGTCTCTCTGGTTTTGACATGTTCAGAATTATCTGTGGATGAAGAAAAAGCAGGAAGCCTAATATTTAAAAGACTGTCCCGTAAATGATTTAAATACTGTTTTGGTAGCTTATCTGCTAAATCACTTAAATATTTTTCAATTGAGGGTCCTAATTTCTCGTTTCCCAAAATTTGCATAGCTTTTGGAAACAATGCTGGGACATAATATTGAAGTTCTTTTTTAATTTCTTTCAATTCAGTTAAAAAATTCGCCGTATTCTCGACATGCCCAACTTTAAAAAACTCAAAATCAGTATGGTAAGCAACAGCTCTTTTACTTGCTTCCTGAATATCCTCTATCTTCAGTTCACCATTAAATGGACTTGGATTTTCTTTACTTGGCTTCTTTGAGCGAAGATCTATATGAATAAATAATAATCCCTCTGGATTATCAGGAGTAGGGGAAATTTTCACTACTAAACCCGTATGAGTTGGGTTTAATGCCATATTTAAATATTCCTCAACCTTTAAACCTTGTTTTTTAAATTGAGCCTTTAAGTCATCTGGTAAAGGATTAGACCGAAGAATATCTTGAAGAGCTTTCTGAAGATCGTTAGTTAGCTTGTAAGGTCCGGCTTGATGAGCATCTGAAAAAAACACAGCAGTATCACCTACTTTAGGTAAAAGCAGATTTAATTCCTTAGATAAAGCCTTAGCATGCTCAGATGCACTGACATCTGCATGTAAACTTTTCAAGTCCTTTGAAGAGACTTTCGTCGTCGTAATACCTAGAAATTTTTGAGCAAAAGGAGGTAATACCTGATAAATTTTAGCGAGACTCGACTTCGCTAAATTCATAACAGGATCAAAAAATTTATTAACAGTTAAGTTAATAGACATTAAGACACTCTAACGCCCTAATATGGCAATAATACCAATACGTATATATATTATACCCTAAATTGAGCTAAAATATCTATAATTGACGATTAAGCAAGGTAATAACTTGATATTTTAAGGTGTAAGCTGCCTAAGCTCATCTAATCTTTGAATATTTTTACGAACTGACTCTGCTGAAGATTTAAGTGCAGCTAACTCAGACTCAGTAAGCTTAAGCTCTAGAATCTGCTCAATCCCCTTACTAGACAGCTTAGTAGGCACACCAACGAAAACACCAGAAATACCATATTCACCTTCTAAATAACAAGAGCAAGGCAGTATCTGTTTTTTATTCAATAAAATCGCATCTATCATTTCTACAGCAGAACTAGCTGGCGCATAGAAAGCTGAACCGGTCTGTAAAAGATTAACTATCTCTATGCCACCTTTCTGTGTTCTTTCAACAATCGCATTAATTTTTTCTTCTGAAAGCAGCTCTGTAAGTGGAACTCCAGCTACAGTAGTATATCTTGCGACAGGTACCATATCATCCCCGTGACCACCGAGCACACAAGGTTGAATATTTTTAACAGAAACATCTAAAGCTTCAGCGATAAAGAAAGCCATACGAGAACTGTCTAGAACGCCGGCCATGCCGATAATTTTATGCTTAGCGACACCTTTCGCTGAAAGTATCTGGTAAGTAAGCTGAGTCATCGCATCTACTGGATTAGAAACTACGATAAATATCGCATCTGGAGAATATTTATAAGCATTTTCAATACAAGTAGTAACTATATCTGCATTTATCTTTAAAAGATCATCTCGACTCATACCCGGTTTTCTTGCTAGCCCAGCTGTCATTAAAACCACATCAGACCCTTCAGAAAGTGCATAATCAGAGCCACCTAAAATATATCTATCCTCTAGCTCTACAGGCCTTGCTTCCATAAGATCTAAAGCCTTACCTTTAGCGATGCCCTCTGCGACATCAATTAAAACTACGTTCGCTATATTCTTTTCTGCTAATCTCTGAGCTGCCGTAGCCCCGACATTACCAGCACCAATAACTGTTACTTTGGATTGTTTCATAAATTCATTTTACCCAGATATGCTTAGATTGCCAAATTTCAGATTTAAAAACTTAGCATTTAAGTAAAATTCTTGGATTGATTTAGCGATTCTAAATCAATCCTCTCAATCAACTCAGTTAAAGAATTCTTCTCAGTCGCTGAAATAAAAATAGGGAAAAAAGCTGCAAACTCAGATTCAAGCCTCATAATCAATAAATCTTTCTCTTCTAAAGTCATCTCCCCCTCTGTGACAGCTTCGTCCAATTTATCTAACTTATTAAATATATAATACTTTTCCTTATCCTTGTCTACATGCAACTGCCTAAGGACATCTTCAACTACACGAATTTTCAGAAAAAGACTTTTATCCGAAATATCTATTAAATGAAAAATAATATCAGCCTCAACTATCTCTGCTAGTGTGGATTTAAAAGCATCGATTAAATCTGGTGGTAAATCTTGGATAAAACCGATAGTATCTGCGATCATCACTTTCTGCTGTGAAAGCGGCAAGTAAAGCTCACCTACCGTGGAATCCAACGTAGCAAAAAGCTCATCTGCGACATAAGTATTCTGCTTTTTGGTCAGTGCGCGCTTCAGAGTACTTTTGCCAGCATTGGTATAACCAGCGAGGGCGATAGTTTTAAAATTTTTATTTCGGCGTGAATCGCGGTGACGACGCTGTACATCACCATACTGCTCTATCTTTCCCTCTATAAGCTTTTCACGTTTCTGTAAGTGGCGTTTCATCATCTGGGTATTCGATTCACCAGCACCGATAGTACCGATACCACCAGCCTGACGAGAAAGCTCTAGACCCATACCAAATATACGTGGTCCCATATGTTTAATACTTGCAAGCTCAATCTGCAACTTAGCTTCAACGGTAGTCGCATGTTTATCAAAAATCTTTAAAATTAAATCAACTCTATCCCAGACCTTAATCTTTTTCGGATTTTCCCAGCGTAAGCTCTCCTCATCCTCTTTTTTCTTTCCGATCTGATAATTAATACAAAATTCTTCTAAATTATATATCTGCCGAGGTTTAAGAATATTATTAATAATAATTACATCTAAATCATCGAAATTTTCAAAACGATCTAACAGCTCAGTAAGCTTGCCCTCACCGACATAAGTCTTATAGTTAGGACTGCTTCTTTTCTGTACTATATATTCAGAACTCACTCCACCATAAGTTTTAACTAAGCTATTAAGCTCTTCAAGCCTAAGCTCTGATTCTCTTTTAGTGACATCTGAACTAATTATGTCAATTAAGACTGCTTTTTCTTTCATCCCTTAATGGACTTTTCCAAAAATCTTTGAAGTATGCTCTGTGATTTCATCTGCGACTAAATCTAAAAGCTCTTCCCTTAATCCACAAATAGGCACGCGGATGAACTGCTCACAAAGAACAGGAATGTAAACACTACTAGAGATAAAGCTTTCAGAAAGCCTTTTCGCGAAATCAGGGAAACGTCCTAATACCTCATCTCTCAGCCTAAAGGACAGGAAAAAACCACCATCTGGACTTATCATCTCTAATTCTTCAGGTAAACTCGCGCTAATTTTATTTACAAAATGCTCACGGCGCTTATTAATCATAGCAACGGTATTACGCTGAAATTCATGAATAGAAGCTAATCTAGATGAATCTGACAGTATCTTTAAAGCTATTTCTTGACTGGTTCGAGAGAGGTTACTTAAAGTACCTCTGAGTACACCACCAGCTATATCTTTCCACTCAGAGACATTTTCATATTCAGGCGAAAATAGCGTCGCAGCCCCGACTCTAGCACCATACATCGCAAAGCTCTTAGATAAAGTAGAAGCGACTATTAGACTTAAATGCTCTAAACCAGCCTTCTTAAAGAAATCACCGATAAAAGATAATTTCGTATAATCCTTAGCAGTAGGTCCGAAGTCTATATAAGCTATATCTAAAATTACTAGAAATTTTTGGTTTTTATAAGTACCTAGAAGATTCGCTATCTCCATTAAATCAGCATGGCTAATTTCTTTACCTAGAGGATTATCAAAAGGAGTATTTAAAATAAGAGTAATCTTGCTCGTAGAATCCAGCGGTAAAGACTTAACAGCGAAGTTTAAAGCCTTAGCCAAGCTATCAAGGTTAAATTTTAAATCTTTATCTAAAAGCTCAAAGTTAATAAGATTACTGCGCCCTATACCTAAAGCGACACTGTCATAGCCCGCCCAATGTGGTCTCTGAACAATTATAGGATCATTAGACTTAGTACAAGTCATTAAAGAAAGAGAAATAGCGTTAGTACCACCACCAGTAACCACTTCTGCACGGCGAATATTTTCAGAGTAAAGCTTATGTAAATTATCTTTACCCACGAACTCCTCAGTAATTAAAGGAGCTAAGTCCTTTAAACCACCACTAGGAGCATATTCCATATTAAGCCCTTGCTGAACTATCTCCAAAGCAGCTTGATTGAGGGCATCTGGAACTATCAACTTACCTGCATCATCCATCGCCGAACCAACTATGGCAAGGAGCTTCTGTGAATTAGTATCCTCGCTAGCCTTTTGTACAAGACCAACTATAGGGTCTAGTGAAATTTTAGCCTTTGTTTCAAAAAAAACCATTTTATAATAAGCTATGATAGCAAGACTCGATACTTTCTTTCTTCATGAATGAAACTAAACAAAAATTTGAATTAAAAAATTTTTATGGCTCAACCTTAAGCCACATCTCTCAGTTAATAGGAGTTTTTTTTCTTTCTTTTTACTTTAATCTTATATATAAAGTAGAAGTAGAGTTTACTGGAAAAAAATTCGATCAAAATAAAAACTATATCTTCGCAGCTAATCACCGCTCTTTAAATGATCCACCTTTATTAGGGCTATTCATTAGACCACCCATTAGCTTTCTTGCTAAACGTGAACTATTTTCAAACCCCATACTAGGCTACCTTATCAGCCTTTTATCTGCCGTTCCTGTAGACAGAGATAATACTGGAAGCTCTACTCTAAAATTAGTAAAAAAGATTCTTAATGAAGAAGCGTGGAAATTAGTAATCTTTATAGAAGGCACGCGTTCTAAAAATGAATATCTAGGAACACCCAATAATGGTGCGGTATTCATGTCTAGATTAACTAAAACTCCCATAATTCCTACTGGCATAAGCTACCGAGATGATGGCAAAGTACTTATTAAATTTGGGGAGCCCTATATGCCAGAGATGAAAACTCCTATCGAAAGTGAATCAAAAAGATGTCTTGAGCTTATTTCTCAGCTTTGCGACTATAAGATAGAATCTAGTGAAAAGGTTTAACTGTTTATAATTTTTATACTACTTACAGATTAATCATCAGCCATGTTCACTAAGCACTTCCAAGAATACACGTAAACTAAATTAAATTAAACACTATAGAATCAGTGCATTGAATTAGCTTTTAAACACTAGCCTTGAAAGCTAAAATTTATTTAAAACTTCAAGCATCCTCCCGACCTAGGTTTCTCCACTATTACCGATTTATATACTTGTAAGCAACGCACAAGTTTACAAAACGCACAAAACAACAAAAGAACAACAAAGTCAATTTGGAGGAGAACAATGGGACTAGTAATTAACACAAATAGATTAAGCCTTGACGCACAGGCAGCTTTAAGAACAAATAATAGAGACTTAGAAGTCACAGCAAAAAGATTATCAACAGGTAAAAGAGTTAATAACGCTGGTGATGATGCCGCTGGCATGACTATCTCTCAAAGAATAACGTCTGACGTTAGAGCCTATAGAAAGACTATCCAAAACCAAATGGATGGCATAAGTTTAATTCAAGTAACAGAGGGTCAGCTCCAAGCTATGCAAGATGATTTGCAGAGAGTAAGAGAGCTGATGATTCAAGCAGCTAACGGTAGCAACGGCGCCGATGAAAGAAATGCTTTACAAAGAGAAATTAACGAACGCGTGAAAAACGTCGAAGATATTTCCAATACGACTAGGTTCAATAGCGTAACAATGCTTAAAGGCGCTAGCACTAATAGAACTAACCAGACCGATAGAACTATTCAAAGTGGTATTACGTTTAGTGAAATTACTAATTTACAATTTGGTCCGGCTTATATTGACAAAACAGCAGTCGCAACACCAGTTTTCGTCTCTGAAAGAGGAATAAACATAGATGCTAACTATTCTTACACTCCGCTCACTGCAACTCAAAACTCAGCAGCAGCAGAAGTTACAGCTGGAACAGCTAGCTTCGATTATGTTACCAAGGTAATAGGTGACATCAGAGCTGAATTAACAGCTCAAGGTGCAAGCAGCACAGCTCTTGATACTTGGCTCGCAGGATTCTTGAATGGTGGAAACTATCAAGCTGATAGCATGGATGACTTATTGCGCGATGCCTATGACAGTAACAGAGCGGTGATTGGTAGCAGAACAGCTGCTCCTCTCCTAGCTGCAAGCTCGGTAACTAATAAAGCTCTCGACATTATCAAATACTTCCTGCATGATGGCGGGCAATTAGTCGAAAATGCTAACACTCCAGGCTTTACTTTAAGCCGCCTTAGAGTGACTGGAGCTACTATTAATTCATACGCAAATACTTCACAATCTCATGGTAATTTAGATGACATCACTAAGATGATCGATAATATTTCTCGCATGAGATCACACCTTGGTGCCATTCAAGTAAGCATGGAGAGTAAAATTAATTCTCAAGATATATCAGTAGTAAATCTCGAAGCATCTAAATCTAGAATAATTGACGCAGATATGGCAATGGAAAGCAGCTCTCTCGCTAAACAACAAATTCTGCAAAAATCTGGAGTAGCTATGCTTTCACAAGCTAATGCTCAACCACAACAGCTACTAGATTTATTACCATAAAGTAAGACCCTTATTAATAATTTAATTTTCGTAACGTAACACAACTGTAACTAAAATAACTGTAACTAATCAAACTAGGTCACTAAGTGCCCGAATTCATTCGGGCATCAATTTTATAAATTTTGCATCGTACTAGTCGTATGCAATGTGCGTTAGCCCTGCTGTCTCCTCAGCGGGGCTATTTTATTTTTTGGGACTGCTGCCAAAATGCCTCAAGAATACAGAAGGATTAATTTTTCAAATATCTAAGGTTAACTCTTGACAGAATACTGGATTAATAGGATTCTATAAGCATGGCCGAGTTTCGGCCCAAAAACACTCAAAAATCCTTTATAAATGGGCTTAAAAGAAAAACTAAAAACAATAAATGAAAACATTAGCAAATTTGCCAAGCAAAGTAGCGTAAAACTTGTTGCAGTTAGTAAATATGCTAGTGATGAACAGATTTTAGAAGCTTATGCAGAGGGAGTTAGGGTTTTTGGTGAAAATTACGTTATTTCTGCTTTAGATAGGATAAATAGAATCAGTAATAATTTTAATAACGATGTCGAATGGCATCTTATTGGTACTTTACAGAAAAATAAAGTGAATAAGGCTGTAGGTAATTTTAGACTTATACAATCAGTCAATTCATTAGAGCTTTTGAAGAGTATTGATAAGCGTTCTGCTTCACTCGGCATAAAACAAGCTGTTTTATTACAGATTAATATATCTAACGAGGCTAATAAAAGTGGCTTCACTTCTTCAAATTTTGCAAATGAATTAAGTGATTTACTTGATTTTAAAAATATTGAAATTCGTGGATTGATGGCAATGAATGCCTACTTAAGTTCAGAATCAATATTAGATGAAAATTTTAGAATAATGAAAAATCTTCTTGGTCTTCTACAAAATCAAAGACCAGATGCGGAATTTGATTTATCTATAGGAATGTCTAGTGATTATTGTGCTGCTCTTCAGCGGGGTTCAACAATGATTAGAATAGGAAAAGCGTTGTTTGGTTAATAGTAAGGAGTGAGGTAAATTATGTTCAATATAAATAGGTTATGGTTAGGTCCCAAGTCAGATTCATTAGATGATGGTTTTGATAGTTTATTTGCAGTGAAAGACTCTCAGATACCAGCTCCTAGTCGTGAAGTGGAAGCCAAATTAAAAGAACTAGACAGAAAATCATCGGAGAGTGGGTCAATGGATGTTATATTTGGAAGTAAAAATACTAACAGTAATCATCTAGAGGCTGTTACTACTAAATCAAAATCTATGAATATATTAGTAATAGAGCCAAGAAGCTTCGAAGATAGCATGGAAATAGTGAAAAATTTAAAATCGCGCAATACCGTGATCGTCAATCTTCAATATCTAGATAATGAGAGCTCTCAAAGAGTAATAGACTTTGTTAGTGGTGCTGCCGTAGCGATGGATGGTTCTTATGAAAGAGTAGGTTCTGGTGTTTTCATTTTCGCTCCTATAAACTGTAACCTAAAATCTAATACGAATTCTGACGTATATAACGAGATATTTAATAAAGCCTTTAACCAGCAGTTCTGAAGAACTCTCCATTAATCGCTCTGCCTATTTCACCTTTTACCTCTAGCCGTGATAAAAGCATGGAAAGAGTGGTCGGATTTATTTCAGCCTTTATTTTCAAATGCTCAAAACTATGAATCCCAGATTCAATCAAAGTTAGCAAAGCATCAGCAAGTATTTTATTATTACAAAATTCTGATCCATGACAAGGTTTCATAATCTCCGTTTTTGTATTTTCAGCACAAGCATCTTGGAACTGTCTCAGCCCTGAAACCGCACGTGGTGCAGAGGTCTCAATTAAAGAGGGGAACTGCTGAAAAATAATATCCTCAGCTGAATTTAAAGATTTCGCTTTTCCAGACTCTAATAATTCGTGATTCCCTGCAAAATTAAGATTAAATCCTTGAGCTGAAAAAGCGAAAAGATTTTTTTTATATTTCAACGCATATTTAGCCGTAATTAAAGAACCACTTTCCTTAGCAGCTTGAATTAATACCGTAGATCTAGATAAGGCAGCTATCAAGCGATTACGATAAGCAAAAGTCCAACGCTGAGCAACCGCAAAGGGCTCAAATTCACTAATAATCAAAGACCCCTTCGTTTCCCTCAGTTTTTTAATAAAAAAAGAATTCATATCAAACTGAGAAGCTAATATGCCTGAACCAAGAACAATAATAGTCGGCATAGAGTTTTCTAAAGCTGCAACATGGGCTGTCATATCAATCCCTTTAGCACCACCACTGACTATGGTCGCTGGGTAGGGTGATAATGCTTTCACTAAAGAATTTGTAAAATGCTTAGCGTAAAGATCAGCATTACGCGCTCCGACTATAGCGATATTATTAGCTTCATTAAGCAGCTCAATATCACCAATATAGTAAAGTTTTTTAGGTGCATCATTAATTAAAGCTAAGGATAAGGGAAAGCCCTCATCTGTAATTTTTAAAGATTTTACTCCTAAGTTATTTAATATTTTACTTTCAGCATTATTCATTGCACGATACCCTTATATTCATAAGGGTATCATGGATTTGAAAAGTTTTCATATTAAGGGACTGTTATTGGCGTGTAACTGTTTTAGAAACTGGTTCCTTGGAAATCATCCCCCAGAAAGCAGAAATAGTTTCATTAGCACCACAGAATAGTTGAGCAAGACTATCTTGGACTGGCGGAGGAACATATCTATTCAATAATTCACCAACAGAGACAAGTGTATATGGGAATCCAACTTTAAAGTCATTACTTTTCATTACCTCTGCTAGTGCTTTCTCTGCCCCATACTTTTCTCTAGCTTCCTTATAAGCTTTATACATTAGCCATAAATCACCACCCACGCCGCTTAAATTTCTAACAAACCCTATAGACTTAGCTTTATTAGTACTAACTTCATCTCCAATAATACTTGAGCCGATTAGGGTAGAAGAAATGAGTCCAGTAGGGACTATAATTTTTAAAATATTCTCAATAGGGTCATCACCTTTTTTCAATTTACTAAATGAATCTCCTATACTATTTTTAAGCTCACGAAGAAAAAAATTAATATTCTCCCCTAGGGATTTAAAATTCTGAGCATCATATTTTTCCTTGCCTATAGCTAATTTCGCCATTTGTACACCAGGAAAGAATCCAGAAGAAACACTGAAATTAGCTGGCTTGGACTGAAATAACTTAGCGACTAAAGAATAAATTCTCGAAACACCATCCATAAAATCATTCTTCACGAGGGAATTTATACCAGCTAAAGCATTCGGTAAAACAGTAATCGTCTTTGAATACCAAAGCGAGGCATTATAAGATAGTTTTTTTATCGCTGGAGGTAAGTTAGAACCTTCGACAAAACTATCTAAAAAATGTAATGCCGCGCCAATAGAAGAAATGATTACAGGTCTATAGCCCTTATTCAATCCATCTATCGCAGGTTTAAAAATTTTTTGAATAGTCTTAAAAAATTGATTTTCAGAAACTGCTACTTCTTTTTTATTCTCTAAATTTAGTTCATTATTAAGGGACTGTTGCGGAACTCCAATTTCGGCAACTGTGCCATTAAGGGTCTGCTGATCCTTAACCTCTGCCTGAGCTAAATTCTTCGCAAAAAGCTTAGAAGATGACGGAGAAACGTCTTCTATTTTCTTTTCAGCAGCAGGCTTTATCTCAGGCTCAATAATGCCTAAAGAAGAATTTATACTTTGCTCTGGAGAGAGCGTATTTGTAATTAATGCCATTTAAGGTATAAAAATATAAGAACTAAAATAAAAAAAATTTACAGGATTCTTAATTAAAGAATCTCAAAAAGCCATTATCAGCTACACATTCGCTGTGCTGAAAAAATATTGGAATTAGTTGTGATTACCAACATTTGAAATACTTGTTATTATTGTAACATCATTTCGTATTTAATATTTACATTAAGACTCCAGTCAATGTGTTAATATATATTCACATCAACTCACATATTCGTGCTAAATATCACTTCCGACCAAGTTAGACTTCAAGAGCCTGTTGGACTAGTCAGTCAACAAGTAGATAAACACGCTCATCACACAAAAACTGATTTAGCAAATCACAGCAACCCAAGTCCTGAAAACCAATTATCATCACAAAAAGGAATCCATGATAATAAAGTACTTTCAAATAACACAGTTATCCATGAAACTGAAGAATTTCGCGACTTTCTGCACTCTTTTAAAGAGCTTTTAAACTCCTCGACCCCTGAGCAAAATATCAATATTGATATATTAAAGACTTTCCTCCAAGCTAGTGCTGGAATTATTACTGGTTCTCACTTAGAAAAATCCCATCAAGGATTAGATAAATTTACTGATGATGCTATAAAAAATTCTCTAACGAAAATAAATCTTGATATTCCGCACCAAGAATCCAAACTTAGCGTAAGAAATTCTTTCCAAGAATTAATTGAAGGCATTTACAGTAAAGCGCCTCAACTAATTATAAAAAATCAAGAAGACAGCACCTCAGACCTCCCAAAATATACTAATAAAACTTTTGAGACTATTTTTAATAAGATTAGACCTATTACAGATTTAATTACAAAAAAACAGATACCATTATCCGTATTCGGCTCAATCACACATGGCTTAGATGCATTAATTAGAGTTACAGGCTTCGGGAAAAACCACGAAAAACAAATCGGCGACCTGTCTATGTGGTGGTCAAAAGTAGTAAACCCCCTCGGTAACATTTTAATGGGAATAGAATCATTAGCGAAAAATGATTTAATAGATGCCCTAACTAGGTTTTCAATGATCGAAAAATTTACGGTTAAAGAACCTGCTAATTTAGGAATTCCACTAGGGCTATTCCTCTCCCATAAAATGGCAGTAATGACGGCACAGAACACTGGCATTATCCCTAATGTACAAAAATCTTTCAAAAGCATGGGAGAATCAGTTAACTATTATGCTAATTTTTATAAGAAATTTTTAGGGACTTTAACCAAACAGCTTAAAGAGAATGTAGGTGTAGCTAGAAAATTAGAAAACCTCGCTGTTCTCTATAGCTATCCCGTATTAGCTATTTCTGGCATAATCGGTTCTCTTACGATTAAAGATCAACTTAATACTCCTTATGCAAGGTTAATTGGTTTTTTACGTAATTCGGCAGGTGGATTATGTGACATAACTTTCAGTGCACAAAGAATGCGCAAATTAACAGAAACGGCAAAAGAAAATCAGGAAGCGAAGCCAGAACTTAAAGATTTCTTTAAAGATTATCAAATAAGCTTTATGTGGAAATATTTAGCAAATTCATTACTAGATTTAACTATGCGTATTTGGAATGATCCTAAAGCAGTAACAGTTCAATCACAGATATCTAACTCAATCTATGAAATAGCTAATGCTGAATCTGGTCAAGATCACGAAGAACCAAAATCTAAAATTCTAAAAGCTCCATTAAATGCCGCAAATAATATAGTTCATTTTACTCAAAGACTCAAATCAATCAATGAAACAAGACAAGCCAACCACGTAGCAGCAAGCATAACATAATAACGCATGAATTTAAGCCTTGCCACGAAGCATAATCACATACTGAAATCTGATATTAAAAATCGGGTCGAAAATTCCACTTCATTAGAGCAGCAAAATCCTCATACATCAATAGCACATGAGAATCACGAGAATAAGGAAAACGCAGAAAATGATATTACGCATCAATCTCTAGCTTCTAATCTGCATGCTCCTCAGCAGCCTCTTAATCCACTTCTTCAGTTTTACCAAAACAACTCAGAATACCTAAATAAACTTGCGATGTCTGGTTCTTATGTAGGTATAGGCTTACACGGTCTAGCATCAGTGGCACCATTCTTAAAATCCCTTCCTAAGCCAGTTAGAGAGATGCCCCACAAATTAGCCACCTTCTATTCACGCTACCTGAGTGGCATTCCCATGGTAATATTCTCTATCCCTCAATTTATCGCCAAAGATACTATTAAAGCTATCGGTCAAATTAGTGCTGCTGTCTCATTTCCTTTTATTAAAACCGTCGAAAATATGCCCGTAGGCTCTAGCCTTTTCTGTGGGATAAAAACTGCGATAGAAGCTATAGAAGAATATAAAGGTCCTAAGGTTAGCAGGAAATCCGATTCTTTATTACATCAGATAGAAGAATTTACCTCTAATTACGGACGAATGTGGAAAGATTCTTTATCTAAACTATTATCAAACGAAAGTTCTCTTGAAGAAAAATTTAGACATTTCTGTAATATCTCATTCTTACCTGGTTACTCTGGAGCTCAAGCCTTAGGAATGCTCTTTTGTAGAGAGCGTATCTCAGATAAAAATAGCTCTAAGATAATAGACGGGATTGCAAGAGGAACTCGAACTGAACGTGGTATTCTAGGAGTCGTTACTGATATATTCTTGCTTGGTTCTAAAATAGCTGCATCTCGAACTGTTGGTATAACTTTTGCTGGTAGCAGCCTTCTTTCCTTAGCCACGCCTTGGGTAGATAAAATATTCAGTAAGCATCCAAAAGAAACTCAAGAGAAAATTCTTAATACTCTCGGTCAAACCTGCAAGGCTTTAGATGAATTGGGTAACGTACTCTGGTCTAAAATACCGAAAGAATCCAATTTAGCAGCAGTTTCTTAAAATTAGCTAAAAAATAAGCTTCTAGATATTTACAAAAAGAACCCCACTGATTATACTTGAGGCATGATGAAAAAATTGATCAGTTCTTTAGTTGTTCTTGGTTTTGTATCTACTCCAGCCTTCGCTGATGGTGTTTACAAATCAAAGCCTACATGCAAAAATGGCAAGTGTAAAACTTGTGATTTTGGTTGTGGACTTTGGAAAGCTACTAAATTCACTCTTAAGCTTCCATTCAGAATCGTTACTTCAACAGGTAAAGGTGTCTATGATCTAATCGTTGATCAAGATTTCTCTGGATTTGAAGAAGGTTACGAATTAATCTAGTATAGTTTTACTGAACAATTAATATTATGTTTCAAAGCTCGGATTTTCAGCGTTATGATGAATCCGAGCTTTGGATTTTTCATGACTATTATTTTAAAAATATTGGTTTAAAAGCATGGGATTCTGGTGCTATACCTTTTGCTGGTGCTACCAATTATAACGAAGCTCGTAAAAAAGCCTTACTTTTAACAGAGAATCTTCGTCTCTGTGGCCTAGAAAACTCAGATGACACCATAAAAATCCTTGAAATTGGTGCTGGCTCTGGAGCTTTTGCAGAGAATTTTCTATTAGCTTTTGAAAATATCTGCCAGACTGAAAATTTAAATTTTCATAAACGCTTAAAATATTTTCTTACAGATTATTCTCAGTTTACTTTAGATGAACTTCAAAGAAAAAAACGCCTAAAAGAATTTCCTAATATTATCTTCCAAAGCTATGATGTCTTAGAAAATATTCAAAGCAGCTCACTAAGTGCATCCATTGGATCATTCCATTGCATTTTATCGACATATCTTTTAGATCAGCTTCCTTGCAGAGTTATAGCGAAGATAGACAATAAGTACAAAGAAAAATACATCAAGTTAATAATTCCAGAAAAATACCTCAATGATGAAAAGCTGCTAAATGAAAAGCTTTTAAAGAAAAAAAAATGGATTAAAAAAATAAAAAAAGTCTTTCACTATGAAGAAATCGATGAGGAAGATGACATACCAGCTGAAGATTTCGAAATTCTTAAAACCTGTTTCAGAAAAACTAAAGAATCCACTATTATTTACTCTTATGGAGCGAAATTGGCTCTTGAAAATTCTTTCAAATTACTGCATCCTAAAAACGGCTTAATTATAGCCTCCGATTTTAATGCCGCCGCCCGAGGCGGCGTCGACCTCTATGAGCCATGCTATTACGGAAATTCACTCGCTCAGCCAGTTAACTTTGATTTTCTTTATAAATCCTTCGCGAAACAACAAAAAGTCGTTCTCTTTGAAGATCCCATCAGACCTTTACATACTTTAATTATTTGTGCTGAAAATTTCGAACATCCATTAAGACTAGGTATCACTTATGAACGGGTTTTTAAACAAAATATGATATTAAGAATGTTTTATCAGTTTCTTTTAGAAATCAAGCAAAGCATCCACATTCTTTTAATTATAAGCATCCTATACATAGGCTATTATATTTTCAATCTATACGAGCAAAATTTTTCTGCCCCATAATATCTTCTAAAAAGACTTGGTGAGCTCCTCTTGCTTTCATATGCTTTATAAAACTATTTCTGAGTATAGAAGCTGATATTTTCTTTTCTATTCCAACTACTGCAGCCTTAGCCTGAATGCTGCGATAAACCTCTCTTGCACTAATACTGAAAAGGCGATTTACTGATTTTAAATTATTATCATTAATGTATTTTTCTAATAAAAGTTTTACCGAGTCTATCATCGGCACTAATCTTGATTTAGAGGTAGAAGAACGATTTATAAAAATAAGCTCCTCCGTAAAAGAAATATCCTCTATCGTAAGCGTTAAAAGCTCATTTACCCTTAAACCACAGGAATACAGTAATTCTAAAAGTAGCGCAGTGCTCCCATCGTTAAAATGTTCGCAATCTTCAATTTCTGCGTTTTCGCCCGCCTCATTTTTGACTTTACTTAAAAGTAAATCTACTTCCTCTTCACTTAAAATTTCAGCTTTTTTATTGCGGTATTGCGTATCTCTAACTATTTGAGTAAAAGGGTCACGTGAGACTAAAGAATTTTCTTTCAGCCAATTCCACATTTTATGCACTGCCGTTAATTTTCTATTAACAGCAGCCGTACTAGCACCAGATTTCCTTATTTCCTGAGAAAAATATTCTAAATTATCAGCACTCAAATCTATTATCTTGAAATTTTCTCCAAGATTGGCTCTTACAAAGTTAGAAAAATCAATTAAATCTCTTTTATAAAGCCTGAGCGTATTGTAGCTAAGTCCACTAAAATTTTCTAAATAATCAAGAAACTCTACAACGACCTGCATATTATAATTCTAAATGACATAGTCACTGAAACATAGATAAAGCTCAAGAAGATATTTTAATATGACAGAGAAGAAGAAAATTTTCGCGGTTATCCCTGCTGGTGGCATGGGTAGCAGAATGAATAGTCGCAAACCTAAACAATTCCTCACCATATTTGATCAACCGATATTAGCAGTGACTATCAGAGCCTTAGCAAATACTGGGTTATTCAGTAAATTTATTATCCCAAGTATAGATATCATAATGACTAAAAAATTAGTAGAACAAAAATTACCCGATTTAGATATCAGCATAGTTAAAAGTGGGAAAACGCGCCAAATGAGTGTCCACAGTGGTTTAGATTTTATTAAAAGCCTAGATGAGCAGCCAGACTTAATCCTAGTGCATGATGCTGTTCGTGTATTAATCACGAAGGAGACTATAAATAAAGTAGTCGATAAAGCCATAAAGACAGGGGCCGCTATAGCTAGTAACAGGATCTATGATACTTTAAAACTCAGCCAATCAGAAGCTGATGAAGATGTATTAATTAAAAAAAATATTTCTCGTGAAAACATGTGGCAGGCACAAACTCCACAAGTCTTTAAATCAGAGATAATACTCTCGGCTTACGATAAAGCAAAAATTGATCATTTTGAAGGTACTGACTCTGCGAGCCTTGTAGAAAGATTAGGAATCCCTATTCATTTAGTTGAGACTACTAGATTTAATTTTAAAATCACCACTCCAGAAGATTTAGAAATCGCAGAGATTATACTTTCTCATAGGAAAGATAATTAATTAAGTGATGAAAAACGAAATTTTTCATCACTTAATTAAAGGGACTGCTCACAAACGTACAAGTTCAAGGCTGAGGAGGACGAATGACCGCAGTGTACTCGAAGTACATGAGGATCATGAGGACGACGAAAACGCAGAAATTGAAGATTGCGAGCAGTCCCTTAAAATGGTGGATTGATTTTAAAGATCGGATCTAACCCTGGTATAGTAGCACCATCTATGATTTGGTTGATTTGCAAGCGCACCTGAGCTTTAAAATTCTGCTGCATAGGGTGACATTCTGGTCTGCAGCCAGATGGACAGAAACGCCCTCCCCAAGCATTACCTATAACTACCTCTGCCCCCATATTCCTTGCTGCAAGCTTCGCTGCATTATTAATAACGTTACCCACGAAAACCACTTCATCATTAGGTTTTAAAGCAGCAGCACCCGTTTCTTTCTCTTGAGTTATAACCCAAATTAAAGTTCCATCATCGAATCTCTCAACAGAATTTTGTGCTAAGCCCCCACCTTTCCTACCGACATGGGCGATTTGTCTAAGGTTCCCAAATTTATCAATCTTCGATTCATTCAAAATATATGGGGCATTATTATCAAAACTACAATGCTTTATAGAGTTTACATGATTCTCTTCATCGTACTGAACGACCTGAGCAAAGAGGGACTGAAGTGATTTACGATGCGGATATACAGTAATAATCTGCCTAGTTTTTTTGATAATTTTATAATAAACTTTAAAATCCCTTTTATCTGGACGAGGAATATCCATCATCTGATTAAAAGCATAAGGACTCATATGTGAAAGCTGCTTCTGGAGTTTGCTTAGGCGATCTTTAGTCATCGGCACTATTGATAATTGAAAATTATTTTTTTCTAAAGTCTCTACATCTACCATCACCTCATAAGGCTGTAAATCACGAGAGGGCAGTAGTTCTAAATTAGTCTTAAACTCATCTACAGAATTATGCTGCGGAAAAACTCCAGCTCTTTTATCCGCGTCTGGCATGGCTAAGCTCACTTTACGAGCCTTGCCGTAACCTATCATCATAATCGTCTCACGAAAATTATCCTCACTTATACTTTTTTTTATATTTTTACTATTCTTGTAAGCAAAAGCCCCACCTACATAATTAAATGTATGTCTAAGATCCACATCTACTGGTTCTTTTTCTTCTTCGTCTTTTTTATCTGGTGGTTCTTTTTCGGTCATTATTCCAAGCTTTAAGAAAGATTATCTTTGATAGAATAGAAGTCTATACTTTCATTATAGCCATGCAAACAGAAAAAATATCATCTGAAGACTACAAAAAAGCCATAAAGGAATCTATAGACCTGCCTATTACAGAATTTCCTATGCGCGGAAATGGACCAATCCGTGAACCAGAGTTTCAAAAACTCTGGGAAGAATTAGATATTTACAAGCAGGGATTAAGGATTAGGGAAGATGAAGGTGCGAAACGCTTCATATTACATGATGGACCTCCGTATTTAAGCTCCGATAAAATCCACATAGGTACTGCCTTAAATAAAATCCTTAAAGATATAATTTGCAGATTTAGATACCAGCAGGGTTTTAAAGTACCTTTCATTCCAGGTTATGATTCTCATGGCTTACCAATTGAGAATGCTGTAGTTAAAGAAATTAAAGGCGGTAGAAATGCTGTCTCCGTAGTTGAGTTACGTGAAAAATGTAAAGAATTTGCTTTAAAAAACCTGAAAGGACAGGAAACTAAATTTAAACGCCTCGGTATAAATGCTGACTGGGAAAACCCTTATATAACTTTAGACCCTAAGTATGAAGCTGAACAGATAAAACTATTTAGTGAAATGGCTGAAAAAGGCTATATCTACCGAGGTCTAAAATGTGTTCACTGGAGTTATGGCTGCCAGACAGCTTTAGCAGATGCTGAAATAGAATATGAAGAACATACTTCTGATTCTATATATGTAAGATTTCAGATCAGTGATTTATCTATCCAAGAAAGCACTCAGAAAGAAAATCATAACTCTCTTGGTAAATTAAAAACAGAACTCTCTAATGCTTCCTTTGTGATCTGGACTACCACTCCATGGACCATGCCTGCGAATTTAGCTATCTGCTTAAACGCTGATATAGACTACTGCATAGTAAATTCAAGCGAATTTGGGAAATTAATAATAGCGAAAGATCTTTTCGAAGATTTTAAAACTAAAACAGAGTTAACAGATTTAGCGATAATTACAGAAGGTCTTAAAGGCTCTGACCTAGAGGGCATTAAAACTAAACACCCTCTGTATAATCGTGAATCACCTGTAATACTTGGCGATCACGTTAGCACTGAAACTGGTACAGGCTGCGTTCATACTGCACCAGGTCACGGACAAGAGGATTTCGAAGTCGGTAAAAAATATAATCTAGGTGTACTCTGTCCAGTAGATCCTAAAGGTGCTTTCACTAAAGAAGCTGGTGAAGTTAGAACAGAGAATGATGAAATAGTTTCTTTAGAAGGCTTACACATCGCGAAGGAAGCTAACCCTACTATTATTTCTGCTCTGAAAGCCGCTACAGCATTAATTAAGCACAGTAAATTTAGACATAGTTACCCTTATTGCTGGCGCTCTAAAACTCCACTATTGTTTAGAGCTACTGAGCAGTGGTTTGCGAGTATAGATAGTTTTAGAGAAAAGGCTCTTAGTGAGATAGATAAAGTTAAATGGTTCCCAGCTAGAGCTAGAAACCGCATCTACAGCATGGTAGAAGGTCGCGGTGACTGGTGTATATCTCGCCAGAGAACATGGGGAGTACCTATTCCTGTTTTTTATGATAAATCTATCATCGAAACTAACGGTAATTTTAAAGTGATTTTAGATTTTGAGATTATTGACCATGTAGCGAAAATATTTGCAGCAGAAGGTTCTTCTGCTTGGTACGCTAAAGAAATAATAGAACTCATTCCTAGTCACCTAACTAGCGGAGCTGATCCTAAATACAGAGTAGAAAATCTTTCTAAAGAGACTGACACTATGGATGTCTGGTTTGATTCTGGTTCTAGCCATAGAAGCGTAGTTAATTTACGTGAAGAGCTCAAGTCTACTGAATTTGAGCCAGTAGATCTTTACCTAGAAGGTTCAGATCAGCATCGAGGCTGGTTTCAGTCGAGCTTACTTACATCAGTAGCCGTAAATGATATTAGACCATATAATAACGTTCTCACCCATGGCTTCGTAATGGATGAACAGGGACGTAAAATGTCTAAATCTTTAGGTAACGTCGTAGACCCAGATGAAATCATGCAGGAATACGGCGCTGACGTACTTAGACTATGGGTAGCAAGTGTAGATTACTCTGTAGACATTAAAGTCGGTAAAAATATATTTAAACAGCTAAGTGAAATTTATCGAAACTTTAGAAACACGAGTAGGTTTATGCTTGGCAACCTCTTCGACTTTAACCCAGAAGAAGATTCAGTTCCTTACGCAGAATTACATGACTTAGATAAACTGATATTACATAAATTACAGGAATTAAGCTTAAAGATCACAGAAGCTTTTAATAGCTATGAATTCGTGAAATTTTATCAGCTTATACAGAATTTCTGTTCAGTAGATCTATCTGCTTTCTACTTCGACATCTGCAAAGATAGACTTTATACACATGGTAAAAAATCTGCATCACGCAGAGCTGCTCAGACAGTCATACTTGAGATATTGTCGAGTTTAAATCGTTTCTTTGTGCCGATACTACCGCATCTAGCAGAAGATGTGTATCAGCATACGCCAGAAAAAATTAAAGAATATTATGTAAATTCAGCGGGTTTAAATGGAAGTTTCTTTTCGCCTAAGCTTACTACATCTAAATCTATCCAGCTAAGTAACTGGCCTTTAGTAAATGATACTTACCTCAATCCAGAATTAGGTAAAAAATGGGAAGAGATCCTCTCCATCAGAGAGCTCGCTAATAAAGAACTAGAAGAGCTTAAGGCAAATAAAACAGTTAGTAAATCACTTGAAGCTGAATTAATCATCGAATTACCTAAAGCTAAACTCAATGAATACGAAAGCATTCTTGAAGATATTAAAGCCTGCTTTATAGTCTCTGAGCTGATATTCAAGGAAGCTAATGAGATTAAAGTTACAGCCAAGCCTTTTGAGAATTCAGTAAAATGTGAACGCTGTTGGAAGCATTTTAAAACAGAAGAAGTAAATGCGGAGCATATCTGTCAAGTCTGTGATGCTGCTATACAAGGGCATCTTGACCTTAATAATGCTTAGTAGCACTGTTACGGAACTCCAATTTCTGCGTTTTCGCCCGCCTCATCATCCTTATGAATAAATTCACACTACTTATAGACTGCTTCGACCAGAAAGGCATAGTAAATGCCGTCAGTGGCTTCATTTCAGAAAACAATGGAAATATCATAGACTCACAGCAGTATTCGTCTGGCTTAACTGCTCATTTTTTCATGCGAGTTTTAGTTGATGCAAGTGAGTTTAAGATAAAGATAGAAGATTTAGATTCAGCCTTCAGCTCAATAGCAGCTAGGTTTTCAATGAATTTCAAATTTTCACACCATGCAAAAAAAATGGCTATCTTAGTTTCTAAATATGATCACTGTCTCTACGACCTGCTTTTACGTAAACAGTACGGCGAGATAAATGTCGAGATACCAGTAATCATCAGTAATCATTTAGATCTTAAGCATGTCGCTACCGCATTTAATATTCCTTTTGAATATTACCCCATAGAAAAACTTAGCGATAGCACCAATGCTAGCTACGACAGCAAACTCAATCAAGAAGCCCAAGTCATCAAGAGGCTAAAAGAACTTGAGATAGATTTTATCGCTCTTGCTCGTTACATGCAGATTCTCACGCCACAGTTTATAAATTCATATCCATATCGAATTATTAATGTACACCACGGCTTCTTGCCATCTTTCAAGGGTGCTAAACCCTATCACCAAGCCTATGACAAAGGTGTGAAAATTATCGGAGCTACTGCACATTATGCGACTGAAGATTTAGATATGGGACCTATTATAGAACAGGGTGTTATAAACATAGATCATCGCGATACTGTTGAGGACTACATTTCTAAAGGTAGAGACATAGAGAAGCAGGTTCTAGCGAAAGCAATTCGCGCCCATGCGGAAGATAAGATTATAGTCCATGACGGAAAAACCTTAGTCTTCGACTAAGAGAGACCACTGCACAACTCCATTTTCTGCGTTCTCGTCGTCCTCTTAGGCCTTAAGCCTATAACCAGTTTTAAATATCCAACGAATCGCAAGTAAACTAATAATAAGAAAAACTGAGATCATAATGCCACTTACACTCGGGCTTAAATCAGATTTACCATAAAAGCTCCATCTAAAGCCGTTTACAAGATAGATAACGGGGTTCAGCAAAGAGACTTTCTGCCAGAACTCTGGCAGCATATTTATTGAATAAAAACTACCACCTAAAAAGGTTAAAGGCGTTATTACTAATGATGGAAATATCTCTAATTGCTCAAAGCTTTCAGCAAGAATACCCTAGAATCTAGCCTGAAGTTAAATTAAGAAAAAGAAGCTCATTGTATAAAGGTTTCAATAGTAAAAAGTAACCTAAAACAATGAGCAAATATAACCATATCACAGAAGCAATGCGTCAAAAGATAGAGGCGA
>CANHDW010000007.1 GCA_947459525.1 Candidatus Caenarcanales bacterium
ATTAAAAGCTTTAGCGGCGTTAAAAATCGATCCAGTTGGCTCTGGGCTTGTTGCAGTATTTGGATTTATTCCTTGTTCTAGAAAGCTCTTGTTTGTACCTATAGAAGTACTAACCAATCAGAGCCCTCCCTCGGAATGTTGGCGCTGACTTGTCTTTATGAGGACAGTTAGGCCCAGTTATGCAATTTAGCTTGAAAGAAGTCATGTGAGGAGCTTAGTCAAGTATTACGTAATATATTATATACAAGTGCAAGAGAATTTACTGAAAAATGTAATACGGAATATAAATAAATATTAATCAAAGTAATATCAAATGAAAAAAACTCTAATATCAGGTAATTTAGTTTTACATAAGAGGCTAAAGGTAATAAGATGAAATTAATGCCTGCTAAAAAAGCTCTTTATCCAGGAAGTTTTGATCCTTTTACTTTAGGGCATTTAGACGTGCTTGCAAGAGCGGTGGAACTTTTTGACTGTGTCGAAATCGCTATAGCAAGTAATTCTAGAAAAAAATCTATTTTAAATGCTAAAGAGAGAGAGTCTTTAGTTAAAACGGCGACGGCTAATTTGCCAAATGTTAAGGTATCAATAGTTGAAGGTTTGGTTATAGATTATGCAAGAGCGAATGGTTATAGATTATTACTGAGAGGAATTCGTGCTGCTAATGATTTTGAGCAGGAGCTAGAGATGTCCCAGATAAATAGATCACTCTCCCTAAAAGGATATAAGGATTCTATTGAGACTGTTTTCTTGATGACTAGTCCAGAATATTCTTTTATAAGGGCAAGCAGGGTGTGGGAATTGCTAGAATTAGGAGGAGATGTAAGCACTCTCGTTCCAGATTGTGTGAGTAAATATTTGGAGGGAAGAAATATTGGATATTTTCAGCAAACTAGATGAAATCGGCGAATATATAGAACAGGCTAAGAATATACCGATGATTAATCAGAAAATGATTGATCCAGAGTATTTAATGAGAGCTTTTGAGGATCTCTATGCGACTATCCCAGAGGAAATAAAAGAGGCTAGGCAGCTTATAGAGAAGAAAGATAAAGAAATTACTGAAGCTAGAAAGCAGGCCGATGATCTTCTATCAAGAACTAAGCAAGAATGTGAAACTATGCTTATCAGAGCTAAAGATCAGGCGGAGAAGCTTTTAGATGAGAGCCAGATAAAAAGATCAGCTGAACATGAGGCTAAGAGCTTATTTAATGAGTGTAGCGAACATGCTAAAAGGCTAACTAAAGACGCTGAATCAGATGCTGAGGCTATTAGAATGCAAGCCATAGAAAAGGCTCAGAGATTCGAGGAGCAGGCATTGCTGAAAGCTAGAAGAATTAAAGAAGATGCTGATAATTATGCACAGCAGATTCTTAGCTATATTGAGAGTGACGTAGTTAGGAAAATAGATGAGCTGAATACTAAGGGTAAAAGCTTTTTCTCAGACTTAAAAGAGAAAGATTTACATCTTTCATAAGAACGACGAAAACGCAGAAATTGGAGTTCGGCAACACGCCCAAAAAATTTAATCATTATCCTAGAAAATACACAGGATAATTTGCTAATATAATAGTCTGCCTGCGGAAGTGGCTCAGTGGTAGAGCAATTCCTTGCCAAGGAATAGGTCGCGAGTTCGAATCTCGTCTTCCGCTCCATCTGTAATTAGGACTGATAATGAACAAAAATCTAGAATTGATACCTGAAGAAATGATATTTGAGGATCTCGCTGTTGAGTTTGATTCTTTGCTTGATAAAAACTCTTACAAGTTTGACTTTAAAGCGGGCGACATTATTAGAGGTTTTGTCTCTAGATTCGATAAAGATGGTGCACTTGTTGATGTGGGTTATAAGAGTGAAGGTTTTCTTCCTAATAAAGAAGTCGCTAATAAAGAAGACGAATTAAACCCTCAAGATGTACTTGAGCTTGCTAAAGAATATGATTTTTATGTAATCAGAGAAGAGAATGATAAAGGTCCTCTTCTACTTTCTTATAAGAGAGTAGCTCAAGCTAGAGGCTGGGCTAAGCTTGAAGAGATTAAGAATAAAGACGAGATCGTCGAAGGTGAAGTTATTGCTGTTGTTAAGGGCGGTATCATCATTGAGATTTATGGTGTTAGAGGTTTCGTTCCAGCAAGCCAGTTACGTGCTGCTTCTGAAATTGAGAACGAGAAAGGTGCTCTACTGAAAATGAAAATCATCGAGCTTAATAAGAATAGCCGTAAGCTTATCTGTTCTCGTAAAGTAGTTATAGAAGCAGAGAAAGCTAACCTTAGAGAAAAAGCTCTTGTTGAGCTTGAAGTAGGACAGGTTATTTCTGGTACTGTCGTTAGAGTAGCTGAGTTTGGTGCTTTTATTGACATCGGTGGTATCGATGGTTTACTTCCAGTCTCTGAGATTTCTTGGCAGAGAATTAATCACCCTAAAGAAAGACTTTCAGTTGGTGATAATATTTCTGTTAAAGTTCTTAAAATCGATGAAGCTGGTAAAATCAGTCTTTCATTAAAGCGTTTAGAGCAAGACCCATGGACTGAGATCGAAGATAAATTCGTCGAAGGTCAGATCGTTTCTGGTGCTGTAGTTAAGATCACAGCTTTCGGTGCTTTCGTAGAAGTTTATCCAGGAGTAGAAGGTTTACTTCCATCTAATGAAATTACTGATGATGAAGATGCTAGTCCAGATAAATATTTAGAAGTTGGTCAGCAAGTAGAAGTTATTCTTAAAAAGCTTTCTCCTTATGAAAGAAGAATACTTCTTTCTATGAGAGATATCGCTTCGGCGAATTAATAAGTTGCTTTTTACAAAAGTAAAAAACTCTTTCTTGGTGTCTTTATATCTAGGTGACTGTTCAAAATAATAGTGCTGGATTTAATTTAGGCGTTCCTTGCTTGGGGATGACACCTACTTCACCATCCCCAAGCAAGCAATTACATGCTCCAAAAGGTGATAGGCTGCGAGAAGAAAATGTTAGTTCGTCGCCTGTGCCTTACGCTTTACCAAGTATTCCAATCATAGGTGACGTACTAGAACTAGTTCGGGCTGGCTTTACTCACTTAAACTACGGAAGCTCAAGTATTCAAAATCTTTCTGCGATAAATGGGAATGATGGGAAAGGAAAAAACATTACTTCGCCTAGGTCAAATTTCGAGGACAGTTACGCAGAATTAATTGTTGATAGCGAACTACAAGAAAATCACACTGTCCTAAATGGTATTTTATCTGAAATTCTAGAACAGAATCAAGCAAATGCAGACTTACAAGAATCTATAAAAATCCAAGGTGATTACACAATTCACATTTTTGACGCTAAGGGGGCAAATGCTTTTATCGAAAAAGAAGTTAATACTATATATGTAACGCCAGATCTTTTAAGATGGGCTTACGCATCCCCGAATCCTGAAACTAAATTAGCAACTGTTATTGCACATGAAATAGGACACAAAATTACAGATCGAAAAATACAAAGACTGAAAGAGCAGAATCCAGATGATGATTTCGGTTTTCTAAAAGATGATAATACGCACGTGGAAGATTCGGCTGATAAGATAGCTTTCGGTTTAGTCTTTAAGGCGGGGCATGATTTGAAAGGTACTCTTAACTTATTTACATCTTTAAATGAATTTAATCAAGGAACAAACGAACAGAGAGTAGTAATTCCATTCTTGTCTTCTCATCCTCATAACAGTAGCAGAGATAACCATATACTAGCTAATTACTACGATTCATATTTAACTCTTAATCCTAGTTATACATCAAAATACAGAAACTTTAATCCTTCAGAAGATGTAAGTAAGGAATTAGCAGAATATCAGCATATTTTTGATGCCGAAGATTATAAACATCCAAGAATATCAGCAGCTAACCGAGAGTTTGCGAAGGCTTGCGTATTTATTAAAAAATATCAATGGGACACCGTCTTTAACAGTAATGATCTGCGCAGAGCTAATTCAATTTCAGAAAAAGACATAATCATTAAAGAGCATATTGAGTTTCTAAAAAGTATTTTCGAGGGAATTCAAGATTTAAATCTAAATCCTTGTCTTGGTAAATCTTTACATCGTTATTTTTCTATTCGTGTATCTGAATTTGAAAGAACCATTAAAAACGATGAGGATATAAACATAGATACTATAAGTAAAGACCTAAGCTTATTTAACAGCATTTTAGAAAAAAGTAAATTAGTAATTCCAAAAGAAGAACATGATACTTCCAAATTTATTGACGATTTGAATCGTAAAATTTTTCGTTTTTCAGATTTAATCAGGGTTAACGCAGATTTTGAGATTCAAGTCGAAAATGTATTTTTAGAACAAAATCCTAGCTATAAATATGATATTCAAGCATTTGTGCAAACTTTTAATAAACTTACTAAGGCTGGTTTTTGGATTCGCCCTCCAAGATTTCTCGTGCCAAATGATGTAAATATTAAATTAGTAGAAGATTTAATCGATGAAGGAGCTGATACCATGGTATGTAAGATTATTAAAGGATTTATTACCTATGGGGCAGATGGTGAGAAAAGTTTCGATAATCTTAAATTAGTTTTTAATAATTCTAAAAAAATACGTGACTATATTTTGAATGACAGATTCTTCTATGATGACTTATTTCCATATAGGGAGAGGGATAGGCTGAGAGAGGAGTTCCCTAAAGATGAATTAATCAAGTCTATGCAAGAAACATCTGAAGTTAAGGCTTTTAAGCATTTTGTACGCTTATTAACATGTCATCAAGATTTAAATTTAGATGATTATAAGCAGATAATAAAAAAATTAAGGGACTTTGATAAAGATGAAACCAAAGATATTAAAAATTTAGTTAGAAAAATATTCTGGACACAAATAAGACAACCTGAATCTCAAATTATTGATTTTATGATTGAGAACTTAGATATTTTAGTACCTATTGACGATAATTCAGGTTTTATACCAGCAAGTGATTTGCACTATACGGCTTTTAGCGATCAATTAAAAGCTTTTCTTATGGAGGATGAAGGGAATAAAGAAAAACTACTTAGTTCTATGAATGATCTAAAAAGTCAATTTGAACCTATGGACCCAATGATGCCCCCATTTCGATTGATATTTTTAGAAACTGTAAGTGATGCAATTGTAAATCATGATTTGGAAGTGCGTGAACTTGCCAGATATGATTTAAACTATGTGTTGCAGCGAAAGGATGTAGGATCCATAGTGTGTGAACTTGGCAGATATGATTTAAAGCTTAGTCCTGATAATGAATTAATTTTAAAAGTTTCTAAAGATGATTATGATCCAGAAGAGTTGCAAGACAAAACTCTCTTAGATTTTGGCTTGAGTTTGGTTAACAATGAAATACCGAGCTTAAGGGCGTGGTTGGAATCTGAAACTAAGTTTAAAAAATTATTAGCTTTTATTCCACCTGCTTTAGAATTACCGCTTCTTTCAGTTTACTGTCAGGAAAGTGGAATTAATTTAAATGATCTTGAATCTATGAAGAAGTTTATTAAACATTTATCAAAGAATTATCAGCTTGATTTTAATGAAGAAGGAAAGACTAAAGAAATTTCAGAAGCTATTGGCTTTAAATTAGAAAATAAACGAGATGTTACTAATTTTATACGTTCTCGTATGTATAACTTAAATAAAATTACGAATCAGGAAGTACCTTATGCTCTTTTTTTTGATGAGAGTAAAAAAAATGAATTTGTAAAATTCCCTTTAAGTCAGATAAACACTTGGTTTCAGGAGCAGTGCCTAGAAAAAGGAGCTTATAGAGATCATATTCTATTTGAGCTAGTAAACCTTAATACATTTAAAGACGCTAATCTTGAGACACAGAAAGAGTTTATTGATTTGTTTGATTCAAAATTAAAAGTAGCTAAATATGTTGAGGTCTTTTTAGAATCTCTAGTTAATAAAACAGAACTCAGTTTAAATGAGAAAATCGAATCTATTAACTTTGTTCATAAAGACGCTAACAAGGAAAAAGACAGTTGGATTGAAAGAGCTTTTTTTAATTCCAGTTTTAGTTTGGAAGATTTAGATAAATATAAAGACTTTATGTCTTATAATTCTTTTGATAATTTCAGGAAAGAGAGTGTATTCTCAAATGGTTTGATTGCTTTGTTGGAGTATGAATATGAAAAGGTTCTAGATAAATCAGAGCTTCAAAAAAGGGCGAATATTAATAAAGTGAACCTTTTATTATGGATTATGCAAAAAAGTGAGAATGATGAATTTATACCTGAGCGTATTAAGAAACAACTAGAAAAGCAGAACCTCTCACCAAATGAACTTAGAGTATTTTTTGAAAAGCTTAAAGAGCTAAGAACAGTTTCTATTAATAATTTTTTTATAGGTGAAAATGGAATCTTTGATGAGCATATAAAACGAAAAGCAGGAGAGCCTTCTGCAATGGAGTATTTATTAGAGGAAATGTTTAAAGACGTTCTTAGCTTAGAAGAGACAGGGGCTGAAACTGAATTGAATCGTAATAAATTGAAAATGATAGTAAAAGAAATTTTACCTAAAGTTTTTGATAGTGAGATGAATGTAAAAAAACTGGATATTATGAATCGTTTAGTAGAGGATTTAGTTACTAAAAAATCTAAGATTGAAGTAGAGGATTTAATTCAAATTCTTCTTTCTGCTTACGGAACAGTCGGAGTTAAAATAGCACAGATATTATCTTCGCAAAATGAAATCCAAGAAAGGTTTCCAAAGCTTAATGAGGTCTTATCCACCCTAAAAGATGACAATAACTCTATAAGTTTAAAAGATTTTTCTGATGCCATTGCAACTATTCCTGAATTTAAAAATAGAGATGTTCGTATAAAACGGCAGTTAGCAGCGGCAAGTATAAAATCTGTTTTCTTAGCTGAAATAGATGGCGAAGAGACGGTAATTAAAGTTAGAAGAAAAGCTTCTGATAAGCTTTTAGAAAGAGAAATAGAAGACTTTAGATATTTAGTTGATAGCTTAAAAGCTCCTTTGAAAAAGCATTTTGGTATTGAAAATTTACCGAATTATCCAGAAAGAATTTTTGCTGATATTCATGAAGAATGTGATCTTAATGTGGAATTTGCAAATTTAATCTTATTAAATAAGCTATGTGAGAAATTTAACTCAGAAGGTAATGATTCTTCCTTTAAATACACAACACCTACGCCGAATAAAGAATTATCAAATCAATATCTTATGACAGAGACGGTTTTACCTGGTCAAAATTTAAATAAAATCAAACAAGAAGGAACAGGTAACTTAGATGGAGTGGAAGAAAGCCTTGCGCGATTTATGGCGTATTCTCTGCTCCATGCTATTCATGTAGACCCACATGACGGTAATATTTTCAAAGATGGTTCTAATTTAGGTTTTATTGATACAGGCTTGATGCAAAAAATGCCTCAATTACCAGAGAATATCAATCGACTTTTAAAAGATAGCTCTTTTCTAGATACCTTATCTTCATTGAATATAAAAGATTTTGAGTTGTTAAAGAATTTATCTAAAATAATCGATTTGGATGTTCTTGTAAGTGGTAATCCTGATGATGGTCCGATAAAGAATATTTTAAAATTAGCTTATGGTGACTGGGCTAAGTGCCAAGAGTTAATAAATTTATTTATGAAGGATAAAGTTAATTCAGCTAAATCCTTGCAGAAGCTGAGACAGTTATATTTACCATTAAAAGAATATGGCTTTGCTGATGATGTAAAAGAAATATTGCGCAATATTGGCTCCAAAACTTTAAACAAGATAGCCACTGATATAGATGGGAAAAGCTTTAAAGAAGCGATTCTCATCGTACTTAATTCGTTAGAACTAAGCACGAATTTTGATGTTTCTAAAACACTGTGGAGAACCTTCCTTACAGCGTCTAAGAGACCAGAGGCTTTTCAGCAAATTGCTAAAGAACCAGAAATAATTCAGAAATATCTCACTCCCAGTCCTTAAACCGAGAAACATTCAGTAAAATCCCCGCAATAATACAGGAACTAATTAAACTACTACCACCATAACTAACGAAAGGCAGTGTGACACCAGTAATCGGCAGTAAGCCTGTCGCTACGCCGATATTAGTAATGATCTGCACAGCCATGAGTCCTATTAACCCAATCCCCATCATGCGTGCGAAATTATCTGGCATAGAATAGCAGATCTGCAAAGCTCTTAAAATCCATAAGAAAAAAAGTAATAATACCGCCGTGGAACCAAGGAAGCCCATTTCTTCACAGATGATAGAGAAGATAAAATCAGCGTGGGAAACGGGGAGAGCACCAAGTTTTTGGAGTGAACCACCTAAACCCTGTCCCCAGAGCTGTCCTGCTCCGATGGCATACTGTGACTGGATTAGGTTATAACCTGAACCCAATGGGTCAGAATTAGGGTCTAGCCAGTATTTTATTCTAGCGAGTTGATAAGGTGTATTTAAAATATGAATAATAACAGCACTCGCTCCAGCACCTACTCCTAGAGCTATGAACCATAGATTTATGTTGGCTGCCAGTATTACAAAAAATATACCAGTTGCGATAATTAAGCAGCTGCCCAAATCGGGCTGTTTTAAAGTTAGGAACATCATTGCTGAGGAGATTAAAATTGCTAGCCAAAAACCACGCTTCTCAAAAAAAGCTTTAGTGAAAAGCAGTACTGATGATATTTTGGCGAATTCAGAGACTTGCAGGTTTATAAACCCAAAGATATTTAGCCAGCGGCGCGCCCCGCCGACAACAACTCCATATTTAGCGTTAATTATTAGTAGTACTAATACTACGATAGCAATAGGCAGAGTGTATTTTTGCCACCATTTAAAATGCGAAAAGCTTACGGTGAGCATCAGAGGAATACCAAAGGACACATAAATTGCTTGTTTCCAGATAAAAGTCCATGCAGATTCAGTGTAGTGATAGGATTCACTCCAAGAAGCACTCGAAACGAAAACAAAGCCAAGCAGAACAATGGCTATACTTAAAGTCATTAAAGGCTGATCAACTTTAGAAATATTCTTCACTTTAACAATGATAATTCATTTTTTGAAGAACAAGGTCTTTAAAGATATTTCCTCTTTCTTCAAAATTCTTAAACATATCAAAGCTAGAACTAGCTGGACAGAGTATGACTGGAATCTCTTGTGGAGAGGCGAGAGCAGCGTTAATGGCTTTTTCTAAATCTTTAACTTTAACAAAGTTCTGATAGTTTTGGGCTTTTAGTGCATCAGCGATTTTATCGCTGATTTCCCCTATTATAAATACAGCTTCAGCTCTTTCTGTAAGCACTTTAATAAGTTCATGAAGATCTAAACCTTTATCTTTACCGCCGACTATTGCGATACATTTGTCAAAGGCTGTTAATGACTTAATCGCAGATTCTGGATTAGTCGCTTTACTATCATTGTAGAAATCTTTACCATTAATCTTTGCGACGAATTCTAGTCTGTGTTCTACGGGCTTGAAAGATTGAAGCTTTGTTATAAATTCAGCGTTTGCTACATCTGTAAAATCTGAACAGGCAAGTAGCGAGGATAAAACATTTGAATAATTATGATTACCTTTGAGCTGTATAGAATCTATGCAGCAGATTTTTTTGATTTTCCCTTTTAATCTTAAATTAAAAAAATCATCGTGCAGAAATGCGACGTCGAATTCATTTAATTCAGGCTTTTCACTTAAATTAATTGTAGAGGAAAAGAATTTAATCCTAGAGAGAATTTTCTTAGAAGCAGTTTCTTCACCTTTATCACTAGGCTCCTCTAGAGGAGCTTGGTTAAGAATATTTTTTTCAGCATTAAATTCACGAGCGAGTTCTAGTAAATAAGGATCGTCATAATTAAAAATAAGGCTATTTTCATAATCACTAGATAGGTTAAATAGTTTTTTCTTGCTAGTCTTATATTCATCCATATTGCGGTGCCAGTCTAGGTGATCTTCTGTGAGATTTAAATAAATGGCAGCTTGCGCTGGAAATCTTTCGAGGATAGACTGTTTAGAATAAAATAGCTGAAAAGAACTTACTTCTAGAACTGCGACATTAGCTCTGCTATAGCTCCAGAAATCTAAGAAAGGTGTACCATTGTTTCCAACAGCTTTAGTCCCAAGTAAATGAGCAGTTAGCTCACTAGTAGTGGTTTTCCCGTTAGTACCAGTGACCGCGATGTATCTGACGGCGTTTACAGTGGTCTCTAAATCCTGTAACTTAGTAATAAATAAATCTAAATCTGTCAGGTAATTAATTCGGTCTTGTTCTACTAGCTTACAGATATGCTGAATAATTTCGGTGTCAGGCTGAAAACCTGGACTAATAGCGACTATGCTTACATCATCTAGGAGACTGATGTCTTGAGTGCCGAAATGAAATTTAACACCTTCTTGAGTTAGAAAGTCAATCTGTGACTTCAATGCTTGAAAACTATTTCTCTCTTTCTGTTCTATCACTGTGATGTCATAGAGTTCATCATCTAGCGCATGTCTGATTAAAGAGAATGCTGTTTTTCCTAAGCCGAGTATTGCTATTCTATCCATGAAATTTTTTACCAGTAAAAAAAGAGACCCATATGGTTGCCGAGGTAGTTCCATGTAATTTTATCAAAAATTTCTTTAAGAAGCGGAATTCCTCTGCCACCTTCACTTTCAGTACTAACTTCATCGATACTCATATGTTTATGTCTTTGCCAATTAAACCCTTTCCCTGGGTCTATCATAACGATTTTCAGTGAGCCATCTTTAATTTCATAACCGACTTGAACATGAGCTTCTCCAGAGTTCCTGACACCATATTGGGCTACATTTGCGAAGGCTTCAGTAAGACCGAGTCTTAAGATTAATCCACTTTGCTCTGAGAGTCCATGGATTTTGCAGTCATCGATTAAGGCTTTTATATAATTATCACAGTTTTGATAATTGGTCATGTCGACTGCTTCTAATTTAAATTCTTTTTGTTCTATGCAGAGTAATAGTCTATCGTCTGTGACTTCACTGTCTCCGACTCTTTTGTTTAATTGTTGATTTAATCCTTCAGTGATTTGTTTAACGCTTTTATCAGTCATAGATTGTAGAGAGTCTAACATCCAGTCTTCATTGTTATTACTTGGGCTAATAAGAGTCTGTTCCATAAAGCCATCTGTGAAAAGTATGAGCTTGTCTTTCGGCGATAATTGAATAGTTTGCCTCTGGTAATAAGCTTCTAGGTCTCTAGGATCTATTAAGCCAAGTGGTACACCAGTAGGCTCATCGGCTGAAAGCATAGTGGCTTTACCATCTTTTATGACATAAGGCTTCAGGTGGCCAGCATTAGTATAAGCTAGTTCTCCAGTATGCAAATTAAAAACTCCGTACCAAGCGGTTGCATAAAAATCAGAATTATTGCTTTGGGCGAGCAGTGAGTCACATAAAAAAGATATAACTTTTTCTGGAGCCCAGGCTAGTGAAGAGTTTTCGATAATCGCATTAAACTGTCCTAGAATATAACCAGTAAGCAGGGCTGCAGCTGGACCTTTACCTGATACATCGCCGATTAAAACTCCGACTACATCTGGTGAAAGCTCTGAAACCCAGTAGAAATCACCAGACACATTGCTGTGCGGCTTATATAGTACAGAAATATTCATAGAGGTGTTTAAAATGTCACCACCGATAAGTGAGCTTTGCACCCTTGCTGCTTGTTTTAATTCACGTGAAAGCCTGCCCTGATAAGCATTTAACTGCTCGTAAATTTCTGACTGCGTCATCGCCACTATAACCTGACTAGCAGCTGATTCTACGAATGTCACTTCATCTTCAGTCCATGTTCGAGGAAATAGAGACTGAAAGACTATCCAGCCTCTTAATTCACCTTGAGCGAAAAGTGGCGTAGCCAGTGCCGATCTCGCCCCAGAGTTTATGAGCTCTTGTTTTTCTTCATCATTTAATTTTTGTAAATTTTCGGTTGAAATCAGGTTTTCGATTATTATCGTCGCGTAGATATCTTTAGTATTTAATTTATCGAGAATTAAATGCTTGCATTGCCCTGCAATATTCGGAACACCAGTAGCGCAGAATTCTTCTGAAATATGACCATTCATGAAAAGTAAACAGCGAGAGACTTTTACGGCGAAACCTAATTCATTAACTGTTCTTGAGAGTATATCCTTGAGATTTAAGCTTGAGCGAATTTGGCTAGTCAGGCTATTTAAGAGTTCTGCTTGTTTAGTCCTTTCATGTGATTTTTTAAACAGCCGTGCTCTTTCTATAGCTGTCATTAATGGATAAGAGATGGCTTGTAGTAACTGAATATCATTATCTTGCCAGTCATTATGCCTTGAACAGTCTTGTAAATAAATCAAGCCTAAGACTTCGTTTCTGAGTAATAGAGGTACTGAAAGAAAAGAGAAAACATCATCTAAGAAATGATTAGAGTATTCACGGTTTATTTCTTCAAATTGTAGAGGTCTTTTGCATCTGAGTATCCGGAAGAAAAATTCATCTCGCTTTAGTAAGTTATATTCTAAGTTACGTCCATGCTCGTCTTCACAGAACTCTACGACTTGAAATTTATTACCTTGTAAAAAAACTATCCCGCAGCGACTCACTTTAAAGAATTTAGCCATCTGTTTAGTTAAATATTTCAGTATATGAGTGATGTTAAGTGAGCTGTTAACTTTTTCTACCCACTGATTTAAAAGCCTTTCTCTTTCAGCAAGAGCATGAGCAGACTGTCTTTCCTGCATTAAAGCGAAGGTGGTGTTCTGTAAATATAGGGATAGCCTTTCAGTTTCAGCTAAGGTTTTTTCCATCATTGCAGTTTTTTCTGCATTCAATAATCGCTCTTCTTCAAGCTGTTTAGCGAGGCTTTCAAGCTGTGCCTGTAATTCATCTAGAGACCCATGCACAACTCCGTTCTCTGCGTTTTTGTAATCGGTCTCTTTTATATTATCTGCGTCAGTGGTTTTAGAATTATCTCTCACTTTAGCTGGTTTGCGAACTAATGCTTGTTAATTGATGTAACCTTGCGATTTTTAAAAGGTTTTGAACGTGATCTACTACGTTCTGAAATTCAAGGTCCGCTCCAATGATTTTACACTCTTTCCAGAGTCTTACGAAAGAACCCATTCCCGCACTATCAATAAAATCTAATCTTTTACAATCTATGGTTACCTTACTCTGTTCTTTTAAATAGGGTAAAATAGTGTCCTTAAATTTTTCAGCTTCGCTGTAAAGTAATTGCCCGCCCACCTCAATTTCAAGATGTTTTTCTTCATTCCGGACAATTTCTAATTCAAGCATAAGATCGTACATTTTTTGTTGGTGTTAAGCTAAAAGCTATGGTACTAGATCAATATACCCAGAATATAATAATAAGGAACTCAAGAGAACTAGTCAAAAACGCTAAAATCAACTCGGAAAATGGTTATATAGCTGCTGTATCAGCTTTATCTCAAATAAATACAACAGATAACCTAGTCAAAAAACAGATAATTTCACCAGGTTTTATAAATTTACACTCGCATCTTGCATATACGCATTTGAATTTAGAACCTAAAAATCTCTTCGCTTGGCTAAAAGATTTAATGTATAAAGTCCAAAATGAATCTTTTAATCCTATGGAGGCAAGCCTTGCTGGAGCAAGGCTTGCACTCAGTACAGGTACAACATTTTTAATAGATAATACTTCGCATTTGGCTGCAAGCGTAAAGGCTTTTCAGAGAACTGGTTTAAGAGGAATTATCGGGCTTGAGCTATTTGGGTCTGATCCACAGCAAGCTAAAACTATTTTAAATAAGGCGGTAGAAGAATTAAGGCTGATGATAATTAGTCTAAAAGCTGAGTTGTGTGATGAACTGCCCGAGCAGTGCCATAAAATTCAATTCGCTCTCTCACCACACTCTTTGTATAGTGTTTCTAGTGAATTAATACAAGAGGCACAAGTATTCTTGTCTAATTTATCTAAAGAGTCTCCTGTTTCTGACTTACTTCCTCTTCTATTAATGCACTTTGCAGAAGATGAGCTCGAAGAGAAATATTTTAGTGGTGTAGATTTTGGGCGTAATCACCTTATTGGTAATGGTTTTGAAGGTTCTTTATTACATGATGAGCAGGAGCTTACGCTGATGTATGATTTCTGGGAGTCTTTTGGAGTTTTGGATTTAAAGAAGAGATATAGAAAGCAGGCTAGGTCATCGTGGGATTATTTTAAAAAATATGTACTTAGTGCAGAAAATGGAGTGAGGCCTCAGTCTCTTAAATATTTACTAACCCATGCTATAAATCTTTCAGAGCAAGAGATTCAAGAGCTTGTTAATTATCCCGAAATTTCTTTAGTAAGCTGCCCTCGCAGTAATCAGTTTTTAAAACACAATAATGCTCAAATCGCTCTATGGGAGAAATATGGTACGTATGAGGCTAGCGAAAATGCAGAAGGTGGAGTTGAGCATCGGTCTTATAATTATGGTTTGGGGACTGACAGCAAGGCTTCTAATTATGATTTAGATTTAAGGTCAGAGTTGAAGTTGCTGCTATCTAATCTGAAAGCAGGTTATGGCAATAAAGAGAATGTTAAATTAACTTTTCAGAGGCAGTTTGAGCTATTAACTAGCTCTGCTGCTAAAGCTATCGGCATAGATGATAAGATCGGCAGCCTAGAAGAAGCTAAGTATGCTGATTACGTGGTTTTTGAAGTGATGGATGATAATTTAGATCTGGATTCAGTAGATCCTTATGCTTTAATTTTAGATGGAGAGAAGACTCGGGTTAAAGACGTTTATGTCGGGGGTGATTTAATCTCTATTTAACAGCCTGCAACAACTGTAACAATTCTTCATAACTAGTATAATCTTCAGTTTTCTGTTTAAGAATATTATTAATTTTATCTATCGCTGCTACCGCCTTATCTATGGCGGGGTTATTACCTCGCTGATAAGCCCCAATGTTAATAAGATCTTTAGCGTCTTCATAGCTTGCCATGTAGGTACGAAGAAGGCTGGCTGCTTCTTTATGCTCTGGGGTGACTATACTGCCCATAACTCTGCTCACTGATTGAAGTACATCTATGGCTGGGAAATGATTTTTATGAGCTAGTTTGCGTGAAAGTACTATGTGACCATCGAGGACGCCTCTAGCAAGGTCACTGATAGGCTCATTCATATCATCACCTTCGACTAGGACGGTATAGAGGGCTGTGATACTACCTTTTTCACCAGTGCCGCTTCTTTCTAATAGTCTTGGGATTAATGAAAATACACTAGGTGTGTAACCTCTAGTCGCAGGTGGCTCGCCTACTGCTAGTCCTATTTCTCGTTGGGCTAATGCTACACGTGTAACACTATCTAGCATTAGTAAAACATTTTTCCCTTCTACGTCTCTAAAATATTCTGCTATAGAGTGAGCGAATAGAGCTGCTTTTACTCTGATTAAGCTAGGTTGGTCTCCTGTAGCTACTACTACTACTGATTTTTTTAAACCTTCCTCTCCTAAGCTTTCTTCGATAAATTCTCTTACTTCTCTGCCTCGCTCACCAATAAGGGCGATGACGTTAATATCGGCATCTGCGTTTTTTGCGATCATGCCCATAAGGGTACTCTTACCTACGCCTGAACCAGCGAAGATCCCCATACGCTGGCCCTTACCACAGGATAAGAAACCATCTAATGCCCTAACCCCAAAGAACATCTGTTCTTCAATACGGCTCTTTTTTAGAGGATTTAAAGTCTTAGCTGGCCATTGCGTAGCGGTGTGTTCAGCTCTAAGTTTAATTCCTTCGTCGAGTGGTTCACCGAAAGCATCTAAAATTCTGCCTTTTAGCCGAGGTCCTACTTTAATGGAAACTTGTTTTCCAGTAGGCACTACTTCTGCTCCCATTTTAAGTTCTTGAACTTCGCCAAGTGGCATTAATAGTGTGTAATTGTCTCTGAAGCCTACTACCTCGGTTTTCAGGTAATTATTTCTTGATTTAATTAGGCATAATTCGCCGAGTTCCACTATTAGTCCGTCCGCTTCGATAGTTAAGCCTATAATTTTAGAAACCTTTCCTAGTGTGCGGACTTGAGAGCAGTCTTTTAAATCATTTTTTAATTCAGGAAAATTTAGTTTCATATGCTTATTCTCTTCTTTACTTAAGGCTTTTAAGCTTAAATATCCTCTGTTTCTGTCTTAAGTTTTATTTCTTCAGCTTTAAAGATACGCTTCTGTTTTAAATTCTCAGCGAGAGCGTTTATTTGGGCTGCTAATCTGAAATCTAACCTTTCTTTTTTACTTTCGACGATTAAATCCCCATCTTTAAGAGCAGAGTCTGCCACGATAACTAAATTTTCTAAGTCTGGAAATTTGCTTAGAATAGTTTTTTTTACTTTGTTTAAATGTAGAGCAGTTTCTGGGGGGAGGAATAGGCTGACATCTTGCTTGTAGTTCAATTCTGAGATAGCAGTTTTTACCATACCGAGCATAGACTCTTTATCTAGAGAGAGTTCTTTACCAATAATTTTCTCGGCTAAAATGAAAATAAAATCTAATACACTGTTTTCTTCATCTTCTAAGGCTTCACGTTTTTCTTGTTCAAGAGAGTTTAGAATGTTTGCACTGTTTGAAAGTATAGTGCTGAATTTCTCATGTATTGTGTTAGTTGCATCCTGCTCACCTTTTTCAAAACCTTCATTGTAGGCGGTATCTCGTATAAATTGCTCTTCTTCTCTTGCACGAGTAATGATTGCTTCAGCTTCAGCTTCAGCTTTGTCTGTAGCTTGTTGTAAATATCTTCTAGCTTTAATCTCCGCTTCAGTGATTCTTTCTCTTAAAATTTGCTCTTTAGTCGGTAGATCTTTTATCTCGTCATCACTTACACCACCGATAACGACTGGTTTAGACTGAGATTCCAGCTTATTAGAAAAAACTTTTTTTCTTTTATCGTTTAAATTCAATTAATTTAAGTTCCTACTTCATTTATGTAACTTTCTAAGCTTTTCGCTACGGCTTTAGGATTCTCGTCGATGGTTTTTTGCAGTTCATCTTTCATCTTAGTAATAGTTTTATTACCATCTAAGCTAATCTTTTTGCTATAAGCTAATTCAGCTTCTTCGATCTTATCATCAATATCACTCAGAATAGCTACCTCATCTTCATCTAGTAATTTATCTAATTCTTCTGTGTTATCAGAGTTAATATTTTGTTTCATCAGTGTTAACATTATTGCTGTCATTATTCCACCAACAATCAGGGTTCCAAGTAAGAATGCGAATTTTTTGATAGTGGCTTTGCGTTTTAGGTCTTGTTCACTCTTCTCTCTTTCTATTGATTCAAGATCTACGTATCTTGATGTAGAGAATTTAATACCAGTAATTATGACTTGATCACCCCTTTCTGTATCTATACCAGAGGCTACAGTTACAGTCTGTCTAAGTACGGCTCTTTCTTGTGGCGATAAATCCTTATTAACTACTACGGCGACAGAAATTTTTCTAATCACTCCAGTGGCTTTTTTAACTTTTTCTACCATGCGACTGACTTCATAGTTAATGGTTTTATCTTCTTTAACGTAATCTTTTCTAGGACCTACGTCTTGAATGCTCTCTACGTCTACTCCAGTAAATGTTGGGACATTATTTTTGGTTCCTGGAATACCACGCACTCCTTCATTAGAGTTCTTTTCATATTTTTCAGTTACCAGTTTTTCACTTCTGACGACTGGATCATGCTTCGTGCCGGCTTCATCTGTAGGAGCGTAGGTCTCAATATTCATTTCCTTTTCATCGAAATTTAATTCAGCTTTTACATTGACCAGTACATTACCCTCACCTAGAATAGGACTTAAAAGACCTTGAAGATCTTTTTCTAAGCGTTTCTCAAAGTCTCTTTGCCTTTGCTCATTCATTTCTAACTTATTTGCAAAAAGAGCTTGCTCGGTAGTAAATGTGACTAGAGATTTTCCAGTATGATCTGTGATTTGTACTTTATCTGGCTGCAAGCCTTGTATAGAGCTGGCAACTAAATGTTGAATACCTTTAACTTGATCTTGGCTTAGGTCTTTACCGTACATAGTCGTTATAACGACAGAAGCACTAGCGGGTTCTTCTTTATTTGCAAAGACACTTTTCTTTGGTAATACCAAGTGCACTCTTGCTATTTTTACAGTCTCCAGCGAAGAGATAGTTCTAGCGAGTTCACCTTCAAGTGCACGGTGATATTTTAATTTCTCACCAAAATCAGTTACAGTAAGGTCTTTTTTGTCAAAAAGCTCAAAACCAACTCCAGTTCCCTTAGGCATACCTTTTCCAGCGACATCTAAACGTAATTTAGGTACGGAGGTTCCAGCTACGAGGATCGTATCTCCATCACCCTCGATTTTAAATTTAATATTTTCTTTTTTTAGATAAGAGCTTATAGCAGCAGCATCTGAGGTGTCGAGCCCCGAGAAAAGTACTGTATATTTAGGTTTGAAAATAAAATAAGCAGCTATCCCTGTTGCTATAACAAGGAGGGATATACTAATAATAAGGACTAAATTAGGTCCTTTCTTTTTTGGTCCTGATGCAATATCATCCAATCCATCCTCAATTACATCACCTTGTCTTTCTTCTACTTCAGCCATTTACTTCCAATCACCCTTTTATTTAAAACTTTTTCTTAATTACACTTGAATACTGTTAAGTTCTCTGTACCCTTCTAATAATCTATTTCTTACTTGAATCGCAAGGTTAGTCGCCATCCCGGATTTTTCCATAAGAAGCATTACAGAGCTTGCATCCACATTCTTTCCAGATATATAATCTTCCACCGCATTTCCAGACTTAGTAGATAAATCTTTAAGTGCCCCGATAGATTTTTCTAGAGTCTCTTGAAAAGTCTCTACTGAACCGCTTTTAAGCTGATCATAATAGGCAGTACTTGCCTGCAAAAGAGGTGTCTCCACGGAAGTGTTAAAAAGTTTTAAGTTGGTTATTGCATCCATAATTTATTTCCTCCGAGTTTTAAATCTCTAATCCTGCACTGAACATCTCTTTAAAGGTTTGAATAGTAGTGACATTTGCTTGATAAGCTGATTTAGAAGTAATTAAATCGGTCATTTCTTCTTCGATAGAGATATTTGGATAATAGACATAACCTTTATTATCAGCATCAGGGTGGCTAGGGTCATAGACTGTGTTTAAGGCTTCCACGTCATTTATAATGCTGTCTGCGGCGACACCTTGTACTATGCCTGTTTGTTCATCCATAATGGTTTTAAAAGATACTAGTTTTCTTAAATATGGTTGAACGGTACCATCTGCGGCATGCGTAGTATTCATGTTAGCGATGTTACCTGCGATAACATCCATTCTTAGCCTTTCAGCTCTGAGTGCACTACCTGCGATATCCATTAAGTCATAGCTTTGCATAATTTAAGTTATCCTTTGATGATATTGGTTAAGCCATCGAAAAGCTTTCTACCCATAGTGGCTACAGCACGATATTTCATGGCTGTTTTTCCTAGTGTTAGCATCTCTCTTTCAAGATCAACAGTGTTATTCGAGGTTATAAAATCTCGATTAGGTTCTGTAACTTCTACTTTAGCTTCGTAGACACTGTTTGCGGTAATGTGGAAATGACCCTCATCGGTTTTAGTCAGTTCAGGTTCTGTGTTATAGCGTAATTTATTCTGTATTCTTCTGAGATCATCTTCAAAGTTAACTTCTTTAGTTAGGTAATTGGGAGTACCAGCATTGGCAATATTTCCAGCTGTGGCATTATATCTCTCCATCAATGCATTAATGCCAACTTCGATACTAGCTATAGATGAGTGTTTAGAGAATGCGTCTAACATGATTAAAAGGGCAATGAGAAAACTTAGTTTCTTACATTGCAGCTAAAATCATATATTCACGCGGTCTAGTTAATTCTGCATAGTTCAGCTAGATGATTTTCTAGCAAAGGCTACAGCATTATGTGCATGAAGACTCTCTAAATGCTGTACTTTAATACTAAAATCGGAGAGATTTTCTAAGCTTTCACAGAAAAACTTTAATCTTCTCGCAGCATCCTCACTAAACATAAAGTTTCTACCATTAAGCCTTGCGAATTCTTGCTCATCTTCTCTTTTTACGGCTGCTTGGACAGGTGTCGATATAGCCTTTTCCAGACCATCTATCATTTCATCTAGATTAAGAGACTGCTCAGAATCTTCAATTTCTGCGTTTTCGTTGTCATCATTAATCTTAGACTCTCCAGTGTGCATAAAATTTATATCAGCATAGCTTCTTTGACTATGAGGAGTAGCCACTTGGCTTTCTTCTTTACCTAACCAACTATATATATCTGTAACGCTAGGAGCTTTATCCCCAAATGTTTTTAAAAACTCTTCTTGTATAAGCTGCCGAGATAAGGCTGCTGAGCAAGGGCAGGTACTAGAATAGGTTATTCGAATGCTGGTCGTGAATGATATTTCATCTGCATGGTTTATCTCAGCTTTTAAAACCACGGGATAAGATCTCCAAGCATCGTTATCACTCACGAGAGCTGGTCTACGCAACATATAATCAAACTCGATTTCAACAAAAGCATTTAAACTCATATCTATATGAGACTCTTTTAATTTTTTAACTAAATCTCCAAGAGATTTATAGCTTAAAGCCTTCTCATCAAAAGTCTTATGTGCTTGCAATAGCAACCTTGACATATGTATCCCTTTTTTATGAGGAGCATCTAAACTAACATAAAGGTTAGCGAAAGCTGGAATTTGGGTGAGTTTGCCTTCGCTAGATTGAAGCTTAAGGGCAAGTTCAACCTTTTCCATCCCAACTTTTTCTAAAGTACCAGTAATTTGTGCTTTAGTTTCGATAGCAATATCTGGAAATGTAGGGGATTTGTTCTTTTTTGTAGTGAAAAGTTCTACTTTCATATATATACTTATTTATTTAATTTTAGCATTTCAAGTACAGCGTAATTTTAAACCTTGAGTTTTCCCTAAAGATTAATTATTAAAAACCTTAACACCATTTTCTGTAATTATTTCACTAATTAATGAATTTGGCGTGACGTCGAATCCAGGGTTAAGGAACTTGACCCTGGTGACGGAATTTAGGTCTTGGCACTGCTCGCCAACTTCAATTTCTGCGTTTTCGTCATTACTTTTAATAAAAGTGCAGGCTTTGCCATTTATATGGCTAACTTCCTCTGTATTTCGATATTCTATTTCGATCTCATGACCAGTCTTTAGGTTTAAATCTATAGTGCTTTCTGGGGCTAGGACGTAGAAAGGTATGCGGTGATGTTTTGCAAGAATGGCTACTTGGTAAGTACCTATTTTATTAGCGACATCACCATTTGCAGAAATGCGATCACTACCTACTACTACTAGGTCTATCATTCCTTTATTCATCATAAAGCCTGCCATAGTATCGCAGATCATAGTGACTGGAATGTCTTCCTGCACTAATTCCCAAGCAGTGAGGCGGGAACCCTGCTGGCGAGGGCGAGTTTCATCAGAATAAACCATGTTAAGTAAACTTGCGCGATGTAAACTTCTGATTAAGCCTAAAGCAGTGCCATAGCCACCTGTGGCTAAGGCACCAGCATTACAGTGAGTGAGAACATTTAATTTACCTGTTTCTTTAATCTTTAGGGCTAAATCTTCCTTGACTAATTTCAGGGCATGTTCGGACATTGCCTTACAGCGATTATAATCATCTTCTTGAATCCAAATAGCTTTGTTTAAAAGTATCTGGTGTAGTTTTTCTAAGTCAGTATTTTGCTTAAGTGATATCTGTAATGCTTTATTTTCTATATTGCTATTATGATCTTGAATAGTGGCAGCCATTTCTCCTAATGCCCATGCTAGATTCACTGCAGTCGGACGCGTGGACAGTAGTCTGCTTGAGGCTTGGTTTAGAAAATTAATTAATTTATCTTTTGAAGATGGGTTTAGAACAGCATTTTTTATATTTTCATTGTTTTTGTGATCTTTCTCTAAATAGTGATAATTAGCGTTAGTCTGTATAAATTCCTGTAAAGCAAGCACCATGCCATAAGCAGCAGCGATACCGATTAAAGGTGCTCCACGTAAAAGCATTTTTTCGATGGCGACTGCCATTTCTCCATAATTCTTTATTTCAACCCACTTTAATTCATAGGGTAGAAGGGTTTGGTCAATAATAAACACAGATTGGCTTTCATGATTCCAGTAAATAGGAATAGTCTCAGTCTTTAGCGCTTGCATTTAGCTTATTTTAGCGTAATGTATAATACTTTTATTCATGTACAAGTCATTAAGGCTAAATTTGAGCAAACAGTCTCTGTTAAAGACCACTGAGAAGCTAGGTAATGTGGGTGTGTCACGCTCTCTTTGCTGGAAATATCTGCCTTATTTCTTTATAGTTTTTACTTTAAATAATTTTTCGATGCCTCTTCGTGCTGAAACCTTAAAAACCTATGATATCGATTTTCATAATGTCGCAGTGAAAGGCATTGAGCCGCAGGAACTGAATCTTAAATGGAAATTTTTCTTACTAGATAATGATCAGATCCTTTTTAACAAGCCTACAGATAAGCACAGAAATGATCAGTTTTGTAGTTATACTTTTGAGATAGATGAGACCGGTAAAGTGATAGAGTCCTCTATAAAATTAGTCGAACATCATAAGAATTACGCTTATAATTTAAAAGCTTTTGAGTTTTTGAAGGATTTTGACTTTGAGCTTAAGGCAGCGAAGCCTGAGAAAATTAAAAAACAGAAAAATACAGGAACTAATCCTAGGGCTGATTTTATCTATCTAGCATATTAAGCCCTTAGTAAGATTACATCTTTGGAGCTGCTCCATAATCGCATTTTCAATTTTGATTAATTTTTTTAATAGCTTTATAATGCTGTAATTCTTCAAATGTATAATGATCTTTAATTTTAATTGCAGTATGCACAAAGTGATCGCCTTGTATTTTAGTTTTACTATTCATAAGCCCGCGTCCTCTTAGGCGAAGTATTTTCCCATGATTAGTCTGAGGCGGAATTACTATCTCTACTTTAGAGCCTAGTGTTAGAACTTCTTTCTCCGCACCTAGGATAGCCTCATAGGGCTCTAATTCTAGAGTGCTGTGTATGTCATCACCATCTATTTTAAAAAGAGGATGTTCTTTGATTTTTACTTTTAGATATAAATCGCCGCTCTCACCGCCATTCTTCCCGACTTTACCTTCACCAGTGACTTTTATTTTATTGCCTTCACGAACGCCAGGTGGAATAAGAACTTCTAGCCTTCTCTGTCCTTGACCAGTACTGGTTATTTCAAGTTTGCGAGTGCTGCCATTATAAGCGTCTTCTAGATCTAACTCGATGTTCATCTCATAATCAGCACCTTTGAGGCCTTTAGCTTTTTCTTTACTTTCTCCGAAAAACATTTGAAAAAAATCACTAAAGGATTCATTCGGAGCGTTAGATTTAATGTTTGAGCTTTTCTCTTTACTCTGAGAATTAGTATTGGTGTTTTTGTATTTTACGTCATTATATTGTTTTTGCTGATAGCTTTGTTGAGTGTTGTTTGTACTAGAAGCATTATTATCATTAGTCTTAGTATTAGTTTGCGAATTAGCGTTAGCTTGACTATTTGTTGTACTAGAATTGTTGCTGCTTGCATTCGTGTATGAATAGCTTGAAGATTTACTTTGATAGGTATTGTTTTTAGAGGAAAAATTAGTCTGACTGTTATGCATTGAGTCATACTTATCTCTTTTAATTTTGTCTTTTAAAACTTCATAAGCTTCTTGTATTTCTTTAAATTTTTCTTCAGAGCCACCATCACTATCTGGATGATATTTTTTAGCTAACTGTTTATAGGATTTCTTAATTTCTTCGTCACTAGCTCCGAAACTTATGTTTAAAGTTTTATAGTAATCTTTAAATTCCATATCAAGATTGATCATTGATCTTTTCTTTGTTCGTAGACGCTACTTAATATTATGCCCGTTGCGACGGAAACATTTAAACTATTAAATGCACAGGGGATATGAATTATAAAATCACAGGCTTTTTTAAGAATTGGGCTCAGACCTTTTCCTTCATTACCGAGTAAAATGACTGATCTTTTATCGAATTTTACCTTCTGAATTTCTTCACTGTTTTCTGATTTAACGTCAGTACCATAAACCCAATACTGATTTTCTTTGAGTTTTTTGAGTGTATTACTAATATTTCCTACTCTGATAACTTTAGTATTAAATATCGCACCAGCACTAGCTCTAATAACAGAATCAGTTATAGTCGTAGTATTACGATTACTAACTATTAGGCCGTCAGCAGAAAAGGCATGAACTGAGCGCAGCATAGCTCCTAAATTTTGTGGGTCTTCTATATTTACTGCGAAAATATAAGTTCTATCGCCCCCTTGCTCTAATAAAAATTTCTCATCGTAAAGAGTAATAGGTGAAACTTCTGCGATTACGGACTTTCCTTTATACTCGTCAGATATTTTATCTAGTTCTTTTCTTTCAACTTTATTTACAGGGATTTTATGCTTTCTAGCTAACTCTTCGATTTCTTGAGTTAAAGCATTTAGACTTTTAGCAAGCCATATTTTAGAAATAGAACCACCGGATTTTATGTATTCTAAAATCAGCTTAGCTCCGTAGATTCGATTTTTTTTATCCATTATTGATACTCGCTAAATGTCGCAGTAGGCTTAGTTTTAGGATCGCTAGCAGCTTTTTTCGCTTCAGGTTTTTTAGCTTTTTCTGATTCATTAATTTTTTTAAGCATCTGAATTTTCTCATCTTCCTCAGACATTTTACGATCATTAATATTCGTAAAATTTTCATCCTCTGCTTCATCGGATCTAGATTTAATATCACCAGTGTCTGGAACTGGCGCATAGCGCTTAGGTTCTGTGCCTGGTGTAAACCTCATTTCCACAGGGTTTGGGGTGTATTCAGTAGCGAGAAGACCAGTCAGGGGGTCGATTTTAGCTGATACATAATTATTATTAAATTTAAAATCAGTGGCTGCTCTAGGATTATTTTCATAATACTTCAGCATAAATTCACGCCATATCCAAGCTGGAGTGCTACCACCAGTCGCATAGCTAGAAAGCACTTCTCTATTTCTTTCGTTACCAGCCCAAACGACGGTAACTGTATCTGGAGTGAATCCCGTGAACCATATATCTCTACTACCGTCTGCCGTACCAGTCTTACCGGCGACTACTCTTCCTTCGATTTTAGCTAAAGCACCAGTTCCATAATTAACTACATCTTTTAAAATTTCGACTAATAACGATACATGTCTCTGTGGAAGGGCATCTACGGCTACAGGGTCATTTTTCTCTATTACGTTCCCTTTATTATCTAAAATTTTTCTGATAAGCACGGGTTCTACCCTAACTCCACCACGAGCAAAGGTAGAATAAGCAGTCGCTACTTCTAATGGAGTAAATGCCCCAGATCCTAATGCTAGTGATAAGTTCGGCTGCATATCAGATTTAATACCTGCTTTATGTGCAGTGTCTATAACGTTATTAAGACCAGCTTGCATAGCGACTTTAATGGCTGGAATATTACGTGAGAAAATTAAAGCTGCTCTTGCCGTGGTAGGTCCATGAAATTCCAAGTCGAAATTCTGTGGTGACCACACCATGCTTTCTGTAGAAGCATCATCGAAAACTATAGGTTCATCTTTGATGATAGTGTTCTGATCTATAACGCCATTCATAAAGGCTGTTAAGTATACAAAGGGCTTAAAAGCACTACCAATGGTATGTACGTTAGTCGCTCTATTATATTGGTTCTGCCAAAAATTCCCGACTCCTCCCACTAAAGCTCTTACCTGAGCGGTTTCTACATCAATAGTGACTAAAGCAGCTTGATTAATCCCAGAGGCAGCATTTTTGATACCAGTTTCCATAATTTCAGCAGCAGCTATTTCGGCTTTAGGATCGAGGCCAGTATAGACTTTTAGTCCCATAGTCTTTAACTGATTCCTGGTAAACCTCTTATTAAGCTCTTGTTCTACATAGCTAAAGTAATAGGGATATTGAGCTAAGTTCCCCTGTGATTTTCTAAACTGCATTTTATGAATATCGGCTTTAGCATATTCCTCTTTGGTGATGTAACCAAGCTCCAACATTCTATCTAGAACATACTGTTGGCGGGCTTGTGCCTCTTTTAAATTTTTAGAAAGATGACTAGGAGCCGTTAATAACCCAGCTAAATAAGTGGATTCTAATAAATCTAACTTACTTGCGTGTTTACTAAAATATCTTTGCGCTGCTCTCTCTATACCATAAGCTAAATTGCCGAAATAGACTTGGTTTAGATATATCTCAAGTATTCTTTCTTTGGAGTATTTACTTTCTACTTCAAGAGCGATAAGAAGCTCTATAACCTTTCTTCTTAAAGTTCTCTGATATCTTTCATCTTCGCGTATAAAAAGATTTTTAACCATCTGCTGCGTAAGAGTACTACCACCCTGAACTACTCTTCCAGCTTTAATATTCGTGATTACAGCTCTAAGTAAACTAGTTAAACTAAATCCCGAGTGTTTAAAAAACTGGCTGTCTTCAGCAGCTAGAATGGATTTTTTTGCTAAGTCTGAGACTTGGTCTAACTGTATAACCTGCCTATCCTCCTCTCCCTGAAGCACTCCAGCTAATTTATCTTTATAGTCGTAGACTTCTATACTACCTATAGGCTGGTAATTCTCTAAAATATCTAGAGATGGAGCCCCTAATATCCTATTTAATATAGGTACTGAAAGGCGGAATAAAAACGGTAAAGCTAAAAGCCCAATTAATATGGCTATCACTACTTTGTTTTTAAGAATTCTTAAAATCTTTCGTTGCATCAATCAATAGTATAAATTATCTACTAGCTCGAACTCACCTTCATCTAGTGATAATTCGTATAAATTTAATTTTGCGATACGAAAACGTAGTAAATCTAGCACTTCATAGCCTAAAACTTTACAGGATTGGCGGATTTGTCTTTTATAACCCTGTTTTAGAATGATTTTAAAGGATGTCTCTGATTCTTGATTCACTAGGCATGGTAAAGTTCTCGCTTTAATGCCATTTTTTTTAATTATAATCTCAACTCCAGCACTTAAATCTTTTAAAAACTTCTTGGTGATTGGCTTATCTACTGTAACTAAATATTCTTTTTCATGCTCGAATTTAGGATGGCTGAGTTTATGCGTTATATCACCATCATTAGTAAGAATCAGTAAGCCTCGTGAGTTCTTATCTAGTCTGCCGATTGGGTAGAGGCGAAGTTGAGGTGTGCTTTCTTTCAGGCTGCTCTGATTACTTGTAAGTAACTTTTTCAATTCTTGAAATTTAGTATTTTTTTCTAAAAAATGAATTAAATTCCCTTCTATTTCTTCATTGCAGGTGCATTCTATGCCAGCTGGTTTATTTAATGCTAAATAAATTAATCTCTGTAAGCTTTCTGGATTATAGATATATTCTTTACCTGCGTAATGAACCCTGTCACCACTCTCTAGGCAGCAGCCTAGGCTTACGGTAATGGTGTTTACGGAAACCAATCCTTGACTGATTTTTATGTCAGCTTGTCTGCGGGAGCAGAGTCCTTGATCGGCTAGGAATTTATTTAGGCGCATGGAGTTTTTATCCTGAACATCGGTAAAGAAGATCGTCTGTATTAGTTTTGATTAATTCTAAATACTCTAATGTTGCTTCATGGTATTTTTGCAGGGAAGATTGGTCGATACTGATGCCTCGCCTTCCATGAGCCAAGGGGTGACGCTTCTCTAGAATCTCTTTTATGGTTTCCTCAAGGTTTTCACTAAGATTCTTGTTAATTGAATATATGGATAGCAGCTTGGTCCACTGATTCATTGGAAAATGAAACCGTTTAAGTTTCAAATTCTTTTCATTCACGATGTTTTTTTCGATAAAATTAGTTAATAATTCATGTGCAAGTTTAATATCTGGGCTTTCAAATCCTCTTTGCTCGTAGGGGGTATCTTTTGTGTTAAAGGAGCCAAAAAAATGAAGTACATTAAGGGCATTCAGATGACGAGTTTCTAAATTTTTCTGTGAAATATTTTTCATTTTGGTAATTTCGTGTAAACAGCTCGAAGTAAAGCCCTCAATATTAGTAGCTAAGATTAGAACAAAGTAGCCTATATATCTATTATTCTGCTCACTATTAATGTCTTTAAAGTGCAGAAAACCCTGATCCAAGTCTTTTTTTATGGCAGCAAGTTCTTCGTCCAAATCAACATTATTGAAATCAATAGCATTAGCAGAGTTCATTAATTTTCCTACTAAGCTCTGGTATAAAAGCGATGGTTCTAATCCCTCGAGGTTTACTTGTAACAAATTCTTTCATTGTCTTAATATCCTTTTCTAATGTTTCTTGATCTAATTCTTCTGGAACTAGATTGTTTTTTTTATATATTGAAATAAAATAAAGAGAGAGAGCTATAAAACAAGTCAAATTAAAAGCACCTGATTCAATGCCTTTGCTGGAGAGCATTTTAAAGGCTTGTTTCCCTTTGAGTTTGTTAAGAGTAGTCATTGTGAAAGTAAAGCATTCTTTTATATTAATTTTATGCTCAATTATTTTAGTGAAATGATTTTTAATTACCGCATCAAGGTATTCTTCGCTGTTTTGATTTTTATTACCAGAATAGTCATCATAAATAAATAAGGCTGAAAACCATGTTGCTAATTCATCTGGATAAGACTGATATTTTTGATTTTCACTTATATCAATGATTTCTTTAAAACTGTCTGTTGATTCCCTTAATCCTGAAATGAATTCATAGAGTCCATCTTTGAGCATTATCATAAGACAGTTTCGTGATTCTTGCCCAGAGAGGGGAGTACCACCACTGTTCAGTCTCTGAAATAAGTCATATTTAGTATTTTCTTCGCTAGTGTCTTTAATAACACTAAGAACTAAGCGATACTGCTTAAATTTTCTCTGTAATTCTATGCCTAAATCATGCCATCCTAAATTTTCAAATTCAAGTTTACTTTCAGTAAGATTTAATTTTAAGGCTTCTTTAAAATTATCGTTTTCATCTCTTAGAAAGCTTTTTGGACCTTCTGTAATTGGTTGAGCTATAAATTCAAAGATAGTAGACAGTCTTTGCAGTCCATCTATAACCTCAAATGTTCCTTTGCTGGTTGAATATACGAAGAAAATTGGCATGGGAATCTCAAGAAGTATAGATTCAATTAATTTTGCTTTCTGTAAAGGTGACCAGCGGAAAAACCTTTGATACTGGGGTCTTAAAATTAATTCATTATCTCTATATAAAGAGAGAATCTCTGCGATGCTATATGTAGTTTGGGTTGTATGAATAACTTTTTTTAATTTATTTACTGATTCATTAAGATAATATGTCATATTGATAATTATAAACGCCCAAAAAGCTCATCAATAATATTCTGGTCAAATCCCCCAGCTTTTTTCAAAAGTTTCTTACCAAGCTGGCTTAACTGTTTCAGGCTAGGTAACCGTAGTGTTAATAGCTCATTTTTATTAATCTGTGTGCTTCCAGAAAGGGATCTGAAGTAATTATCAACAAGGCTTGAATTAAGAAAAGCTGCAAGTCCGTAAGCTTCATATTTAGTGAACTCTCTATCATTTTTTGAAATTAAATTTAAGTGATTTTCGATTCCTAGAAAATCAGAATTAAAATCCTCGGGATTAATAACAGCAGCTATGATCCTTTTAGGGCTATCTTTAGGAGCGAACCTTCTGAGTAGAACAACGAAAGAGTTTTTAACTAATTTAAGCTTTTCTTGGGTCTTACATAATATAGCCCAGTCATTTTTATTATATTCTGACCAGTTTACAGCCAGCATCTCCACATTATTAAGCCCCAGCAGAGGGATGGAATTTTTATGTTTAACTTTAGATAAAAGACCTTTTGCTCTAAAAGGCACTACTGGACCGGTATTAATTGACAAAGCTAAATTATCAAATCCATCTTCAAATTTTTGCAACTCCTTGATAGCTTTAGCTTGAGCATTATTCTCTGGTATGAATATGAAATTATCATTTACAAAGGATTTGATTAGAAGTTTATTAGGTAATTTCTTCTGAGTAAAAGATTTATTGAAGTCCATATCAATAGAGCAGGATAGCGAAATTGATGAATTCTGCTTGGTTCCCTTAATAAACTTACAAATGATATTTTCTTGGTAAATGGAATTATTTTTAAAAATACTTTTTCTTGATGAAAAGAGATGAACAGCTTCTAAGTTAGATTCTTTTAGTAATTTATTTCTAAAGTTTTTAAAATAAGCTCCAGAAGTAAAACTCCTAGGTGTTATAGAAATGAGTTGTCCAGAATGATTGAGATAGTCAAGGCAAAGGCTCATGAAATCAACATAGTGATTAGTATATAGGCTTGTTGTATTTATCTTTTGCTCGCATGATTGTAGAATTTCATTTTGTGCAACAGTATCTTGTTTACTAGAGCGAGTTTTTTTAAACGGAGGGTTAATAATTGCGATATCAAAACTGTTACTGTGCTTGGGATCAAAGTTTAAAAAATCTTTATTAAAAATATGGTATTTCAAGCTTATTTTCGTCTTAGGCAGTTTTTTAAGGAGAAACTTAAAATTACTATCTATAAGCTTTATCAAGTCTTTGTCAATTTCATATAAACAGACTTCAATATTTTTATAACCTAAATCTAAGCAGCGTTGTACGGCAGCATAAGCAAGAATTCCATCTCCTGCACCAGCATCTAAAATTCGGATTGTCTGATTTTCTTCTTTATTGAGCTTAATAAATGAAGCCATAAAAGTAGCAAGAGCTTCATCACTGAAAAATTGGCACCAAGCTCTTTCTTGTTCAGAGAACTTTTTCTTGTGTATCTTTCGTATTTTACTGTAGTCTGTGAGCATTGGGATAGAACTTTGCTTGGTGGAATTACTAAATTATAAATCTAATCCTAAAAATTTATTCTTATATAGTCTAGTTAACATGGGACTGCTCAAAAATGCAGAAATTACAGTTTTGCGAGCAGTCCCAACGTACATAAACTTTTCCTGCTAAAATAAGCCCTCTATGCCAGAAGATCTTCAAATAGCTATAGATTCAGAAATAATCTCTAGTAAATATAATTCAATCAAGGAGTGTCTTTGACCTTAATGAGCTCAAAGAAGAATTAAAGATTTTAGAGGGGAAGACCTTGGTAGAGGGCTTTTGGAATAATGTCAGCGAGGCTCAAGCTATATCCAAAGAGATTAGTTTTAAAAAAGAGCAGATAGATAAAATAGACTCTTGGGCAAGGCGTTTAGAGGATTTTTTAGCTATGCAGGAGATGCTAGCTGAGACTGAAGAAGAACTCGAAAAGCAAGATCTAGATGAATTAATTCGCGAAGAATATTTTAAATTATTAACAGAATTAGAGGACTACGAGTTTCTCCTGATGATGTCTGGGGATTATGATAAATCATCTGCGATTATAAATATCAATGCTGGTGCTGGTGGTACTGATGCTCAAGACTGGGCAGAGATTCTTTTAAGAATGTATACACGCTGGGCGGAAATTACTAAAGGCTTTACAGTAGAGCTTTTAGATAGATCTGATGGTGAGGAAGCAGGGATTAAATCAGCATCTTTAAAAATTTCTGGTCCTTATGCCTATGGTTATCTTTCGGCGGAGAAAGGCGTTCATCGTTTAGTACGTAAGTCACCATTTAAATCTTCTGCTGATAGCAGGCAGACCAGTTTTGCGGGGGTTGAAGTCTGTCCTTTAATCGATAGTTCTACTGAACTAAAAGGTTTTAAAGAATCTGATTTAGAAATTACTACTATGCGCTCTGGTGGAGCGGGCGGGCAGAATGTAAATAAAGTCGAGACAGCTGTTAGGGTAAGGCATATACCTACCGGGTTCGCTGTGAAATGTACTCAAGAGCGCAGCCAAGCTCAGAATAAAGATAGAGCTATAGAGCAGATCAAGTCTAAACTTCTTGCTTTACAGGAAGAAGAAGAGCAGAAGAAGCTTGCTGAGCTTAAAGGAGAAGTTTTAAATGCTTCTTGGGGGAATGCTATTCGCTCTTACGTCTTTGATGAGGGCAGGGTTAAGGATCATAGAACTAAGTATGAGACCCGTGATGTTGATGCTGTAATCAATGGTACGGAAGTTTTAGATGAATTTATAAGAGAGTTTTTAAAGTTTAAAACAGGATCATAAGGCGGGCAAAAACGCAGAAATAGGAGCTTCCGCTACATCCCCTTAATGCTTAAAGTGTCTTATCTGCGTAAATGCCATAGCGATCCCTAATTCATCACAGGCTTTAATAACTTCTTCATCACGAATAGAACCACCAGGCTGAATAATCGCAGCTATATGGTTTTGGGCAGCGAGGTGTATATTGTCAGCAAATGGAAAGAAACCGTCAGAAGCCATAACTGCTCCTCTGGTATCTAAATCAAAATTACGTAGAGCATCTTCTACTGACTTTACTCTATTCGTCTGGCCTACACCAATTCCTAGTGTTCTGCCGCCTTGAGTCGTCACTATAGCATTAGATTTAACGTGCTTAACCACTTTTAAAGCTAGTATGAGATCCACCCATAGGCTTTCGTCTATAGTGGTCTTAGTAACGGTTTTTAATAAAGTCTGGTCTATAAGCTGATGATTAGCTGTTTGTATAAGGAAACCACCATCAATTTTTTTAATATCTAAAAGATTCTGAGAATTTTTAAAATTAGGATGCTCTATTAATCTGATATTTTTTTTCTGGGTGAGTATCGCAAACGCTTCAGGGGTGAAGCTCGGAGCTATAACTGCTTCTAGGAAAATTTGACTTAATTCATTCGCTAAAGCTATGTCTACGGGATTATTTAAAGCTACCACTCCACCAAAGGCACTTACAGAGTCTGCTGCAAGGGCTTCTATAAAGGCTAAGGTGATATTAGGAGCTATAGCGACACCGCAAGGATTATTGTGTTTAACGATAACGGCACAAGGAATCTCTGGACCATATTCTTGGACGATATTGTAGGCAGCAGAAAGATCAAGTAAATTATTAAAACTCAAATCCTTTCCATGTAGTTTATTTGCATCAGCAAGCCCGCGATATTTTGAATTAGACTCTACATAAAGACCAGCCTGCTGATGAGGGTTTTCACCATAGCTTAAGGTTTTAACTCTTTCTAAATTTAAAGTAAGCTTTTCTGGTAGTAAATTTTCTGCCGTCAAGTCGACTTCACCAGTAGTTTTAAATGAATCAGCATTAGCTTGAGCTAGAAATCTTTCTATTACAGCATCATAGGCGCTGGTCATTCTGAAAGTCTCAGCAGCTAGCTGTTTTCTATAATTTAGATCTAGAGATTTACTTTTATACCTCTCAGTAAAAGCATCGTATTGATCAGGATTAGATAGTGTGATAACGTGTCTGAAATTTTTAGAAGCTGCTCTTAAAAGGCTAGGTCCGCCGATGTCTATATTTTCTATAGCTTTATCTAGATCCATATCACTCTGTGAAAGGTTTTTAGTGACTTCTGCGAAAGGATATAGATTAACGATAACAAGGTCTATAGATACTATATTCTCTTTTTCTATTTCTTCTAGGTGCTGGTGATTATTTCTGTCATAAAGAATGGCTCCAAAAATTTTCGGATGTAATGTTTTTACTCTACCTGAAAGTATCTCTGGAAAATTACTAAGATCCTGAACCTCAGTCACTTTATAACCAACAGCCTTGATGAAAGCCGCTGTGCCGGAGCTACTGATAAAATCATATTCAGTATCAAGAACTTCTAAAAGTTCTTCTAGTTTAGATTTATCGAAAACAGAAATTAGAGCCTTTTTTTTCATAGGTGAGAATGGATAATTTTACCATTAAACAGAAATAGCTTTTTCCTTAAAATCCAACTCGTGTAAGAGTTCATCTACATTCGTCGTCGCCGTGCCATATTTTCTCACCACTATACTAGCTGCGATATTTCCTAAAAGAGTAGCCTCTAAATTAGTCGCACCGACTGCTAGAGCTAAGGAAAAACAGGCTGAAACGGTATCTCCAGCACCACTTACATCAAAAACTTCACTTACATTAAAAGCTGGGATTAGATCCGCTTTTACGCCATCTTCTGATTTAGTAAATAGAACCATGCCTTTAGCACCTCTAGTAATAAGCATTTGCTCTGTGCCGATTAAATTTAATAATTCTAGACCCGCCTTAAATAGATCTTCTTCGGTTTTAATCTTCCACCCGAGTGTAGCTTCTACATCTGGCTGATTAGGGGTAAGACAGTAAGCACCAGCATATTTAGAAAATTTACCATTACTATCGACTACGACTTTTTTTTGATGGTACTTAGCTAAATCTATAATTTCTTTTACATTTTCCTCGTGTAGCACACCACTGCCATAATCCGAGAGTAAAATTAAATCATAGTCTTGAATAGTATCTCTCAGAGATTCCAAAAGCTTTTTACTGAGTTCGTTATTTAGTTTATCTTTAATCTGATGATCTATTCTTAATACTTGCTGTTTTAAAACTGTCCCAGTGTCTGGATCAGAGCTAGAGCTAGAGATAACTCTAGTTTTAAGCGTGGTAGGGCGGCTAGGGTCTATGCAGTAATAAAGTTCTATATCCCTTTCTTTGCAGAGATTTCTTAAGCGTTCTGCTGTTTTATCTTCTCCGACTACACCCATTAAACTGGTTTTAGCAGAAAGGCTAGCGAGGTTACTTGCAGCATTAGCAGAGCCTCCTAAAGTAAAGCGTGAATTAATATATTGAAGAATAATTACAGGGGCTTCTCTAGATATTCTTTCAGGAGTTCCTCTCAGATATTCATCGACGATTAAATCACCGATGACCAGTATGCGTGCTTGTTTAAAGCGTGAAACTATATTTTTTAAAGCAGGAAAATCGATTTGATCTTTTTCGATATTTGATTTTGTAAGGTTCATTATGCAAAACTTAAGTATAGCAATTCAAAAAGTCCGTAAAAGGCAGTCATCTATGATTAAATTTGAAGTAGTTGCTGGAATAATTCAAGAAGGAAATAAAGTCCTAATGTGTCGCTCACGTGGACGTGAACACTACTATCTTCCAGGTGGGAAAATAAATCCAAGTGAGAGTTTGGAAGAAGCTTTAATCAGAGAATGTAAAGAAGAAATAACGATAGATATTATACCTTCGTCTATAAAGCTTTTTGCTCGCTTTGAGGCAGAAGCCTACGGCTTTGAAGAGCCTAGAATAGTGATAATGAATTGTTTTAGCTTTGATTATTTGGGTGAAATACAGGCAGCAGCAGAGATAGATGATATCTTTTGGGCTGGGATGGAAGACTTAGAGAAGCTCGCACCAGCAGGGAAGATATTAATGAAAAAAAGATTTATGCTTGATGAGCAGGCTCAATTCTAGTGCTCTAGAATGCTTAAATAACCAAGATTATCAAGCTCAGTCATAGTATCTATGCATTTAATCGCTTTTTCTGCTAATTCTAAACGCCCCTCTCTGACTAGCATAGTGCGCAGAGTTCTGTAAATTTCAGGTAGAAAATAAACATCATTTGCGGCGTAATTAAGCTGATCTTTATTTAAGTAAGAACCACCCCAGTCACTGCTTTGCTGAGCTTTACTAATATCTTTGCCGATAACCTCTTTACAGAGATCTTTTAAGCCGTGTTTGTCAGTATAAGTTCTAGCGATTTTACTCGCTATCTTCGTGCAGAAGTAATTTTTAACTCTGATATTCAGCCAGAATTTTAACCAAGCCACATCAGTTCTAGCAAAGTGAAAGAGCTTAAGTACATTTTCATTTTCAAATAGTTTCTGTAAATTAGGTGCTAAATCTTGCCCTTGTTCAATTTTAACTAATCTTACATTACGATCATCGTCAGAAATCTGCACTAGGCACAGTCTATCACGATAAACATTTAGACCCATCATCTCGCAGTCTACAGCGACAAGTTCCTGCTTTAAGTAAAATTCCAAATCTGTATCAGTTAAATCTTTTTCTAAGAGTTTAAGTTTTTTATCCTCCATGCGCTTAAACACCTATCTTATAGATAGCCATCTCAGAGACGCCTTGAAGGTAATCCATTCCAAAAATACTTACAATGATTAATACACCCACAGATAGCATCGCTGTAAGCCTTGCTGGATCATAAGAATATGTACATTTAGTCTTACCCTCTTCTGTTACAGCGACTAGCTCTACAGTCTCTAACTGCTTTAAAGCGAAGGAAGGTTCATCTACTATCATTAATTTAGCTAAATATAGATAATAGAAAAGAGCTATAACTGAACCAATTAAAGCGATGATAACTAAATATGGTGCATAAACTAGCCCTGAACTAAATGATGTGGAGAAGAGGAAGAATTTAGCGATAAAACCAGCTGGAATAAATGGTAAGCCTGCTAGGTTAAAAAGAGCGATAGAAAAAATAATGGTTAGAATAGGTTTTTTCTGAATCCAACCAGCGAAGTCAAAGATACTATCACTACCAGTCTCCTGCTCAAAATATATTACGCAAGCGAAAGCACAGGTATTCATGATCGCATAAATAGTGATATACAGAAGTAAAGAACCAACGCTTTCTAGTCTCAGGCAAGCAAGTGCAACTAATAAATAACCAGATTGAGCTATAGAAGAATAGGCTAAAAGTTTTTTAACTGAACCTCTACTGATAATCTGAATGATACCTACATAATTGCCAACGATTATAGAAAGTACGGCGATGATAGAAAGCATCGGTAAAAGGAATTCATTATGAAAGACTGTTCCGAAGACTCTTATCGCTACTGCAAAACCAGCTATTTTAGAAATGACTGATAAGAAAAGAGTGCTAGAAGTCGGCGCGCCGTAATAAACATCTGGCGTCCAATTATGGAAAGGAGCTGCTGCTAGTTTAAAGGCGATCGCCGATACTAGCAAGCCTGATATTAATATTTTCAAAGGTGCAGAAAGCAGAGATATCGACTCTAACTGTACTACTCTACTTGCTACTTGGGCGAAATTAGTAGAAGCTGTTATTCCATAGAGTAAGGAAATCGCAAACAGTAAGATACCTGTAGCTACCGCTGCGGTTAAAAGATATTTAATCGCAGATTCATTAGATTTTTGAAGTTTTCTAGAGTAGGAAACTAAGAGAATAGCGCTTAGTCCAAGTGTTTCAAGCCCAATAAACAAAGTAAGAAAATCGTTTACGCCAGCAAGGAAACCCGCTCCTAGCGTGGCAGTCAAGAATATAGGAAAATACTCGGCTGGGCTTTCAAATTTTTCTATGTACTTAGTCGCAGCCAAGGCGATGAGAGCGGCTATGCCATACATTAAAACCCTCAAGTATCTAGAAAGTGAATCAGAAATAAAAGCTGAATTTAGGATCTTAGTAACTTCCTCGCCCTGAGTGCTAATCGCTGCCACTAAAGCTGCTAGAAGTAGTGCGAAGGTCGCTACTAATCCAGTATATTTTTTAGTCTTATCTATCAGACTGAGTAAAATTGTTATAAGCACTGCACCAAGAATAATAAATTCAGGCAGCAGAATTTTAGATATTAGATTCCAATCCATAATCGTATTTAATTGTATGATATTGCTGTTAAGCTCGCAACTTAAGGATTCATCGAAAAAGACTAAATACCATATTTTTCAAACCCTACTGAGATAGAAAAGCTAGTGCAATGCCTAATAATGATGCCAAAAATTTAATTGAATTTATTGATATCTTAAATGTTAAAAATTTTGTAGAACTCGCAAATAAGACCTGTAAATTATTAGTAGAGAAATTTTCTTCTCAAAATGCTGACTTCGCTTATTTCTATCTTTCTGGTTACGAAGGGAAAATATATTATTCACTGAAAAACGATAACAAAGTAGCTAAATTTCCCAGCACTGAGTCTGATACTAGTGAATTTAAAAAGATTTATTACATACACAAAGAAACAGAAGGCCATCTTAGTTCTGCCTTTACTGTTTTTAGCCGAACTAAAACAGCTAGTAATTCAGCTAAAAATGCAGAAGCTGAAAATCAGGATCAGTCCACTGACACCATCCCTGAGAAGGATCTAGAGCTTTTAAATAGAATGATGAATTTTATCTTAGAGCAAATTTCTTTATTATCAGCTTTAGAGAATATTCAGTTAAATAATGAAAGATTAGTGAAGCTTAATGAAAACAAGACCCAGATATTAGGCACCGTCTCGCATGAATTAAGAACTCCGATGTCTGCGATATTAGGTTTTAGTGAGCTTTTATTAAATGCTTCATACAGCCCTGAGCTTACAAAAAAATATCTAGAAGAAATCTATCAAGCTTCTAAAAAGCTCGCTGGTCTAATAGATGATTTTCTTGATTTATCACGCTTAGAGTCAAATGATGAATTATTTCTTAGCGATTTCGAGGCAGTTGAGATATCGACTCTTGCAAGAAAAGCATGGGGTGAGATTCAGGATCAGCATAAACCATATTCTGTTAAATGGTCTGTGAATTCTGATATGCCCTATATACTCTGTGACGTAGTCGCTGTAGAGAGGGTATTTCATAATTTATTCTCGAATGCCATAAAGTATTCACCAATAGAGGTTTCTAAGCCAGATAGAAAAGTAATTAACTGTAAAATAGATATAGTAACGGCAGCTAGCCCCGAGAATTTTTTTGATGAAATCTCTGTAACCATTAGTGATAATGGGATGGGTATTCCTAAAGAGAATTTAGGACAGGTTTTTGAACGTTTTATGCGAGTAGATAACAGTGATACACGTAAAATCGGTGGTACTGGACTTGGTTTGTGGATCTCTAAGCAGATTATCGAAGCTCATGGTGGTAAGATCTGGTGTGAGAGTGAGCTTGGACAGGGTAGTGCTTTTAAGTTTATTTTACCGATTTATCGAGGGTGAGACTTAAGCCGTTTGATCTACTAAAACAGGGCTACCGTTAAAATCATTATCACCATCGCGCTTTTGTGGTCCATGTGGACGATAAGTCGGTGGTTTTATACCTAATGCATCTTTAAAATCTTGCCCGAATAGCTTATTTGAAGCTGAATTTAGTGTTGATAAAAAATCTTTGTCACCATTTTTATGTGCTTCGAAGATAGTACGTCCTAAGTCTTTAGCATTATTAAAGCCGAGTTCTTTAGCTAAGCTTGTTAGTTTAGCCTCTGCTTCTTTGCTGAGTTTTGGTGGTTCATGTGGTGGGCGAGCAGCACCAAGAGGTGCTAGGGGACGTCCTCCAGAATTAGCTCCTGAAATTCTTGCTACATTAGGATTGGAGTAATTAGCTGGTATAGATGAACTACTAATGCTTGTTATTGACATAGTAATCTCTATCGGCACTTTAAATTATTATGAGATAGGTTAATTAGGTGATTTTCTTATTTTAAAATTTCATTAACTCATCAAACGCTTCATCATAATAACCATTGGAATTTTCACTATCAGGATCTAAGCTTGGTCTATTTATATCTTTACTTTCATCGTAATCAAAGAATACAGTCCTAGAATGACTTTTATAACAGGCATCTTCTAGGTTAATCTCATTATTTTTTAGGCGATTGAAATTTCTTTCTAGACATCCTAACGGCAATATATAGAAATTAAAATCTAGAGCCTGTTGCGTAGTTTCATTATTTGTATTTTTCACACACTTTTTTTTATCTGGATTTAAAAGGTTATGTTTAATAGCAAGCCTAGTTATTTCTTCTTTTAAGATACTGTTCCCATCTTTGTTTGAAGTACTAATTAAACTAAAAGCTTGATCTGAAATGACTAATATTGGTATAACTTCAGCTTCCTTTTTAGTTTTAGTGGCTTCCTTCGAGACAATTTCAGTATTACACTGTTTAAAAGCTAGGCTCTCACTGTAAAGCTGAATGACACCCTCTGCAAGCTTTTTTATGTTCGTTTCTATTTTATCTTCATCATAAATATCTTTAAGTGCGAAGTGATAGTTTAATTTCAATGATTTAATTTCAATAATATAAATTTTTTTATCCGTAATAATTTTTAAATCTGTGACTTTACTTTTATCCTCATTCTTTGAGATTTTCTTATTTACTA